>CAZOLK010000044.1:2213-30331 GCA_964580325.1 uncultured Verrucomicrobiota bacterium | reverse complement strand
ACATGCTAGCATAATGTACAAGCATAATGTCACATAGATGCGTGCCGGATTAATAATAATAAATAATGAATATACTTTTTAAGTTTTAAATTTTAAAGGAAAAATATATGAAGTTGCAACGCTATGTTAGATCGATCTTCTTGTCCTCGAGTATCTTGGGCTTGTTTTTTTGCTTAACCTGCAAGGCGCAGAATGATCTCTTGTTCATTCATCATTCTGTGGGCACAAATTGGTTGGCCCATAGTCTACACGCAGAGCTTCTGGCCAAAGATTATATCGATGAACGCAACGATATTTACTATCTCACAGTCATTGCCAATGATAGCGGGCGTACGGATTCTCTGGGCGGAATGCCGGGTGACAATACAAATATGGGCCACTGGATCCTATGGTTCAACGATTACTTGCAACATCTGCTGACCCACGAGTGTGCGAATGGGATCAATCGGATCATCATGTTCAAAAGCTGTTATCCCAACAGTAACATTCAATCCGATGGTACAGCGCCTGGTACACCTATTTTTGATGAAGGTGAACAGACCTTGGCCAACTATCAGGCCATATACCGTCACGCCAATGGCCCCGGCGGTCGTTATACCAACTGGACCGGTTATGTGTATCAACCCCTGGAGGACATCTTTGCCGCTAATACCAATATTCTGTTTGTGTTATTGACTCCCCCCCCTGTGCGCTCCACGTATCCAGACGCCAGTGCAGCCAACATGGCTCGTATGCGCACATTCAGCACCTGGTTGACGAATACATGGCTCAATAGTTACCAATCAAGTCATCCAGGAGCCAATAATGTGGTGGTCTTCGATCTTTTCAGTCTTTGGGCCAATCCAGTTGGACATGCACAAGCCAATTATCTTCGGGCCGAATACGAACCTGTATATCCTTATGATGATACCGATTCTCATCCCAATGACGCGGCCAATGCGGTCGCGACACCCCTGTTTTCCTCTTTTCTCGATGCTGCATGGACCGCTTTTGGTCATGGGGGCTCCCCGGATGGCGATACCACACCCCCAGGACCTATTACCGGTTTTTCTGCCACCAATGATGGAAGTCAGGTGCAGCTCGCTTGGACCAATCCATTGGATGCCGATTGGTCGTTAACCGTCGTTCAACGCCAAACTTCCGGTTATGCCTCCTCTCCGACCCAAGGTTCACGTATTTATTCCGGCAGGGCCGCCTCCTATACAGATAGTGCTGTGACTGCAGGCCAAACCTATTACTATGCCGCTTTTGCCTGCGACAATTCCAATAACTGGACCGCTGCATCCAGCACTGCTCGAGATCTTGCAACCATCTCCGGGGGATCGTCTTCGAATACGACCACATACACTTTTCAGAACAACGCTACCTATTCCGGTTGCCGGGATTCGTTTATCGTAAGTTCAACCTCCGCACAATATGGCAACAATGGTGGCTCGGAAGACCTCTCACTGTATCGGGCAGATGGTGATTACGAACATTATCGCCTCATGCTCTATTTTGACCTCGCATCGGTCCCTGCTGGTTCCATATCGTCAGCAACACTCGATCTCTATTTATATAACGTTGGGGATTCCAATCCCATGAGTGTCGGGTGCTATCCCCTAACTCGCTCCTGGACCGAAGGTACTGGCTATGATGTGTGGGCCAGCAATCATGTCGGCGTCTCCTGGATTGAAGCGAATCCTTCTGAGCCTTGGAACAGTCCAGGCGCAGATTACTCGATCTCTCCTGCTTACGCTCGATCATTGCCCGCTACCGCTGATTCCTGGATCTCCTTCAACATCACCTCTTTGGTCGATGACTGGATCAATGGCCGACGTGATAATTATGGATTGATCATAATCCCGACAAATGGCGACTGGACGATTCGCGATTTCCGCTCATCTCAATTCCCGACAGAAACTCAACGGCCTAAACTAACCATCCAATGTGCCGCTCAAGCCTTGTCTTTCAGCCTGATCAGTCCCGATATCTCATCTGGTATGACGTTGAACAATCTCAATACTGGCACAAGGTATATTATCGAGGGCCGAACCAATCTCTTATATGGAGTATCCTGGCAAACCCTCTACTCCTTTGAGGCTACCAATGTCTCATACTCCTGGTTCGATGCGCAATGTACGAATCTGCCCTGCCGCTATTATCGGTTTAAATCCCAGTAAAACCAGAATTTCTCAGGCCTGAACGATTACGGTTAAGCGCTTCAGGATTTTCCGGGTGATTTCCTCTTTGTCCCAAGCTTTGTCTCAATCTTTGTCGCGAGCTTTGTCCCAATCTTTGTCGCGACAAAGCTCCGACAAAGTTCGCGACAAAGTTCCGTCCGATTCTGGTGTGTAGCTCGGTCCCGTGAACGGTTACGCAATTTCGAGGAGGGTGCATCTCCCACCGTTCCATCCCATGGCAACAAATCCTTCGAGTCGCCGGGAACGAAAAACGGGCGCGTACGAGCCAATGGCCAGCAACAACCTTGACAACTTCATACCGTAAAATCTGAAAAAATTCGACGCCCTGACCTTGAACAACACCACCGGTAAACTGTTCAAAACCAAAATAAACCCGAAAACCGCCCAACTCCGCTCGGATACGGCATGCCGTGTCCCCTCCCCTAACCGCAACCCCGCGACACTCACTCGAACAAAACCACCACCTCAGCCGCCAACTCGGAGGACCACCCCCACCCATGACGCGCCGAAAGACGCTCGCAAAGCTCGACCCCAAACGTAACCAGCGCATCCACGCGCCGGGTGTCCAGCATATCCAAGGTGGCGTCAAACAGGTTGCCGGCTTCCGGATTCCCGATGAGCAGGATATAGTAGCCCAGCGAAGAAGCGCGGCGTTCCGCGCCGGCAATCAACTCGCGGTAGAACTGATACATCATGAGGTAGTTGGCGTGTTCTTCGGGGGCCTCGCCAAACGCATGCGCGCAGCATGGTTTCCCCGGTCAACCGGCGCGGGAACTTGATATCGCAGGCGTTCATGATGGGTGAGCACTACGGGTGTTCTTTGCCCAGCCATGATCGTGCAGGCAGTGATCACGGTAATGGAAGACTGCCGCCAAGCTCATCTAGTCCTAAAATTAGCGACAAAATCTTCGCTTTTTATTCAGGTCTAGTTGACCAATCCCAGCAATTGTCGTTGATAAGCGGAAGGTGATGTTTTCTTGATCCTGCGGAACGTGCGACGGAACGAATCCAGGTTGGTGAAACCGCAGGCATAGGCGACTTCTTTGATTAATAATTCCTTGCGCAAAAGCATGTAACTGGCATGCTCGATCCGAAGGCGTTGCAGATATTCATACGGCGCGACACCGTAATGTTCTTTGAACATTCGTCGAAACGAGTGATAGCTTAAATGAAAGTCCGCCGCGGTGAGGCGCAGGTCGACTTCACTCTCGGGATGGGCACGCCAGGAGCGGACGATTTCGTGTAGAATATGAACCCGTTCCTCGGATTGCGAAAAGACGTCATCTGCTTGTATCCTGTCATAGTGAAGTGTCAACAGGGCCCGTTCCAGCTCGTTTTTCGTCTCATCCAAAAGACGCCGATCGCCCGTATGCAGGGCCTGCATGAGGGATTGATGAACGCTTACGAATCGTTCCGGATGCGCCAGAGATATATGCATGCTATCAGCCGGAAACCAGCCGTATCGGATCCATGCCCGAACCCGTGGTCCGTCGAGGACCATGGGCCGGTAATCCCATTGCGAACCGTGGTCTGGCGCATTGCGCTGTCGCACAAAGGGCGGTATAAAACAGACACAGGGAGGGTTCAGTCGCCACGGGTCAAGAGATTCGACCGGTCCAAACACACCTTCGCCATGCAGGATGACCGCCATAATATAATGTGCGCACCTATCTTCACAGGCATTGCGTTTCTGCGGATTATAGCACACAGCCACTACACGCACATCTTCCAGGTCGGAAGAGTGAGGCTGTTCCATAAATACACGATTTGCCAAAGCTGTTTGCATAGTGTCGAGACGCTAACACACAAGCATAACCGGTGTCGAGTTTCACACGGCATGGTTTTCACAACAGCTTGCTTGCAAGCCTTACTCACGCAACACTATAAACGTGAACTATGAACACAGAGAACTCCCCATCTCAAATCCGCGTGTACGGTGCTCAAATAGTATGGTTGTTTGCGCTTTGTCTGGTGGGTTGTTTCCATAATCATCGTTCAATGAGAACACGTTATAAAGTAAAAAGAAGGAATGAGATAGATGGACGAAGACGAATTCAAGCAGCCTGACACCGCCTATCGCGGCTGTCCTTTCTGGGCCTGGAACGGGAAACTCGATGAAGAGCGGATCAGCGAACAACTGACTGCTTTTGCCCGCATGGGACTGGGCGGCGCCATGCCCCATGCACGGATGGGACTGCAAGATGAGTATTTGGGCTCGCGCTTTATGGACTGCATCGAGCATGCCCATAACAAGGCCAGCGAACTGGGATTGCTATTACCTCTGTATGACGAGGATCAGTGGCCCTCCGGACATGCGGGCGGCTTTGTGACGTGCAATCCCGCCTTTCGTAAGCGCGAGTGCCTGATCATGCCCGATGCCCAGGAACCTGCGCCGGGCGGCGACGTTATCGGCCTGCCGGGACCCGCTGCCAGGTTGGCGCGCTGGGTGTTGCGGCGCGCTGAGGATGGACGGCTCGTTGAATGGCATCGCTTGAACGAACAGGAGATGGTCGAACCTGGCGCAGAATGCTGGGCCGCTTGGTCGCGTCACGTAACACGCAGTTGGCGCCAGAACGGCTACACCTGCGTGGATGCGCTGAATGGCGCGGCCATGCAGCGGTTTGTCGAATTGACTCATGAGCGCTATCGCGCCCGTCTCGGCGAAGCGTTTGGCCAGACGATCCCTTTTATTTTCAGCGATGAACCCCAAATCGGGCATCAGGGCCGTTTCGAGAACCGTTGGATTTCGGCAGCGGAACCAAGTACGATCAGCATTTTCTGGACCGACGACCTACCCACTACGTGGTTGCAGGCGTACGATCAAGACTTGCTCAACGAGCTTCCCGCATTGCTTTGGGACACGGTCGATACGCACGACCTGGTTATGCGCTGGCGTTGGTTCAACCATATCGGACAGCGTTTCGCCACGGCCTGGACCGGTGTACCCGCGGCCTGGTGCGCGGAGCACGGTCTGCCCATGACGGGCCATATGTGCGCCGAGAATCGCTTGACCAGTCAAATCCTGATCGATGCCGATGTAATGCGCGCACTGGCGCCGATGCAGTTGCCGGGTGTGGATATGCTTTGTGATTGGTGGGAACCCAATACGCTCAAGCAGGCCTCCAGTGTGGCGCATCAGTTCGGCCGTGAACGGGTGATCACCGAGTTATACGGTGTGAACCGCTGGGATTGGCCGTTGATCGGACACAAACGGCAGGGCGATTGGCAATATGCACTCGGCGCCAACCAGCGCGTACCGCACTTGGCCTGGTATGCCATGGCCGGCGCAGCCAAACGTGATTTCCCGCAACCCATTGACGGCCATGCTCCCTGGGCGCGCGCCTACCGCTGCATCGAAGACCATTTTGCACGGCTGGGCTATGCCCTGACCCGCGGCCGACCGCTGATCCGGCTGGCCGTAATCCATCCGCTGGAAAGTGCCTGGATCAAAATGGGACCAATCGCCGAACATGCGGTAGCCCTCGAGGAGCGCGAGAAACGGTTCGCCGAGTTGAGTGACTGGTTGATCGGCGGGTTGGTGGATTTTGATTTTATCGCCGAAAGCTTGTTGGATGAGTTACTCGGACCAGCCGCTGATGGCAAAGTACAAGTGGGTGCCATGCGCTATGAAGCTGTGCTGCTGCCCGATCTGAGCACGGTTCGGCCTGCCACTCTTGCGCTCTGTGAACGTCTGCGGGAAGCTGGTGGGCGTGTGCTGGTCATGGGCCGCACCCCTGATTTGCTGTGCGGTGCGCCCAGTGACGCGGGTAAAACGCTGGCGGCACAAGCTGAAAAGCTGCCCTGGGACCGGCGCTTGCTCATGGACACCCTGGCGCCCTTGCGCGATATCGAGGTCGCTGTTGCCACCAGCGGGCAATTCCCCTGGCTCTGTGGTCATGTGCGTGAACTCGAGCAGGAGCGCCTGGTTTTTCTATGTAACCGCTCCAACGAGGTGCAGGCTCGTAACCTGCACGGCGCGAACCTGCGCTGTCGCGGACTCTGGCGCGTGGATACCCTCGACACGCAGCGCGGCCTCGTTTCAACCTGCCCCTGTCGCCACGACCATAACTGGACGGAAATCCCATTCGACATGCCGATCAACGGATCACTGCTGTTGCGACTCCGCCCTGCCCAGGCAGCATGCGCACAGCTTGATCCGATCACACTGCCAACCTGGAAGATGCAGCGACTCGATCAACCGAAACGGGTGACATTTGACGAACCCAACGTGCTCGTTCTCGATCACGGCCAATGGCGTCTGGACAACGGCGCCTGGGACACATGCGAGGATCTGTTGCTGCTCGATCATGCTTTGCGCGATCAATTAGATTTACCGCCCGCCGTGGCCCAGCCCTGGTGCATACCCCCGCAAACTGTGCGCAACCATGTCGACCTGCGCTTAACCATCCACTGTGAATGCGCCTGTACCGCGCCGCAACTTGTGTGTGAACAAACGCCACAGACCATCTGGCTGGACGGGCAACCGGCGCCGGTTGAAAACACGGGGTGGTGGGTGGATCGCGACCTGCGCTGCTGGCGCCTGCCCGACCTCGTCGCCGGTACGCATGAACTGACCTTGCGTCTGGCGTTCGGTACACATCAAGGGCTGGAATGGTGCTATCTGCTCGGTGATTTCGCCGTGCGTTTGCGTGGCTCCGAAACCTATTTGTACCCGTCTGAACAGATGCTGGTGTGGGGTGATATCGGTCAGCAGGGACGGCCTTTTTACGCAGGGAACACGGCTTATGATCTGGATTTCGAGCATCCGGGCGGTGAACTGATCGCACAGACGCCGTGCTTTGCCGCCCACGCTGTCGAGCTGACGGTGAACGGAGAGGTGGCCGGGTATATCCTGGAAGAGCGCGAGCGTTTTTCCTGCGGCGTCCATGCCGCCGGCACGCTGCAACTGCGCTTCACGGCCCTCGGATCGCGCTGCAATGCGTTTGGCCCGCTGCATAACGCCAATCCGGACCACCGCATGGAAGTGCCTCATTCATGGTACACCAGTGACGACCAATTCAGCCGATCCTATCGTGTTCAAGCGCAGGGAATACTGGATCATCCCATTATTTGGCAGAAAGAAAGTGTATAGGTTGGGCGCATTCAATGATTGTATACGCCGATCCGTCACCCCGCAAATGAAACCGAGGTGCAGAATGTGCGCATGTGCATATCTCCCGTTATATGCACATTTTGCACACTAGACCCAGCGTACCATTCGGCGCTATTTTTCAAACCAGTCCCAAGCGTTGCCATACGCAAGGAAAATATCAGCGCCACGGCAATTTCGTTGTCATACGCCACGTTGATGCGCCCCTGCACAATGGCCGGATGGGCGGCCTGCATGTTCTTGCTATAACTCAGGGGTGCGTATGTCTTTTCCTTTGACGTCTTTGTTCCAGATCGGTTTGCCGTTAGCGGCTTCGTAGGCCTCGAAACGATAACCGATGAACGTTCCGTCAAGATGGCCCGTGCGAAGGGAAAGCAGGATGCCATCGCTATATATAATAAACCTTAAATCGATGAACAGTCTGTACTAAAGAAATGAAAAAAGCGGTTTGCGAATTGTTAATCTAAGGGTTCTGTGGACCCTAAGCAGCCGTGCGAAGCAATCGTGCTGCGAGTGGCTTTGGCTTGCGGAAAGCTGAGGGGCGGGAGCCCCTGCTACCAACGGGACGCTTACGCTGCCAGGACTATTCTTCTTCGTTGATCATGTCGAAGAATTTGATCAGGTCGCCGCGGTCGGACGAAGCATTGAACTTGATCGCTTCGCGTGGGTGCTGGTTCAGGAAGCCGGTGAGCATATACGGGATGTCAAAGCCCCAGAGCAGATCCTTGCGCATGGGCTCGATGTGTTTCTGGATGCACTCCAGGATGGGACGGATTTTGAATTTTGGGTTGTGCAAGAAGCCGGCCAGCAATTCCAGCGCACAGTTGCCCGCGCCGCGGCCAAGCCCGGCCATGCTGCCGTCAAGCATGTTGGCGCCTACGATCATGGATTCGATCGTATTGCTGAACGCCAATTGCAGGTTGTTGTGCGCGTGCATGCCGATCTGCTTGTTCGTGCCTTCGATATATTTGAGGTATTTCTGGGTCAGGTAGACGATCTGCTCGCTGTACAACGAACCAAAACTGTCGACCAGGTAAATGGTCTCTGCCTCGGTTTTGGCCAGCATTTCCAAAGCTTCGTCCAGGTCTCGTTCCTGTACGCATGAGATGGCCATCAGGTTGATCGTGGTCTCGTATCCCTTGTCGTGGGCATCCTTGATCATGTCCAGCGCCATTGGGATCTGGTGGATGTAGCAGGCCACGCGAATCAGATCCAGTACGCTCTGGTCGCGAGGCAGAATGTCTTCCTTGTAGTTGCAGCGCTCGGCATCGGCCATGACGCTGAGTTTGAGATCCGTATCGTTCTCGCCTACGATCTTGCGTATCTGATCCTCTTCGCAGAATTTCCAGTCGCCAAACTGGTCGGGCGCGAAGATCTTCTTAGAGCCTTTATATCCCAATTCCATGTAATCGATGCCGGCGGCCACGTTAGTGGCGTAAACGGCCTTGACCAGATCCTGGTCAAAATTATGGTCGCACATCAAACCGCCGTCGCGAATGGTGCAGTCCAGAAGCTTGATTTCCGAACGGTATGAGATCCACTTTCCTGCGGGTGAATGCTGATTTTCGTTTGCTTTCATATCTATGCCTTCTCTCTTTGTGTATTTTAGAACATGAACCGCGTCCAGCGGATCGTAAAAAAACGTTCTTCCAGTTAATGCAAGTTGGCGCTGAATATTCAATCCTTTTCGACAATAAATTATCGCGAACTCCAGGATCTCGTCGTAATAGCCCAGTTGCACGATCCTTTTGCTGTACAATTGGCCCAGGGTGAATATTACACCGGCAAGCTGGGCACGACCACGGCGGCCCGAATTCAGTGCTGGTTTGCATCATCAATTCAACGTCAATGTTATCGTAACCACGCCGTCGAGGCAGGCTGACGCCACCTTTAAATGTACAAACACCAAGGTTTGGCGCTGCCAAATGTCCCAGTCAGCAGGGGGCTCATGATATTTTTGAATCCCACGGCCCCCAGCCGGGCGCTTCATAGCGCTGAGGCGTTTCCTGGCGCAGGATAAAGTCGTCGGTCTGCTCCATCCATTGCGTCAGGCGTGCGTCAAGGTCGGCACGTACATGGCGGAACTCGGGGCGCTCAGCCACATTGACGAATTCCTGCGGGTCGTGGCGTACGTGATAAAGCTCGTATTCCGGTCTGGGTTTGCGCAATAGCGGATCGCCGAACAGGTCGGTCGGTCCGTTGGCCCAGACGTCCCGTTCCAGCGGCAGCCAGGGACTGCCTTTGATGGTCGGGTCGAACCTACGGATCAGGTGGTAGTCGTTGGTCCGGATCGCGCGCATGGGATCGAAGCGGTCGGCATATCCGCTCTCCAGGCTGCTGGGCACGCGCCATTCACCGTGAAAATTGCGTTCGAGAAAGATCTCTTCGTGGGGTTCGTAAGCGTCGTCGCTGAGGAGCGGCCAGAACGAACGGCCCTGGATCTGGGCTGGGCAGGGGACGCCGGCAGCCTCGATCAGGGTGGGTGCAAAATCGATGTTCTGCACCAGATGATCGCAGGTGGCGCCGGCCATGCGCGATTCGGGCAGGCGCATCAGCAGCGCGATCTCCACGCCACGGTCGTAAAGCGTGCCCTTGCTGCGCGGTCCGCCTATGCCGTGGTCAGTGGTGAAAACGAGCAGCGTGTCGCGGTCGTGATCCAGGCGCTTGAGCCCTTCGAGCAGACGACCGAAATGCTGGTCCATATAGCGGATGGCGGCCTGGAACTGACCGAAAATTTCGCGCCGCCGCGGCGTGTCCGGCATATAGGGCGGGATATAGACGTCTTCGGGCGGGACTGGACCGCCGTACATACTGTCGGGCCTGCTCCATGTGCTGCGGTGAGGTTGCTGGGAGCCGATGTTGAGATAAAAGGGTTTGCTCCGGTCGCGTTTGGCCAGGTAGGCCAGTGCTTTGTCCACGCCGGTGGCGGTGTTGAAATCGTCCCAGTCCTCCTGCATATCCACTTGGTAACGGTTCATGCCCGGATGGCGTTCGTGTTCCATGCCGCTGTGGATGGTCTCGTAGCCGGCTGCGTTAAAATAGTCGATGATGGTCTGCTCGCCAGCGGGCAGCGGCCAGCCCATGTGCGCCAGGCCGATGCCGCCGCTGGTGTGGGCATAGCGGCCGGTCATGGCGCAACAGCGCGAGGGCGAGCAGGCCGGCGCATTGCAGAACGTGCTGTTAAAGCGCACGGATTCGGCTGCAAACGCATCCAGGTTGGGTGTGGCTATGGGGGCGCCGTAACAGCCCATGTGTTTGCCGATGTCATGGACCACAAAATAGAGTATATTCATCCTGAGTTTCCTTATATTGCTTGGTTCATTCCGCTCCGATCCGATTGGTACGGATCACATCCTGATAAAAGATCGCCGAATCCTTGAGCGCACGGCGTTGGGAAGACCGATCCACGTAACAAATGCCCAGCGACGAGGTATAGCCCTGGCCCCACTCGAAATTATCCATCAGCGACCAGAGGAAATAGCCTTCCAGGTTGACGCCGCGCTGGATAGCCCGGTGGCAGGCGCTCAGGTATTCGCGTAAATAGGTGATTCTGTCCGCGTCGCGCAGCGCTTCCGGTTCCGCGCACGAGGGCGTGGCATAGCCGTTCTCCGTGATCACGATGGGCGGCGCGGCGTACCTTTCGCTGGCAGCGCAGAGCAGCTTGGCAAAGCCTTCGGGCCAGACGCTGCCCCATCCGTGGGACGGCAGGATCGGGTCCTGTACGTCCTCGAGCACGACCTGAAGGGTCTCGTTGAAGTTGCCGGGACCTTTATAATCGCTGCTGGCAATGTGCGTTTCACTGGGGCTGGACGCCAGGAACGAGAAGTAGTGGTTCAGGCCGAGAAAATCGATGGAGCCTTTGAGCAGTTCGCGGTCGTGCGCGGAAAAAACGGGCAGGCGCTCGCCCAGCATCTCGCGCATGATGGGCGGGTAATCGCCGCTGCACAACGGTTCGCTGAACCAGCCGAGGTAGAAATCCAGGTAGCGCCTGGCCGCGGCCTGGTCAGCTTCGGACGCGGTTTTCGGTTCAGGCCAAATCGTGTTGTGGGCCACGCCGATACGACCGTTTTGGCGCGGCTGGTATTTCTTGCGATACAGGTTCACAGCCAGCGCATGGGCGCGTAGCAGGTTATGTCCGCAACAGAACGGCTCGCTGTCCGGTCGCGCAATGCGGCCGGGCGCGTGCACGTTGTAGGCATAGCCGCAGGTGGCAATGGCGTTGCTTTCGTTGAGCGTTATCCAGTTGCGCACACGGTCGCCAAAAGCGTCGAAACAGACGCCGGCAAACGCGGCAAAAAGCTCGGGTATGCCGGGATAGAGCCAGCCACCGTAAGCCATTTCCAAGGCCAGCGGCATTTCCCAGTGATAGAGCGTGGGCCAGGGTTCGATGCCGGCATCGAGCAGGGCGTCGATCAACCGGTTGTAGAACGCTACGCCTTTGGGATTCACCTCGCCCGTGCCGCGTGGCAGCAGACGCGGCCAGCAGATGGAAAAGCGATAGGCCTTGAGCCCGATCGCCTTCATCAGCGCGACATCTTCTTCCAGGCGATGATAATGATCCACGGCAACGCGACCGTCGGACCCGTCGCGGATCTTGCCTGGGATCATGGTATAGGCATCCCAGATATGAGGCCCTTTGCCATCCTCGTTCCAGGCACCCTCGATCTGGTATGAAGAAGTGGCCGCACCCCACAGAAAATCTTGTGGAAACGGTTCTGTGTTCATGCTGTTTTCCTGATATAAGATTAAAAAGACATGTTATACTACGCCATGCGCCGGTTGAAGGGCAAACACAAAACGGGAAAAAATGGCGCGGGGCGGGTGGCGGGTGGAATTTGTAATTTGCATATGGATTCCCAATTGACATCTTGCATCTTGAACGCCAAAGAGGCATACTATGATCAGAGCGACATGTATGGTGTGGAGCCATTAAATATTCGCGCCTTAGTACTTGTTTTTTGAGGGTCTCTGAACTAATGTTGAGACTTTGCAAAAGGTGAAAGAGAAGAAATATTGCCTATGGGAACAAAAGTTATTGCATTGGCCAATCAGAAAGGCGGCGTGGGAAAGACCACCACAGCGGTGAACTTGTCGGCCGGCCTGACTGCTTTGCGCAAGGAAGTTTTGTTGATCGACCTTGATCCGCAAGCCAATGCGACCAGTGCATTGGGTCTGGAAAAGGTGCCGGAACAGAGCATCTACAGCGCGATCCTGGGCGAGGAGGCGCTGGAGAACCGCATCAAGGAAACACGCTACAAGCGCCTGGACATCGTGCCCGGGGAGGTGGACTTGGCCGGCGCCGAAGTGGATGTGGCGCGTAGCGATAATTACCTGCACCGGGTCAAAGAAGCGTTGCGCGATGTGCTGCACAGCGCACGCTACGATTATATTTTTCTGGATTGCCCGCCTTCGCTGGGGATTCTGACCATGAACGCGTTGACCGCGGCGGATTGGGTGATTTTGCCGATTCAATGCGAATATTTTGCCCTGGAAGGGCTTTCGGTGATCACCCGCCTGGTGCAACAATTGCGTGACAGCAAGGCCAATCCTGATCTGGAGATCGAAGGCATTGTGATGACCATGTACGACGGCCGTACCAACCTAGCCCAGCAGGTGGTCAAGGAAGTGCGCGAATATTTTGCCGAAAAAGTATACAACACCATGATCCCGCGCACCATCCGTCTGGGCGAAGCGCCGAGTCATGGCGTGGCCATCATGGATTATGACCGGCATAACGCCGGATCCATCGCCTACCAAAAGCTGGCCAAGGAATTTCTCAAGCGCCGCAAAGCTGACGCATCGCAGTCGGCGCAAGTTGAAGAGGCAGAGGAGCCTTTGCCCGAGGAGGCGCTGTCTTGAAACCTCGAACCCAGCGCCCCGACAGCTTGCGCCGCAGTGAACAGCTATGCCACGCCTTGCCGTCCACATGCCTGCATCTCGTTTTGAACCACTCATATCCAGCCTTTACCGATTTGGATATTTTTAGCAAGGAAAGCCCATCATGAAGCAATCGACCATTGTCGCCGCCGGACGCTCCGATATGGGGAGAATCAGAAAAAACAACGAAGATTCCATTATCCTGCTTCCGGACCGTGGCGTTTTTTGCGTGGCGGATGGCATGGGCGGCGCCGATGGCGGCGAAGTCGCCAGCGGCAAAACTGTGGAGGCAATCTATAATCACGTGACCAGGCTGCCCAGGGAAGCCGACATGGAGGAAACCATACAGGCCATCGAGCAGGCCGTCAATGTGGCCAGCAAGGATATTTGCGCCTGGGCCGAGGAACGCGGCATTCGCGGCACCGGCACTACGGCCGTGATCCTGGTCTACAATATGGAAAATCCCTCGCGGGTCGTGGTGATGCACGCCGGCGACAGCCGCGCCTATTGCCTGCGCGAGGGAGTGTTGCGTCAGCTTTCACGCGATCACTCGGTGGCGTCCGATTACAATCTCGACGAAGAACAGCTCCCCGGAATGTTCAAAAACATCATCACCAAGGCCATTGGCCTGGCCGACACCGTGGAACTGGAAAAAACCCCGGTCACCAGTGAAACCGGCGACGTCATGTTGCTCTGTTCCGACGGCTTGACCAAAATGCTGACCCATGAACAGATGACCGACCTGATCAAGAACACCAGGCCCGAGAAACTGGAGCGCGGCGTGCAGGCCCTGATCGACGCGGCCAATGACGCGGGTGGCAAGGACAACACCTCCGTCATACTGACCTATACCGGCGAGTTGCCGGAAATCGTCGAGAGCGAGGATCAGGGTCGGATCACCGAACCACAACATTACCGGCCCGCGCCGCAGGTCAAGATCGAGACGCCTTCCGAAGACTCTGAACTGCACGCTATCCGCCCGATCGACGAAGCCGAAGCACAGGATACATTCATGCTCAGTTCCGACCACTTGGCGCCCAGGGACAAGACCAAGGAGCTTTTTTTCAAGATCATCAACATGTTAATCGTGGCCATTGTGGCGCTCATCCTTTTTACCTGCTGGAAGTTGATAACGCCGAAGAAGAACCCGCACTTGGAAAATGGGGGCGTTCTTCCGCCTGCCACCAATCAGCCTGCGGCCCGACCTGAACCAGTAGCGTCCACCAATCGGGTCGCCGAACCCAAGCCCGAACCCGAACCGTTGCGCGCCATCACCCGCGAGGAACTGGTGGCCGCGTTGACCAACGCTCAGGCTACGGGGCAGTGGGGCGACCTGGACGAAAGTCTGCGGGTCTACACCAATGTCAACGTCATGCTGCGCGATGCCAACCTGTACGATCCTTACTCCAGTTGGGTTCTCGAATGGCGGCGTCAGCGCAAAGACGATGATGTCGCAGTCAACTATCGTGAAATCACCAACAGCATGCACCTGCTCTGCCGGCAGCTTCATTGCGCGACGTTCCCCGTGCCACCATTTCCACAAGCCGGGGCTGGTCCGGATGTCAAGGCGGATGCCTACTGTCACATGCTGTTTGGTCAGCAGTCCCATTTCATCACGTCGCTGACCAACGAGGTTGCCGCCCTGCGCCGCGAAATTGAAGCGTTGGGCGACCAGGAAAGCAATCTTGAGGGATTATGGTATGTGGCTCATGGAGATGACGCTATGCTGGAAGAGTGCGTCCAGAAACTGCGCCAGAGTGCCGATCAGGTCCGGGCCTTGCGCCGCTGGATTGATCAGACCCAACATTTTGCACTTAAAAAAGAGACGATTACCGCTGTCACTCAGATGCTCGCGCCGCTTCACGATATGCTTAATAAAGTGTGGGAAAAGGTCCTGACCCAGATGGAGCAGACCAGCGACGGCAGTGTGCGGCGCCTGGCGCGCGTCGATTACAGCGAAGACCGAGAGGTCGAGAATTTCCTGGAGATGAGGAAGCGGTGGGTCAAAGAGTACGAACCAGGCGTCACTGTCGAGCAGTGGCGGCGCAAGATGCCCATGGCAAAAGTGGGGCAGTTCTTGTCGTTTTTACAGCAAAAATATCGCGAAGCGAAGGATTGACCGAATAACGGCATTCGATCAGGATCGAACCCATGGCCAAAGTTGTGTTGGAAGTCATAGAGGGAGACCACCAGGGCGCCCGGTTTCAGTTTACCCAGGAGGGTGCTTGCATGGGGCGTTCTTCCAGCAATGATATTGTGTTGACGCATACTTCCATATCGCGACAGCAGTGTCACTTCCGTTTCGATCAGAATGATCGGTTGCACATGATTAACAAGAGCACTTCCAACATCACTAAGGTCAATAACCAGGCGGCGGAAGACATGGTGCTCAAGAACGGCGATCTGATCAAAACCGGCATCTATTTGCTGCGGGTATCGATCGAAGCGCCCGCGGACCGCGAAACCCTGCTCGTGCCGGACGAGTCGGCTGAAACCATGGCGCTGCCCGAGCTGTCCCGCGAGATGCTGGCCAAAACAACGCCGCCGAGGCCCATGATGCCCCCAGCCGCTCCACCGGTGGCCATGTCCCCGGCCAACGTGCCCGCGACCATCAAGGAAGGCACGCTGGTCAGCGAGTATTCGGAAAACAAAGCGCCTTCCAACAACAGCCCATTGGTCGACATGACATCAGGCTCCCGTGACAGCAAAAAGACTTCCGACAACCTCAGCACCTCCATTGAAGCGACCAAAGAACTCGGGCACTACAATATCGAGGAAAAAATCTCGGACGGCGCTCAGGCCGCCGTGTTTCGCGGCCGGTCCAAGAAAACGCATGAAATGGTGGCGCTCAAGCTGTTCAAGATCGAGGGCATTGACGAAACGGCCAGCTTTCGCTTCAAGACCGAAGCGGAAATCTTGGGCAAGTTGAAGCACCGCAACATTGTCCGTTATGTGAATTCGTTCAGCGTCATGGACGAATGGGGCGTAGATTGCAACGTGCTGGTGATGGAGTACCTGGGCGGCAAAAACTTGAAACAGGTGCTGGCTGATCGGCCCAATGGTGTGCCTTGGAAAGAGGCCAGCGATATTATGGATCAATGCCTGCACGGTTTGATCTATGCCCAGGAAAACCATCAGATCACCCATCGCGACATCAAACCCTCCAACATGATCATAACCGATGACGGTCAAGTCAAGTTGATCGATTTCGGCATTGCCCGGCGCAACGAGAGTTCCACGTTTACCGGCGGCGGCACCATGATGGGCTCTTTCGATTACATGTCGCCCGATTTCGTGCGTGTAAAGGAGAAAGGTTTCCGTGGCGATGAGGTGTCGGATATTTTCAGCCTGTTTGTCTGTTTCTATCATCTCATCACCGGCTCTCTGCCGTTTGCTACTTACGGCGAACGGCCCGAAATTGAATTTCTGAACCGCTGGCACAACGAAACTCCATCGATCTCGCACAATCATGTCGTCTTTCGCATCATCACCCACCTTTCCAAGTTCATTGACCGCGGCCTGGCCCTGGAACGCGAAGACCGTTTTCAGACGTTCGCCGAAGTTCTCAACGAATTACGCGGGCTCAAACCGCGCGTGGTCAGCTATGAAGGACAGGCGCGTTACGAATTCGTCGACGCTCTGGGCAAGGGCGGTTTCAGCGAAGTATACAAGGCGCGCCGCCTCTCTGACGGTCATGTCGTAGCCATCAAGCGTTTGTTCGCCGACCGGCCCGCGCGCCGCTTCATCAAGGAAGCGCACATCCTGAGCAAATTCCAGCACCCTTACGTGGTCCAGTATTATGATTTTTTCGAAACCGACAGTTCCACGGGTAACAAAAACTATTACCTGGTCATGGAATACCTGCCCGGCATACCCGGCTGGACCCTGTTTGACCGGATCAAGGAAGCCAAAAGCGGGTTGCCGGTGCCGGAAGTGTTGCAGCATTTCTGTGCCTACCTTTCCGCACTGGCGTTTCTGCATGCCAACGGCATTATCCATCGCGATTTGAAGCCGGCCAATATGTATGCCCCGGCCGATCTTAATTTCCGTTCCAAGTTGCTGGACCTGGGCGTGGCCAAGGATCTGTCCGGCACCCGCACCAGCGGTTCTATACCAGGCACGTGCGATTACATGGCGCCCGAATTCGTGACCGGTCAAAGCCGCGGGTCGCCAGCCACCGATGTCTATGCCCTTGGGCTCAGCCTGTTCGAGGCGCTTGCCGGCCGGCCGGCCTACACGCGTATGCCCAAGCAGGACCGCGCCATTATCAACGAACTGATTCGCCGCGCACGATTGCCCGAACTGGACATCACCTTTGACCACCCTGTTTTCACCACCGAATGTCCGGAACTGACTCCGCTCGTGGCGCGTTCGCTGGCGCCGAATCCCAAGCACCGTTGCGGTACGGCCAGCCTGCTGGACAGCATGGCCAAAATCCTGCGTAACCATTATGAAATCAAGTTGGACGCCGATATCATGCAGGGCGCTGCCGCACAGGTCGAGAAAGGCACATCTACGAGCATCGTCCAATTCCCGGCGTCCCGTGCGCAACGCGCCGAATTTACCGAGAGCCTGGATGCGTCGCTGCCCCTCAAACGCGGGGGTAAGCGTCGCGGCCTGGCAAAATTCATCGCCTTTGTGCTCCTGCTGCTGCTTGCGTTTGCCGGGGCTTATGCCTTGTTGCCTCCGTTCAAAACCAAAGTCGACGAGTTTATCGCTGCCGTACCGGGCATGTTGAAGCAGGCCGGCGATATAGCCGGCTTGCGTTCCAAAGCGCCTGAGCCGCCGCCATCCGACCCGGTTCAGGTTCCGGGGCCGGATAAATCGCCCGATTACCCCAAAGGGCCGGGCAAAGGGGAGCTGGTTGGCAAGCCGCCAGTCAAAGTTGTGGAACCTGAACCCAAACCTGAGCCTGTACAGAAAACCCCGGTCAAAACGATGGTGCCAGAGAAGGACCCAGTTGACCAGATCGACCAGCAACTCAAGCAGCAGACCGAGTCCATGATCGCCGCGATCAAAGAGAAGCGTTATGGAACGTTTCCCATCACCACCTACGATTCCTTCTCCGCCAACATGGTCAACCAGGTCACGCTGCTCAAGAATCAGTACAAGAATAAAATCCGCACCTATCCGGCATTGGCCGAATACCATGAGATACAGGACGAACTGAAACGCTATTTCCGCAGTAAAGCCACCTATATCCTGGGTGAAATGGATATGCGCGGCATCAAATGGGCCGAAGCGCTCAAGTTTCTGGCCATGGTGCGCGGGTTGCTGTACGAGGATTTCATGTTGACCGAACAACTGTCCGCCAAAGTGGCCAACAGCCAGGCCATTTACCGTACCGTGTTCAATGAGTGGTCCCACGAACAGAAAGGACTGGACCTCAACGCCTTTCTGCCCATTCGGCGCGAGCGTTTTTTTGGGCTGACCAAGGCCGGGAGCAGCATGACCTCCACGGATTTCCTGGACCAGGTCTTTTCGCGCAAGCCGCACACGCTGGCCCGGATTCTGCCGGCCATGACCTATTTGAAAATCCCGCGCATAGGTATCGATCCGGACGATCCGGACAATCGGCGCAACAGCAAACTGGCGTACCTGCCCATGGTGCTGGTTCCTGACGGTCGCATGAAAAACATCTACGTGGATACGCCTTTTTACATGTCCCAGGTTGAAACCACCATCTACGCCATCCGTTGCTATCGCGATGTAGCCTCCAAGGACCAGCGCGCCGAATTCTTTACCGGCGAGATTGGCTATGACATCAAGGGAAACAACGAAGAGCCTTTTGCTACGGCCACCGTGGACCTGGCCATTGAATTCTGTAACTGGCTCAGCTTCCGCGACGAACTGCCCTATGTCTATACCCGAACCGGTGACCACTGGACCGCTGACTTGACCATGCCCGGTTACCGTTTACCCACCATGACCGAATGGGAATACGCGACCCGGTTCGGCATGGATTTCATGGGCGATGCCGAAGCCAAGACCTGGGATCAGGCTGTCAACCCGCGGGGCGATAAGCGTTTGGCCCATTACGGCGATGAGGCCGGCGACAATCCACGGCCTGGCGGGCATGCATTCGCTACGCCCCTTGGTTTATATGACATGTGTGGCAATGTATGGGAGATCACCATGGATGACCGCTCAGTGGCCAGGCGTGGAACCGTGGATTTTGTGCTCCAGGGCGGCAGCATCAAGAGCCGGATCAAGCAGGAAGTGATGCCCGAATACGTAAAACGTCGCTGGGAGGGCGATCGTACGCTCGAATATATCGGCTTCCGGGTAATCCGCCCTGTTCCGATCCAACGGTTTTAACCGATTTCGCTGCGAAAACCTATTGTTGTTGTAAAAAAAGGAGAAAAAGCGTGAAAGCTAGAACGTGGTTTGCGGGATATGGTGTGCTGGTTGTGGCCGGATTGGCGGCGATTTTGTTCAGCGGTTGCACCACGCCGTTGGTGCAACGGCCCTATGTTGACTTTAATAACGATGCGGAGGCGTATTACCTGATCAAGGCAGCCCTCGATGCCATGGATGCCGATGCTCGCAATTGCGCCACAGTGCTGGTGGACAAAGAACTTGAAAAACGCTGTGCGTCCCGGCCCGGTTCCAGCACCAAAAGAATCCTCGACTGGCAGACCTATACCCGGATGCTGCGCCAGCCCGTCAATGTCTCGGCCGATGCTTACAAAAGCGTGCCCTTCCTGACCAAGTCCGACCAGGACGCTATCGGTTCGGCCATTCGCGCCAAACCCGAGCTGCTCAAACTGGAGGGAACCAAGTATTCAGGCGCCTGGAAAAAAGAACTCGACAGTGCCGATGACATGATCAAGTCATTGCAAGCCGAATATGAACAGGCTGTGCAGACCGCTGACAGCAAGCAGAAGGCGGGACGTTTCGCCGAAAGCCTCAGCGATTACAAGCGTGCCCTGACGATCCGTCCCGACCAGACCGCGCTGGAACAGGCCATGGGTCAATCCTACAGTCGCTACCGCGAGACCGAGGTGGATCGGCTGCGCAAGCAAGTGCTGAATTCATTCGCGGAAATCGAGAAAAACAAAGCAGCCCATTTCGGCCAGGACTCCTCGACCTTTGACATCGTCAAGCAATGTGAGCAGGCTTTGACCATGATCAACCCGCAATTCAACACCGTGCGTTCGAACCTGATCAAATATCGACCTTCGGAGCGCTACGCCAATCAACTGCGTACAGCCGAGGTCGTTTTGCGGGATCTCGAAAACCAGCTCGATATGCTCAAGAGCGAGTGTTTTGCCGAACGCATCAACCTGCACCGCAAAGCGCAGCAATACTGGAACGCCTACTTGTACATCCGCGAAGAACTCCTGCGCACCAGCAAGCAGCCCGATCACCGGCGTCAGGCGCTGGCTTCGGTCATGGTCAACGCTTTTCTGAGCATGCTGCCGGAAGGCATGGACTATTACATCAAACACGCGGATCACAATTATTCCAACGACCGGTTCGGCCTGACCATTGTATTCTGTCTGATGGCCCATGAGATGTACGAATACGTCCACTCCCTGGGACTGACCCTGTCGCCCAAAGTGCAGGGCATTCATGGCATGATCGAAACGCCCTGGAAAGATTCGGAGTATAAACTGGGAAAGCGGTTCGAACGGCGCCTGATCGTTCTCGATTTCGTGCCTGCGGTGACCGAAGAAGGTCTGACCTTTGCCGATCAGTTGCGTAGCCGCTGCTACAAGACGTATGAGAAACTCAATGACTCGGCCTGGGCCTTGCTCGTACCGCAAACCAAGAGCTTCATCGCCTCGATCGACTCTATTCAAAAAGATTTGAAACCTGAAGATTATCTAATCTCCGGGGCTGTCAGCGAAATCAGCATCGAAAAGGGTTCCGAGGATATCGAGCGCAAGATGATTTCCATCCCCGGCGCCAACATCAGGGAAATGCCCAATCCCCTTTACAAAGTCAAGGAAGGCGAACCGCAATTGATTTGGGAGCAGGAAGTCTATAATTACGAGCAGACCAAGCGGCTCAAAGACAAGACAGCGGTCATCAAACTGAGTGTGGAAAGTCAGAACGCGGGCAGCAAACAAACCCTGGTGGAAATCAACCAGACCATCAACCACAAGAACAATCCGTTCCAAGACACCTTGACGCTGAAGAATATCGAGACCGAATTCACGCCCGCCCTGCGTGGAACGCCGATGCGCAGTTGGAACAAAGACAAGCTTATTCCTGGCGAGTTGCCCAGGAACGTCAAGGCCGATCTATCCTCGGACAAGGAAATCACCACGGTGCTGCTCAAAGCTGCGCTCGATACCATCATGGTCCAGGTTGATCGGCTGGTCCAGCACTATCCTGTGGATGCCCTGGCCAAGAACGCGATCAAAGAAGCGCGCGAGCGCAACGTTCGCGAAGCCGCGGAACTATGGGCTGAGTGCTTCTTTTACTGCTACAAGCTGACCATCCATTCCATGAACAACTTCGAGCTGGTCATCCATGCCGTCGATATCGATAAAGAAAAAGGATGGCTGGAAGTCAAGCGCGTACTGCGCGGCAACACCGAAGACTGGACCCGCAAACGCTGGAACATCGAAGACGAGGAATTGAAGAAGGTCATGCTGCGCATAGGTCTCTGGGACTGGAGCGTTCAGCAGGCCCTGAAAACGATCCGTGAGTAGAGTGTCGCGGCGCGCGTAGCGTGGCGTGTCGCGGCGCGCGGCGCGTGGAATCCACAATCAAGTGTTGTGTTGCATGGCCAGCGTTCTTTCGTAGCCACACGGCATGCCGTGTGGCCGGAACGAAATTAAACCTGTTTGCGTAAACACAGAACCTCCGGACGGCAAAACCCTGACGGCTCATGGCACTAAAATTCTTTTCTTTTTCATTTGACCACATAATTCTTACATGCTAAATATGGTATGTTATTTTATATTTAGCATTATTAAAGGGTTGGTTTCATGAAAGAACAGGTTTTGGCAGGCATTGATGTAGGCACCACGGGGGCGCGGTGCATGATTTTCGACATCCATGGCAAAAGCATTGCAGGCGCTTATTGCGAGTATGGCGCTACGTATCCCAAACCCGGATGGGTTGAACAGGATGCTGATCGTTTAATCGAACAGACCATGGTTGCCTGCCGCAAGACTATTGCGGACTCAGGCATCGATTCCCGCGAGATTGCCGCCATCGGCTTCTCCAGTCAGCGCTCGGTGACCTGTCCCGTGGATCGAACAGGAAAACCTGTGCGCCCGATGATTTCCTGGCAGGATGCTCGCACCGGCGCGGAAGTCGAAGAAATGGGACGGATGATCGATGGCGAAACCTATTATGCGATCAGCGGCGTTCCGCTGGGCACGACCTGGATCATCACCAAAGTGTTGTGGCTGCGCAAACACGAACCCGCGCTCTATGAAAAGACCTATAAATTTGTCCAGAACCAGGATCTGATCCTGAAAGCGTTCGGCGCTGAAGATTTTCACACCGATATCAGCGACATGGCGTTCTACGGTACGTGGGATATCAAGCAGGTCCAATGGAGCCGGCAATTGATGGATCGCTTTGACGTATCTGCGGATCACTTCGGCATACCGACGCCGCCCGGTACGCAGGTGGGCGTGATATCCCCTGAGGTTGCGGAAAAGACGGGTTTCGCCGTTGGCACGCCTCTATGCGTCGGCGCTGGCGATCAGAATTGCAGTGTCATCGGCATGGGCGCCATCGACGCCGGGATTGGCACCGTAACCTTGGGCACCGCGGGTCTGGCCATTCTCTGCGTTGACGCGCCAGTGCCTGGTTTCGGCGGCATGATGGTTACCAATCATGCGGTGCCTGGAAAATGGGAGGTGGAAGGCCTGTCCAATGCCGCGGCAAGTTCCTATCGCTGGTTTCGCGATGTGTTCGGCTCATATGAAGTAAAGACTGCCGCGGAAAAAGGCGAATCTGCTTATACCTTGCTGAACGATCTGGCTGCTAAGGCCCGTCCCGGCAGCAAGGGCCTACTCTACCTGCCCTACCTTGCCACGGCAGGCACGCCGCGCTGGAATGCTGATGCACGTTCCGCCTTTTTCGGACTTTCCTTTGCCCATGGCCGCGAAGAACTGACGCGCTCCGTAATGGAAGGCGTGACGTTAGAAATCCGTGATATGATGGAAGAGTGGCTCAAAAAAGACATGCGGCTGGATGTCCTGCGCATTGGCGGCGGCGCCACGCGCTCTGCGCTGTGGAACCAGATCCAGGCCGATGTCTACGGACGGCCGGTCCAGACCCTGCGCGAAAAGGAATCCACCGTGCTTGGCGCAGCCTTGCTCGGCGGCGTGGGCGCGGGCATTTTCAGCTCGATCCGCGAAGGGGTCGAGGCCATGGTCGGGGTGGCAGGCCAGGTGGAGCCCGATGCCACCCGTCACCAAATTTACGAAGAGATGTACGCCGCCTATGTGCAAGCTTACCAGGCACTGCACGAAAGCGGCACATTCAAAACCCTGGCCCGTATTCAAAGCAGAGACTGAGGTTTCGGCAAAACACAAGGTAACCAAAAAGGAGATGAGCATGATAGATCTGAGCAGCATGGACAAAGCCGTGGTAGCCGGCATGATGGATTTTTCGATTCTGCCCAAATACACGACCGAGGCGGAAATGCGCGAGGGATGCGCCTTGACGCGCAAGTATCGATTTGCTGCGTTTTACTCCAGCGGCGCATACTGGACACCCATGATCCGGGAAGAACTTTCCGACTTCCCGCAGATTGAGGTGGGCACGGGTATTGCCTTTCCGTTTGGCAGTGCACCGGCCAGCGTCAAGGCCTTTGAAGTGGAGGACGCTGTCCGACGCGGCTGCACAACCGTGGACCTGGTGATGAACATCGGCGCACTGAAAAGTGGTAGACTGGGCGATGTTCGCGAAGAACTGACCCTGTTCACCAAGGCAGCCGGCAATGCGGTGACCAAATGCATCCTCGAGGTCTGCTTCCTGACGGACGAAGAAATCGCCACGGCCTGCAAACTGATAGCGGAAACAGGTGTGCAGTATGCCAAAACCGCGACCGGCCAATTTGACGGTCCCTCGATGGAACAGTTTCTGATCATGCGTCAAACCTTGAAAGATACGGATGTCAAACTCAAGGTGTCAGGGGTCAAATTTCCACGACCGCAAAACGCCTATGTTTTTATCATGGCAGGCGCGGATCGCATCGGCACACGCGCCGCTCCCCAAATTGTAGATGCCCTGGACCAGATGCGCGAACTGGGACTGATCCCCGCGCTGCGCATGGTCTGAGGTCCGGCAAGCGTCAAGTCTCCCGACCGGGAGGACGCTGTCGATTGACCCATAATGAAAGGAATAAATGATGTACCAGGTAAATTATGGACAGGAACGCATTTTGACCGATGAGGTTCGGACCACCATCCGGGGCATGCTTAATACAGGCTTTGACCCGCGTATTCCCCTCGTCAGCGGCGATGAATGGTATGCCGAACGGGTGCTTGACTTGCCCGCACCCCTCGACCTGCGCCGGAAAATAACGCCGTTCATGCGCTATTTCGGGGTTACCGCGGCTTTTCGCGATGTGATAGACTGCTTCCATGTGCCCGAGGGCGAGACGCCAGCCGGGTTCCGGATCGAGTACGTGCTGGACGAGGAAGGTGTGCTGCGTGCGGACCTGGTCCGCGATATCGCCTATGACCGGAATGGACAGAAACGGGCCACGCAGTTTCTCTTCTCCGCGGACAGCGCCAATCCCTATGAAGTGGCGCCCATCAGCGCCATGCTGGCCAACCTGACCTGCAATCCCGGCATTGTGTACGATCTTTTCATCAACAATCCGGAAGCCAATGTGGGCGGCGCGTTCAAAACCCGCGACGAGGTGATTGAAGAGTTGGGCCGCGTGCTGGGGCCGGGCGTGGATATCAGCGTGGAATTGAACAACCCTTTTGAACAATCGTTTGAAGCGATTCTGGAAGAAGCGGCCAGGTTTCGCGAAATGTTATCGCCCTACCGGGTCGTGATCAAAGTGCCGCACACCGGACCTGTCAATGCGGACAATGTGAATCAACTGCTGACCGGCGGCAAACGACTGGATAAGCGTTTTGACCAGGGCGCCACCGCGGATATGCTGCGCGGTCACAACCTGGCCCTGAAACTGCGTGAGGCAGGCTATCGCATCAACTTCACCCTCATGTTCGAACCGTACCAGACCGCCATGGCGCTGCAAGCCAAACCCTACTTCATCAACAGTTTCATCCGCCACCGGATGTTCCAGGCCGGCCAGATCAAGCGCTTGCTGCACCTGTATGATGCGACCGAAGAAAGCAGCTATCTGGAGGACTTGCGCAGCTTTATGCTGAAGCACGATTTCCTGGCGCCCACCGACAGCGACATGAGCCTGCTCGATGTCCGGAAACAGGCCCAGGCCGTTATCAGCTATCGTCAATTCGACGGCCGCGGCGCGAGCGACGGTCTGGATGGCGTACGCTACAACCTGCGTATGCTGCGCAACTGCAATCTGCCCGAGACGCGGCTGATTATCTGCAGCATGGAAGGACCGGCCATGTACCCGAGCATTGCGGACATGATGGTCGATCCGGAATTCCAGGACATGATGGACCGGCTGGTCATCACCGCAACCCCCGATTATCTGGCGCGCTTCACTTCATGCAATCATGTCGTATCCTACCAGCGCAGGTTCATGAATGCGGTGCAGGGACAGCAATAATTTCCCGAATCGGCAACCGCCATGGAGTGATCGCGTGTATACACGGCGACCTTAAGGACGTGCGCAAAAACAACTTCGCCATCGAAAGCCGATAATAAAAGTTTACGAGTTTTTAGCGATCCTCAACTCCCGTCACTCGAAGAGCAGGAGCCACCAGGGCAGGCCATAGACATTGAGCGGAAAGCCGGTGACCATGGTGGAAAGAGCACCATGAGTGCCATCGTTGTATTGTATGCGTAACCAGTAATAATAGTTCAGGCCGTCCTGCACCGCGGTGTCGTTCCAGCTTATATCTGCGGTCTGGGCCACGTTCACGGCCTGGGTCTTTACAGGAACGGTACTGCGCCAGACCTGGTAATTGGTCGCGCCCAGCGCCTGGATCCAGTCGAGTTGCACACGCTGGCTGTATTGGCCGGCCGATGCCCGCAAACCCGCCGGCGCAATCGGCCCGACCATGAAGACGCGGCTGGTCTGGTCCATGGCGTTGCCGTTGTCGTAGACGCTCAACCGGGCCGTATATACATTGGCGACCGGATAGCTATTGGTCACGATCCAAGCCCGCGGGCCGGTCAGGTCTGCGGCGCCGTCGGCGTCAAAGTCCCAGATCAGGTTGGTGATCGCGCCGTCCGGATCAACCGATGCGCCAGCGTCGCAGCGCACGGTCAGGGTTGCGCCCATGGTCGTCAGTTCGAAAGCAGCGACCGGCGACTGGTTCATGTTCAACGGGGTCATGGGAATATCGCCCAGTTGAAACACGGCACCGGCAACGGGATTCACCATGGCGTTGGACACGATGGCGTCAACATAGCCGGCTTTCCTCAGCATCATGGTCCAGTTGGTGGCGGGCAACAGCACGTTGGTCGGAAAGGCGCCGTCCGCGCCAGTGTACCAGCGCGACTCGTAAGCGGCATAGTTGGGATAGCCATCGTAGACCACGGCATTGGTCAGAATTTTGCCGTGGAACATGATTTCGACCTGGTCCAGGCCTGCGCCCAACGAAAGGTCGACCGCCCTGGCCGCGGCTCGGACATAGGGGATGAAGTTGAATAGGGCCGAACGGTAGATGCCGCCGTCCATATTGACGATGCGCGGATTACCGTACATGGTGTTGCTCGGGTTGTCGACCTGGCCGGGCAGATCCGGATCCTGGGCCGGCAGCCAACCCGCGGGCATACCGGTCACGCCCACGGTCAATTGGCCATCCTTATTGAGAAAGGTTCTGCTTTTGCCGTCCTGCTCAAACGGATAGGCGATGGAATCGAGCACAACGGACGCACCTGGCGGCAGCGATTTGCCTAACAACCCATCCACGGCCACGACCACCAGCGGGATCCCGCCGAGGGGCAGGTAGATTTCAAACTCGTAATCGCCGGCCGCCAGCCACTCGCCGTCGCGGTACTGGCTGATCCTGACATAATAGAAGCCGTTGGTGGGCACGCTGAAGTAAAGATATTCGTCGTCGTCGGCATAGAGCGAATCTACGCTGTCCAGCAAAACCAGTTCGCCATCGGCGTTTTCAAAGAACAATTCCATCACCAGATCGACATTGGTGCCGAGCTGGACGGCAGCCATCTCCAGTGCGAAATTGGTCTGGGCGAAAAAGCGGATCCAGTCGACATCGTTGGAGACATGCAGGTTGTGCACTTGAAGCCCCTGGTAAAACGAGGCGTCGGCCGGCGCATCGTCGTTGTCGTACAGATCGACGCTATCAAGGCCGAGGCTCAGCTCGTCGCCGCGCACCACGCTGCCCTGCCGGGGCGAGGACACGTCGCCGTTCAGATCGCCGGCGTAATAGGTGACAAAATAGGTTCCGAGCTGGTAAAAGTTGGTGTAGACAGCCTCATACCGGTCTTGCGCCGCAGCGTAAGGCAGGGCCAGCGTAATCAGGGCATTGCTGACACCGGGCGGAGCAATGACGCACCAGACATTGGAGATGCCGTCGATATCGGTCACGTCCGCGGCCCAGAGCGTCAAGGCATTGCTGCCGCTGAGCACGGTTTCCGGACGCACCAGGCCAATGGTGGGGCCCTGGTCGTCGCCGGTCAGGAAAGCGGAACCGATGTACTGGCCGCGGGCATAGAGGCCATCGGTGTTTTTGACGTTGCCGATGCCGTCACCGCTATCGTCGATAAAACAATCCTGGAGCGCATTGCGTTGCACGCGCCGCAGGAAGCGCCGCGCATAGCTGAACGAATCGCCGATATTTTCGCCCAGGGAGATTCGCGAGAGGAAAAACTGGGAAAAGCTGAGCGCGCCG
>CAZOLK010000044.1:0-2203 GCA_964580325.1 uncultured Verrucomicrobiota bacterium | reverse complement strand
TCCATGAGGGCCGGTTGCCGCACAGCCGCGGAGGCGATGACGATTCGGTTGCTGGGTGCGGCCAGCGGCGCAAGAAAGGATTCGGCGTCATCGAAATCGAGGATCACCTGTACGCGGCGCGAGCCCTGCTGGTAGCGGTCGAGCCACGCGGCTAGAGTTGCGGCGTCCAGGGTTTCGTTTGCGTTCAGAACCAACGCACCATTGCTGTCGGTCGTGCCGGTCAGGTAGAGCGTAAGTTTTTTGGCCGCGCCCTGGTTGGTGGCTACAGCCCAAACATTGATGGCGTCGTACAGCGAAGACATGCAGGTCAGCGCATCGACATCGTTGTCGCTGTCAGCGTCGGCGTCCTGCTCGGCGATCCGGCTTGTATAGAAAATGGTGTCGTCATTGAACCAGCGCCGCATAAAGGTGCTGTAGGCCGTGCGCGCGATATAGTCGACAGCCGTCCAGTCGGTCTGGTTGGTCATGCCGCCGGCAGTCAGGATCAGGCGTTCATTGAAACCGTCCTGCACCACGGCACTCTGGCGCGGCATGGAAATACTGCCCCAGACATCCTGGGCATAGTACAGGATCTTGTATACGCCCTGCTCGCTGAATCCGTCATAAGCAGCCTCATAGCGGCCCTTGTCATGGTTGTAATCCAGGTCCAGCTCGGGAATATCGGCAACTGGGTTGTCTGGGTCGGGATTGTGGCCTGGCGAGACAATGGCGCACCAGACCCGTTCGAGGGCGTAGGCGGACATGACATCGTCAGCCCAAAGCGAGGCCACGCTGCCATCAAACAGGCGCTGAGCGCCGGCCACAGCGCCAATGTGCGGAATGTCGCGGCCGGCCATGAACGAGGCGCCGAGGAACCGGTTGGTTTCGAGGGGGCCGATATAGGCCGATGTCTGAAAAGAGGACATGGCGCGCGCAGCCATGGCATAGGCGTTGCGCAGGTCATACCCGAGCATGATCGCATTGAAAAAGGCGTCGGAAAAACTGACCAGGCCGCCAGCCACGAAATAGGTGGGCTCCGCGGCGCCTGCTGCGGCCATGACCACGCGCGAAGCCGCGCCGGCATAGTCCAGTTCATCCATCAGGCTACCGGCATAACAGCAATCGATCATCAGCACAATGTCCATGCCGTGGGCGTCCTGTAGGGCATCGAGCCAGTCGTCGAGCGTAGCGGCGGGATTTCGCCGGTATTGAGCCGGAAATAACCACGGTTGGTGCTGTCGCCTCCATGATCGACCAGGTAGATGAACAGGCTGGTCGCATCGCTGCACCAGTTGGTGAAGGTGTCGGCTACGTTGGCGAAGCTGGCGGTCAAGTCGATATCGTCGCCGGCATGGCCGTTACCGTCGATGTCGCGGCCGGGCACGGGCGAACAGTAGCGGATATTTTCACGAGAGAACCCACGGTAGAGCAGGATGTTGTACGCATGGCCGGCCATGTAGTCGGTGGCGGGCCAGACCGGGTCGTCATCGGCCCGGCGCCCGGCCACAACCACGGCTTTGCCGGCCCTGGCGACGTCGCCAGGGCCGATCACATTGACATACGCCCGGCCATAGCCGTTGGCGCCGTCCCAGGCCTCGAGGATGTCGACCCGTCCAGAAATCGGTCCGGCCTGGTAAGGGTACAGCGCACCGTAAAACAGGGAAGTCGACGCGCCGCTGGGCACGTCAAGTGGGACCCAGGTCAGGATGTTGGTCGTGTTTTCGAGTACAGTGAAGACCTGCTGCTCATCACAGAGCAGCGTTTTACGCGACGGCTTGACCATCAGGTTGTCGGTCAGGCTGACCTCGATGAACGGCGCTTCGGCTTGGCGCCCCAGGTTGCTGAGGGGCCAGGCGGCATCCACGCTGGTGACTTGACCGTCCAGGTCGAAATCGCCGCTCAGATAACCGGACTGCCCATGGAGCAGCGCGGCAAACATCCGGTCCGCGACGCGGATCACGCCGTCCCCGTCCGCATCGCCTACCGGCAGGGCATAGACGCCGGCCGTGACCTGGACCGCGCTGTTGCTGTCGCCGGCATACCGGTCGGCGCTTTGGCTGAAATCGAAGCTGACCGCGCGGTTTGTCATGGCCACGGGCTGGGCCGACATCACGGCCGCGTGATTGCGGTGCTTGAGCATGATGTAATAGGACATGCCCGGCCGCACGTGCAGGTCGGCGCCCGGTTCGCCGTCCAGCCCGAGCAGCGAGCCGTCATCCAGTAA
>CAZOLK010000043.1:7303-30447 GCA_964580325.1 uncultured Verrucomicrobiota bacterium | reverse complement strand
ATGATGAGAACATACATTCAGCTATTCATTCTCAGCCTCTGTCTGGTCCGCGGCTTCACATACGGTGAGGACGCAGCCATGCGTTTTCGCTATGTCGACCTGTGGGTCGACAGCGGCGAATCGACGCTGGCTGCCTACCAGGTCGAGATCACCTATCCCCGCGGCCAGGTCAGGATCGTGGGCCTGGAAGGCGTGGACGCCGGTGCGTTCAACCCGGCCCCGTTCTACGACCGGGCCGGGTTGGAAGGTGGGCGCATCGTTGTCGCCGCATTCACCACGGACCACGAAAACGCACCCAGGGGCCGTACGTGCGTGGCCCGCCTGCACCTGGCTGTCAGCGGCCCGGGCAAACCTGAGCTGGATATGGCCGTCAAATTGATGACCGCGGCTGCGGCCGGCGGCAAACGCATTTCCATAAACGTCCGTCTACAACCACAAGCACAAGGAGCACCACGAGAACCATGAAGAACACGAAGATCGACATTATTGTACGAACTATGCTCACGACCATAAGCATAACGACCAGCCTGCTGGCTATGTTCGGTTTGAGCGGATGCGGCCAGCCTCATCGCCAAGGTTATTCGAGAGGCATGGCGGCCGGTTGCATCAATGGCATGATCGCCGACGACATGGCCATTCCGGCGCTACCGGTCGATTTTGACGAATTGTGGATCATTGCCCGCAACGAGGACGTGGCGCCGCGCAAGGAGGCCGGCGAACCGACCCAGGGCTCGTTGCGCGCCGTGATCGACGAGGAACAGGTCCCGCTGCCGTTGGCGCATACGGACGTCAAGGCGCGCATCTCAGGATTCGTTGCTGGCGTGGACGTGACCCAGCACTACCGCCGCAATCCGTTTGACGCCAAGATCGAGGCGGTTTATATATTCCCCCTGCCCGAGAGCGCGGCGGTCACCGATTTCGTCATGATCGTCGGCGAGCGGCGCATCCGTGGTATGGTGCGCGAGCGCGATGAGGCGGAGAAGATCTATGCCGAAGCGCGCGCCCAGGGCTATCGCGCCGCCATCATGACTCAGGAGCGGCCCAATATCTTTACCCAGAAAGTGGCCAACATCGAACCGGGCAAGGGCATTGACGTCACGTTGACTTATTACCATCCCTTGCCCTACCGCGATGGCGAATACGAGTTCGTCTTCCCCATGGTAGTCGGACCGCGCTTCAATCCGCCCGGAACCAGCGAGGGCATCGGCGCCGTGGCGCGCGGTGCTTCGGGCCAGGCGACTGAGGTCGCATACCTCAAACCAGGCGAACGCAGCGGTCATGATATCGGCATTTCCGTGGAGCTAGATGCGGGTGTGCGTATCGAAAAACTGCACTGCCGCACCCATGTGGTGACCGGCAAAGCGCTGGATGAACAGCGCATGCTGGTGACCTTAAAGCATGCGGCGGCCATACCAAACAAGGACTTTGTGCTGCGCTTCCGGGTAGCCGGCGACCAGTTAAAAACCGCATGCATGATCCACGGCGGCAAGGATGAAGAGGAGACGTTTGCGCTGATCCTGCAGCCTCCCGCGGACCTGCGCGGCTTGCAGCGCATGCCGCGCGAGATGGTGTTCGTACTGGACTGCTCCGGCTCCATGAACGGCTGGCCCATGAACAAGGCCAAGCAGGCTATGGACCGCTGTCTGGACAACCTGGACGCGGACGACACGTTCCAAATCATTCGTTTTTCCGACAACAGCTCGAGTTTTGGCGAAACACCGGTGCCGGCCACGCCCGGGAACATTGCCAAAGCCAAGCGGTTTGTGCGCAAGCTCAACGGCAGCGGTGGAACCTACATGATCGAGGGCGTCAAGGCTGCGCTGGACTTTCCCCATACCGAAGGCCGACTGCGCATCGTCTCGTTCATGACCGACGGCTATATTGGCAATGAGGCCGACATCCTGACCGCGATCCACACGAAGCTGGGCGCCTCGCGCATTTTCAGCTTTGGCGTAGGCAGTTCGGTCAACCGTTACTTGATGGAACGCATGGCGCTGATCGGCCGGGGCGCGGTGGCCTACGTTGGCCTGGACGAGAGCGCAGCGGACAAAGTGGACCTGTTCTACAAACGGATCGCGGTGCCGGCGCTGGCTGATATCCATATCGATTGGGGCGGGCTGGATGTGGTCGACGTGTACCCGCGCAAGATCCCGGACGTTTTCGTGGGCCGACCGGTAGTGGTGACCGGCCGCTGCCGCGGCGCCATGCGCGGCAAGATCACGGTCAAGGGCCGGGCAGGACGCAACGAACTGGCCATCCCGCTGAACCTGGACAAAGCCGACAGGCGCGAACACGAGGGCATTGCCAAGATCTGGGCCCGCTGGCGCATCAAAGATCTGCACCAGCAGCAGATCGTGAATCCCCAACCGGGGCTGCGGAAAGAGATCCTGCATACGTCGCTGGCGCACGGGATTCTGAGCCAGTACACGGCGTTCCTGGCCGTGGACAGCAGCCGGCGCACAGCCGGCGATCACGGCGTATCCGTCAGCGTGCCAGTGCCGGTTCCGGACGGGGTGCGTTACGACACCACGGTGATGCGTTTAACAAATACACCGTAGCGTATCCTGGTGGAATATGGAAATCGGAAGATGAGCCATCGCTTGAATTACCGGCGTTAGACCGTTATTCCGCCAGCCGGGCTCGTGCGTCGCGACCCGCATCGCGTACGAGTTCTTGCAGGGCCGGATGGATATAGATCATGTTGAGCAGGTTTTCAACTGTTCCGTGTATGCTCATCAATGCGATGAGCGTGTGGATCATGTCCGATGCTTCCTCGCCTAGGATATGGGCGCCGAGCAGTTTATGCGATTTGCGCTCCACCAGGATTTTGACAAACCCGTGGCGACATTGGCGCGCAATGCCCATGTTGCTTTCGGCATAGTCTGCCCGGCCAACCACATAATCCACGCCCTGGGCAGCCAGCGCATCTTCGGTCGCGCCGACGCCGGCCACCTCGGGTTCGGTGAAAACGGCGTGGGGTACAGGCCCATAATCGAGCGCACCTTCCTTTGAGCCTTCCACTGCCGTGCGCATCAGGTATTCGCCTTCGACATTGACCGTGTGCCGGAAAAAATAGCGCCCGATGCAATCGCCTAGGGCATAGACGCCTTCTACAGCGGTGCGCAGGCAGTCGTCGACCTGGATAAATCCGCCTTCGCGCAAGGCGATGCCTGTGTTTTCCAGGCCCAGCTTATCGGTTTGCGGCGTAAAACCGGTGGCTACAAGGAAGGCCTCGGCTTCCAGGAACTTTTCCTCGCCCGTGGTTTTGTGTCGGATCACGGTGGAGAACAGGCCATTGGCATAGTGCACCTGAACCGGCGTATAGCCTTGATGGATGTGATGGTGCGCGGGAAAGACTTGTTGAAACACGTGGCGCACATCACGGTCCGCCTTGCGCAGCAGTTCGCTGCGTACCAGAAAATGGGTTTCCGTGCCAAAAGAGCCGTAAGCGTGGCCCAGTTCACACGCGATGTAACTGGCGCCCAATATGATCATGCGCGGCGGCAGTTTGGCGTTGCGCAGCGCTTCGGTGCTGGTCATGTACGGCGTTTCCGCCAGACCGGGCACGGGCGGCAGGGTAGGACGGGCACCGACGGCAATGAAGATGCGCTCCGCGGTCAGTTCCTCCGCACCGATGCGCACGGTTTTGTCACCCATGAAAGATGCATGTTCGCGAAAGACATCGATCCGCGGATGGTCCTCCAAACGCCTGGCGATTCCGGTCGATATCCTCTCCACCGTACCGGTCACCCGCTCGATGAGTTGCGTGAAATCCACACGCGCCTCAGGCAGCATCAGGTTGATAGCTGCTGCGTCGCGCACGCGATGGATCAGGTCGGCGGGGTAGATCATCATTTTGGAGGGGATGCAGCCGCGGTTTAGGCAGGTCCCACCCATGGCCGACTCTTCCACCAACGCGACCCGCAGACCGCGCTCGGCCGCGGGCAGTGCGATTTTCAAGCCGCCGCCTGATCCGAGTACCAAGATATCATAAGATTTCATCACGCCTGTGTTTGGCTCGCGCAACTTATTCCGCAATCAGACCTTTGCGGCCCATGGCGCGGGTCAGGAAGTAATCGCCCACATGGGTGATCGCTACGATGACGCCCAGCAACGGTACGGGCATGTCATCCGCGTTAAGCTCGGATGGCCGGCCCGATATGATCGCCGTGACCAGCAGGAACCACAGGACTGCCGTGCCTATGAGTTCCATGGTTCCAAAGAATCGGTGACCCAGGTAAATATCGCCCGCGCCAGGCAGCAGGAACGACATCTTGGCCGCGCGTATGGCTGACTTGTAGCGTGTGCCGCACTGTTCACAGGATTCGCGCAGGGCCGTATACATGGCCGTGCAGTTGGGGCAGACATACTGTAGCGACTTGGGCATCTGGGGCGCGTTTTCCGGCATCTTGGCGATTATCCGCGGGATAAGCTCCTGCATCTGCTTGCGGTCAAAACTGTTAAAGCCACCCATCGATATCTGCGAGCCGTCCATGAGCTTCAAGGTCGAGGCCGCGGAGAAGAACGATTTCATCTTGGCTTTTTTGATTTGGGTATACATGATCTGATTGCGAAAATGCTTCTGCTTGCCTGATTTGTCGCTATTGACCAGCAGAATGCGACGATCGGTCAATACCACGCAGGTGATATTGTTGTAATAGGCCACCGTGCCGCCGGCAAACATCTGCTCCCAGATGTTCATGACATAGCCTCTGGCCACGTACAGCAATTGCTCGCCTTCCAGCAGCGCGCTGGACATGCCGGGCAACAGCTTTTTGATCAGTTTCAGTTTTTTCTTGATGCGGCCATTCGCGCCGAACTGGTCGCGCAGCGGAAACATGGTTTCCATGTTGTAATTGACGGTCGAACCAAGGGCTTCTTGGATAATCACTTCAATCGTGTTTTTACTCATGATCTATGCGCCCCACATTCTTATTTTTGAGTTAGGGTTGAATATAAGCAGGCGGCTGCTTTCTGCCAAGCAGAATCTTTCCGCTTTATTTATCGATGCTCGATGATGATGGGACGATACACTAACCCGAATACCTGCCCAGCTTGATGCCGCGGCGGATGAAGGTGGGTATATCAAGGTCTTCGCCTTCGTGCAGCGTGGACTGTACGTCTTTGAAACGGCCTTTGTCGCCGATCTCGTCCAGCTTCAAGGTCGTCTGGACCGCTTTGCCCGACGCTTTGGTAGGTTGGTCCGTTGCTTTATCGGATTCGTCCAGCTCCTTTTCCTGATTGGATTCCAGCACAACTTCTTTTTCCGGCATCCACATTTCAGATGCCAGCACCGCGATGCCGATCTTGTCGTCCCAGTTCGGGTAGATGGCGGCGCCCAGGAAAAGGCGCACGTCGGCCCGGGCCGAGAACAGAATGCCGTTCACCGCGCTTTCCAGTTCCACCAGGCTCAGGTTTGGTCCGCCCATGATGCCGACCATGATGCCATCGGCCCGGTTCAAGGTCAGTTCCCGTCCGAAGACAGGGTTTTCCTTGATTTCACGCACGGCCTGGTCCACTTTTTCCGGACCAGCGGCTTCACCATAACCCATGACGCACAGGCCGTTGCTCAGTTCGAGCAGGCGCAGGTAGTCCTTGACATTCAAATTCATGATGCCGGTGTGGGTCAGGATGTTGGCAGTGACGCAAATGTGGTTGACCATGGTTTTGTTGACCACGTGAAACGCGGATTCGATCGAGGTTTCTGGCGTTACCCATTCGAACATGCGCTGGTTGGGCAGGCTGATCACGGCATTGGCCGCGGCGCGCAGTTTCTGCAAACCTTCTTCGGCCAGGCGCCGGCGTTCGGCGCCCTCGAAAAAGAAGGGCAGGGTGACGAAACAGAACACCAGCAGACCCATGTTTTGCGCGGTATTGACGACGATCGGGGCCGCGCCGGTGCCTGTGCCGCAACCGAGCCCGATGACCAGGAAGAGGACATCGTAATCGGCCACGGCCTCGTTCAGCAGTATCTCGTCGCGTTGCGCCGCCTCTTCGCCCATTTTCAGGTCGCCACCAACGCCGTAACCTTGGGCCAACGAGCCGCCCAGCAGGATCCGGCGCGGCAAGGCGGTCTTTTCCAGCACCTGAGCATCGGTGTCAATGGCCAGCGTGTCCGGGAAATCGGGCCATTTCTTGGCCAGGTAACTCAGGGCGTTGCAACCGGCGCCGCCCAGTCCCGCGATCAATATGCGTAGCTTCTTGCGCATGGCGTCCCTACTTCCTCCCGAACATATGTTTGAACAGCGCGCCCAGAAAACTGGGGCGGCGTTCCGACATCGACATCATGGCATAGCGCACCATGCCGATGGGCGCGGCGTATTCGGCGCTGTCCGTGGGCGAACGGACGCCGCCGACGTTGCGCGGTTTGCCTATGGTGCACGGCAGGTTGAAGATGTTCTCCGCCAGTTTGGTGCAATCTTTTAGGTAAGCGCCGGCGCCGGTCAGGATCACGCCGGATCCCATTTTGTGCATGTAGCCGATGGCGCTGAGTTTTATCTTGATCATTTGGAACAGCTCCTGCATGCGGTAATTGATGATCAGGTGCAAGTCCTTGAGTTTGACCAATTGCCCTGGGAAGCCACCCTCGGGCGGCACGGAGATGGTGCGCTCGCCCAGGGAAAAATCGAGCATGGCGCTGCCGTGCTCTTTTTTGAGCTGTTCCGCCTGGGATATGGGCAGGCGTAATCCCAGCGAGATGTCGTTGGTTACGTGGTCGCCGCCCACGGCGATGGCCCCGGTGTAGGCCATGCACTTGTCCGCGTAGACCATGTAGTCCGTGGTGCCGCCGCCCAGGTCTATGACCAGCGCGCCGCTTTCTTTCTGCTCCGTGGTCAGCACCGACAGGGCCGCGCAAATACCGGAAAAAGCCACGTCCGCCACGTCGACCGGCACGCTCTGGACCACCTTGATCGTATTGCGAAACCGGTCGGCAATGCCGTGAATGATCAACATGCTCAAGGTCAACTGCCGGCCCACCATGCCGATGGGATCGATGATGCCCTCCTGGCGGTCAACCCTATAGCTCTGGTGGATCGTGTGCAGCACTTCGCGCCCTTGTTCCAGGTTTACCGAGCGCGCGGCCTGGTCCACCAGGTCGATCTCATGCTGGGTGATTTCACGCTCATGGTTCATGATCGGAATCGAGCCCTGGTTGACGAATGCCTGAACATGCGGACCCGATAACATCAGGTAAACCTGGGCGATGCTCACGTTGCTCTGTTCCTCGGCAATATGGAGGGCCCGGATCACGGTGGCCAGCGAGTTGTCGAAATCGACCACTTCGCTTTTGCGCACACCGCGCGAGGGTTGCTCGCCGACGCCGGTGATCACAGAGGAAAAATCCTCGTTGGTTTCAGCCACGAGTGCACGCGTTTTGGTGGTTCCCACTTCAAGTGCTACGATGGGCGGTCTGGGCATGGCGTTCCTCTGAATGGCTGCTCAATAGCTGCTGCCTGGGATGTTGTTTTCGGTTGACAGGTCCAGGATCATGCGATCCATGTCGCGACGTTGGATGACAGGGTATATCCGGGCCAACCTGAGCAACGCGCGATCGATTTTTTCGCGAGGGATAAGGCAGCGGATGCCGCTGGTCAACTCGGCGAGAAGGGTGTCTGGGCCGTGCAGGTCGATGCTTTTGATCTTGCACAGGCGCCGCATTCTGGGTTCGTCGAAACGGGCCAGCAGTTGCAATGCATCGGTCACGCGCGGGTCCTTGATCGTTTCGCCCGGGGTCAGACCGGCCTGTTGGATGCCGTTGATGGCGGGTAAGCCGGTGGACGAGGATTTGGGACCCAGGATTTTGGCGTTGCGGTCCAGGGCCATGGGGATTTTGCGACCGGTGATCCGGGCCACGGGTATGCTTTCGCGAATCCGGATTTTCAGCGTGTCAGGCAGAATCCGCTCGACCTCCACATCGTCCACGGACGCGGCTTTTTCCAGTTTGGCGCATACTTCGCGCAGATCGAGGGCAAAAAGGTTGACGCCGCTTCGAACGCCGGAAAACTCGAGAATCAATTTGCGCGTCATGGTCGGACCGTCAGAGGCGAGGTCCAGTTGACGCACGATGAACAGATTGTTCTCGGAGAACAGCATACGGCCGGCCCAGCAGGTGCCGACCACGAATAACCAGGCGATGCCGACGAGCAGTGTGAAAAAAAGCACGACACCGCCCATCCGACGCGACATATATTGTTTATGTTCGCGCGCGCGCGCATTAACCTTGAGTATAGCTTTGCGCTGATTGCTTTTCTTCTTGTGTTTGTTGACCTGTTTCAACAAAAAAAACGTATCTCGATTGTCCAATGCCGTCTTCCTCCGTCGCAATACCTGAAACACTAGTCAGTATATCAGGTCGGTTCGCGCAGGATCAATGAAAATGTCGGGGCATAAATAAAAAAGGATCCACAATCCTCGATCCGAAATCAGTTGATTCGTTGGGTCGAAAAGCACTATGATCCAAGGTGAAAACAGGATCCGCCTAGTTAATGAATGCGTAAACCATGGATATACACGACGATAGACCTTTGATTCTCATTGTCGATGAGCGCACGCCGGTCATCGAGACGTTGGCGGCCCATCTGCAACAGGATTACCGGACCATGGGTGCCACCAATGGTCCTACTGCTTTGGCGCTGTGCAGGTCGGAGAAGCGGCCCTATTTGATGCTCGTTCAGGTCGATATGGACGAATTGGATGGTTTCCAGGTGTGCCAGAAGCTTAAAAAGGACGACCAAATCAGTTCCATTGAAGTGGTCTTCATTGCCGAAACCCGTAACTCTGCCGATGACGAGATCCGGGCGTTTGCCCTGGGCGGCGCCGATTTTCTCCGCGCCCCGGTCAAGGCCGAGGTGCTGCGGCATCGCGTCGGAACCCACATCCAGTTGAAAAAGGCGCGCGAAAGGCTGGCCGTCTACGCCACGGAGATGAACGTGCTGGTGCAGGAGAAGGCGCGCAAGCTGGTCCAGGCCGAGAGCGTGGCCATACTGGGCAAGCTGGCCATGGGCGTGGCCCATGAATTGCGCGGGCCGATCATGTACATGTTGCTGCACATGGACGTGCTCCGCTCGCAAATCGACGATGTTTCGCCCTTCATGATGTTCGACCTGTCTGATCGCGATGAAAAGCGTAAGCGTTTCCGCGGATTCCTCAACGAGAGCCGCCAGACCCTGCTATCGCTGGAACATGGCGCGGAGCAGTTGAATTCCATTTTCGATTCCATGCGCCTTTTCTTCAATGATGTCGGCATCCGCCACGATCCCTGCCAAGTGGAAACCTGCATTCGCAACGCGTTGCGGATGTGCCACAATGTGCTCAAGCAAAACGTGGACGTACATACCGACATCGCTCATGACATGCCGATGGTTATGGCCAACGCCAAGCTGCTCGAGCAGGTGTTCATCAACCTGTTCAACAATGCGGCCGATGCCATTGCCGCGACCGGCCGGCATGGTAACCTGGAAATTGCCGCGCGCCTGGAATCAGGTAAAATCAGGATCACCGTCGCGGACTCCGGACCAGGCATCCCAGCCAAACAGCTTGAGCATATCTGGGAAGCGTTCTTCTCCACCAAGACCCATAACCACGGCACGGGTCTGGGCTTGACCATCAGCCGTGGCGTGATCCAGCACCTCAAAGGCAAAATATGGGCCGAAAACCGCGTAGACGGCGGCGCCCGCATCACCATCAAACTCCCTGCCCTGGTCGATAAGGACACTGGGAAAGCGGACGGGAAGCATGGATAGATTGCGGTACGAATATTTGTACATTTTAAGATGAACCATCATTTGTAGTGCCGGCTTCAGGCGGTCTGTTCAGCGCCGCGATTGCCTCTGAACCCTGCCCCCTGCCCCCTGTACCCTGCACCTTGCTCCCTGCACCTTCCCTGCACCTCCCCTCCCTGCACGTTTTTTATTTTTTCATAGTATTCGCTTGAAACTGTGAATGCCTTGATCTATCCTCGATAACTTCATTACCAATCAAAACGGCTTTTTTCCTTCAAGGTCCGTTAATCGTGAGTTCCTGTATTATTATGAGGAGTAACGTTATGCTACATGGTCAGGCTGCAGAAATGAAAGAAGATCGCGCCACACCCTACAAGCAGAGGCTTGGCGTTAAAATGTTCGGCGTATATGGATTGATATACGTCAGTTTCGTAGCGATCAATGTCATCCAACCGTCCCTTATGGAAGTACCTGTTCTGTTCGGTGTGAACCTGGCCTGTATCTATGGTTTTGGACTGATCGTCATTGCTTTGGTGCTGGCCTTGATTTATAATGCGTACTGCACGGGCTTTGAAGCAAAATACAACGCCCCGGATAATGCTCAGGAAGCGCTGGAGACATCGCAAGATCAGGAACCTCGACAGAATGCCCGGGAAGGAGCGGATGCGTAATGGCTATTTTTATTTTTCTACTGTTTGTCGGTTTCGTGCTCGGGTTGTCCTTTTACCTGGGCAACAAAACCAAATCGTCCAAGGGCTATTTCGCGGCCGGCGGTACGATTCACTGGTCGGTCAACGGCATCGCGTTTGCCGGCGATTACCTTTCCGCGGCTTCGTTCCTCGGCATTTGCGGTCTGATCGCCACGGTCGGTTACGATGGGTTTCTCTATTCGATCGGTTTCCTGGCCGGCTGGATCGTGGCCCTGTTCGTGGTGGCCGAGCCCATGAAACGAATGGGGAAATATACGTTCACCGATGCGCTCGATGCCAAGTTCAATTCCAAGGGCATCCAATTCACCGCAGCCTTGAGTACGCTGATCGTCTCCATCTGTTACCTGATTCCGCAAATGGTCGGCGCCGGCGCTCTGGTCAAGCCGCTGCTGGGCCTGCCTCAATACCTCGGCGTGATCATTGTCGGCGTGATCGTGATCTACATCGTAGCCACGGCTGGCATGGCTTCTACCACCTATGTCCAGTTCCTGAAAGGTTCCATGCTGATCGTTTTTTCCACGATCCTGGTCATCGCGGTGCTGATGCGCGGGTTGACCACCAAACCGGATCAGGGCGGGAAAGTGCCTTTTTATGAATATGCCGTGGTTGCAGCACAGGAAAAAGGCGGCGAACTTGTGCCCGATGATGCCGCCTATACCGTGAAGCGCAAGTACACATATTCCAAGGCAAACCTAGAGATGACCTTTGTCGAGATGTCTCAAAACGGCGTCGATCTGTGGTGGTTAGTCAAGCACGATGACCATGGCATCAAGCTGTTGGAATGTCAGTCCATAGTGAAGAAGGGCAGCGAAGAATTCGTCAATGGCGTGACCACCAACAAAAACCTGCGCTATGTGGGCAACCTAGTCCGCATCGCGGGTCAGGAAGGCGCGGCAGCCGACACGGGCGCGGTCGGTCCCCTTGCTTTTCTGGCCAAACTGACGGATAAGGAAACCACGGTGCGGCTCTGGAAGGACGTGCGGTTCACCATCGAAGACGATTCGGTGCGCGTTTTCTATCCCAAACTGATCAGCGGCGACCAAGTCATGCGTCCAGGACTCAAGTTCAAGGTGGAAGGCTCCCTGTTGGATAAGCTGGATTTCATTTCGCTTATGCTGGCCCTGTTTTTCGGCACCGCCGCGCTGCCGCATATCCTGATCCGCTACTATACGGTGCCCAGCCAGGCCTGCGCGCGCAAATCGACCATCGTGGCCATCGCTTCTATTGGCTTTTTTTATGTATTGACCATGTACATGGGCCTGGGCGCCATGATCAACAGCGTGGTCAATCCCATCAGCAACAATATGTCTGCGCCGCTGCTGGCCGAATCGTTTGGCACGCTGTTGTTCGCGGTCATCTCAGCCATTGCCTTTGCAACCGTGCTGGGTACGGTCAGCGGTTTGATCGTGGCTGCCTCGGGCGCCGTGGCGCACGATATCATGGACAAGCTGCTGGGCATGAAATTGACTGATCACCGGAAAGTGTATGCCGGCAAAGTCGCGGCCGTCACTGTCGGCGTGATCGCCATCATCCTCGGCATCCTGTTCCAGGGCATGAACGTGGGCTACTTGGTGGGCCTGGCTTTTGCGGTTGCGGCCTCAGCCAACTTGCCGGCCATCCTGATGCTGCTGTTCTGGAAGAAGACCACGGCCCAGGGCATTATGTCGTCGGTCATGGTCGGCATGATCGCCGCGCTGGTCATCATCCTGTTCTCGCCGATCATGTATGCGCGCTACGGTCTGGATCCCGCAACCGCTCCCATGCCGGTCAGCAACCCAGGCATCATCTCGATCCCGCTCAGCTTTCTGACCCTCTGGATCGTCTCGCTGATGACCCAGAAAAAGGAAGAAGCATCCGCTTAGGGTCCACAGAAAAATAACATGCCATTTTGAGGGCCAACTATCCCATCCAGCCAGGTGTCGGGTTGTATTCACTATCTCGCCCTAGGTGTCGGGTTGCATCAGCCTTCTGTAGTGTAAGACGTTTGGCGGAGCCAAACTTTACGGGGAATGACGATAGCGGGTGACGATACGATAGCGAAATACGATTCTTTTGAATTTCTGTATCTAAGCACTGGGCTGCATTTTTTCATTTTTGCTGGATGGCTATGCTGTGCTGTGCTGTGCTGAGCTGTTACGCACGCCTGTTGGAAAGATATGCCGCATGCGCACAGGCAAAAGCTACGGCTCGACACAGTCTCGCCCCGTCGGGTTGCATTGCATCAGCCTTCTGTAGTGTAAGACGTTTGGCGGAGCCAAACTTTACGGATACAATAGCGAAATACAATTCTTTTGAATTTCTGCATCTAAGCACTGGGCTGCATTTTTTCATTTTTGCTGGATGGCTATGCTGTGCTGTGCTGTGCTGAGCTGTTACGCACGCCTGTTGGAAAGATATGCCGCATGCGCACAGGCAAAAGCTACGGCTCGACACAGTCTCGCCCTCCAGGTGTCGGGTTGCATTCAGGTGTCGGGTTGCATTCACAATCTCGCCCTACAGGTGTCGGGTTGCATTGCATCCGCCTTAAGACGTTTGGCGGAGCCAAACTTTACGGGGAATGACGATAGCGGGTGACGATACGATAGCGAAATACGATTCTTTTGAATTTCTGTATCTAAGTACTGGTGCTAGGTCTCAAATTATTTACACAATCTGTCCCGAATTAAATGTGTATGGATTGGACAAGAAAAAGCGAACGCTAGTGGTCGATGGTGCTTATCTGCAGCGGGTTCCGCGAGATCCTTAATCTGCGACTTTTCGAGGGAATCGTGTCGTTTTGATTTGAGACCTAGCAACTGGGTGCATTCTTTCATTTTTGCTGGAGGGCGATGCTGTGCTGTGCCGTTACGCACGTCTGTGGGAAAGATATGCCGCATGCGCACAGGCAAAAGCTACGGCTCGCTCGACACAATCTCGCCCTCCAGGTATCGGGTTGCATTGCATCAGCCTAGTGTAAGACGTTTGGCGGAGCCAAACTTTACGAGGAATGACGATAGCGGGTGACGATACGATAGCAAAATACGATTCTTTTGAATTTCTGTATCTAAGCACTGGCTGCATTTGTGTGATCCGTTTGGAGGCAAGGTGAGGAACAAAGCTGGAAACTTTCGCCACTATGCTATTACTCCTTAACGCTCAAATTATTACGACCAAAATTTCCGAAAAAAGTCTAAATTAAGGAACCAGCGATCCCGCATAAAGATCGTTGATCGGATCCCATGAAAAAAAAACACCCGCCAGTAGTTCCCCGGCGGGTGTTAAATCAAATAAGTATAGCTAATACCTTATTTTTTGCGAATGCGAAAGAAAACAACACCGATTACACCCAGCAGAGCCAGAAGCATAGTGTTGGGTTCAGGAGCAAGCTGCAGGGAAGTCTGAATGCCACCAGCAGTGTTTACCTCAGCTCCATAATCATCAGGAAGGGGAGGAGGAGAACCAACACCTGAATGTGCCATACCACCAGCAGGGGCGTAAACAGGACCTAATCCATAATACTCACCTGGTGTGAAACTTGGAGTTGCCGAATATGCCTGTTCAAAAACTGCAACATACAATCCTGGTTTACCAGGAAAATAATCAGCAACATAAGTTCCATAAGGATTGGTCTCTGATTCGTATAAATAATCTCCATACAATCTACCACCCAAGCTAAAGTTAGCATCAGTTTCATGAACACCAATAACAATATCATCAGCCAGAGGGCTTAATGGATTGATGTTATTGAATCCATTGTTCAATGTATCACTTATTGAAAGATAAGCAATCATCAACCTGTCTGATGCCAATGGTGCACCAAGATTGTCAGTTAGAGTTCCAATGCCGGAGGTATAAGATACTTGTATAGTGGCGTTTACATTTAAAACACACGCCAGCAGGATCATTACACTTAGTACTTTCTTCATTTATTATCCTTTCTTTTTTTTTATTTTTCCGTTAAAAATTATGGCCAGGTGTAAGGCTTAAGTTCATTTACAGTAACTGGGGTGCCAATACGATGATACCAAAAACCGACACCGGGCTGAATCGTAAAGCTATCAGGAAGCCAACCAGCTCCAGCCAAGTAATTATATGGAACATAACTGGAACCATTAAACACAAAAATCTGATCTGAATCAACAGCATTCGAAGAAATTGCTGTATTCATAAGATCAATGTCTGTAGGATAAGGATAAGATATTAGCTGATAACCTGTTTGCAGTGTAATACTTGTTTGAGCATCACCAGAATCAGGAACTTCACCCATCAAGAATACATCCTTATCTGATGGTGATTTGACCCAAAAACTTTGACCTCGTGTGATTACATTCGTTCCTGGCAGCCAACCAGGACCTGTAAGATACTGTTCAGAATTATAAGAAATTCCATTAAATATATATACAACTGTACTATCAGGCATGTCGCCTAATGCTTCGCCTACAGTAATTGATGAACCATCAACCATGTTGAAGGGCATCGAAATAATCTTAAACTGATCCGCCGTTAAACTTATCTTAACATATCCAACCGCATTCTTACTAACAACTTCGTTCGTCTGGGCGAAAGAGACGCCCGCAATCAAACAACCAGCAAGTATTACCTTACCTAACTTATTCATTTTCATTTACTCCTCATTTACTCCACTTAGGATTTCTTATTTCTTACGTTTTACCAAATACCGTTTTCTTTTGTCCAGATAAAAATTTATTTTTTTTTTATTCCGCGATGGTAGATTGCCCATTTTTTGGAAAGAGTCACTACAACCGCCTTCATGGACAAAAAAAAACGTCATTATTAAACCGATCTCCTTCTCACCATTTTAAATCGTTTTGATTTATTCACATTTCTAAAATACGAAATAAAACGAATAAATCAAGCCTTTCTTTTTACTTTTACGCTAAACCGATGTGCCCAAACCTGAATTGGACAACATAATATTCATCAGTTCCTATATATATATTACACTAAAAAAGGATTATGTGACAATATTTTTTCGATATTTTTTAGCGAGGCAGTCGGAAACGGCCCAATGACTGATGGGCAGGGGGAGGGAGCAGTGGGCAGGGGGCAAAAGGTATGGATTTTCCCCCTTGGGGTTTGGCACCGCCAAACGTCTTGCGCTGCTTGAGGTTAATGCAAAGGGGATGTTGTGCGGAGCACAACCAACTCGTCCGGACTATATTGGTCAAGGGTGCAAATCGCAACCAACGGCGCTGACCTGATCATTCTGAACGTAATCGATTACCTGAACCTGGGCCACAAGGATCTGGTCGATCCTGTGTTCATACTGCTGGAGTATGAGAGCGAATATAAGGAATTTCTGCTGTTGACAACGCAAGCGGAACTCGTTCCGCAGTAATGTCACTGCTGGGTAGCGTGACGAGAATGGATAAGCGTTAGAACGCGAACAAACTCATGCCTGGGTTGAGGTCGCCGAAAAAAATAAAAGGTTGCAACACCGGTTGCCATTGCCGCAAGCGATGAAGCACAGCCGATGACCGGCCGGGTGGGCAAAAGCGGAAAAGAGGCCATACCCTGCTACGCAGGCCAGGCCTATACACGCCCGTCTTGAACATAGACTTGGTGATCGTGTTACATTTTCAACATAAAATGTCACTGTGCCGGATGCCGCGTTGCACGTCCCAGAGGCTGGCGTAAAGCCCCTGGTGGGTCAGCAACTCGTCGTGGGTGCCTTGTTCCTGGATGCCCTGGTTGCCGATGACATAGATCTGGTCAACGTTTCTGATGGTGGATAGCCTGTGGGCGATGATGATGGTGGTTCGGTTTTTGACGATTTTATCCAATGATCGCTGGATGGCGGCTTCGGTTTCATTGTCGACGCTCGATGTGGCTTCGTCCAGGATCAGGATGGGCGGATCTTTCAGGATGGCGCGGGCAATGGCAATGCGCTGCCGCTGGCCGCCGGAAAGCTTTTGGCCGCGTTCCCCCACCTGGGTTTCGTACTGATCTTTCAGGCCCATCACAAACTCGTGAATTTCGGCCATTTGGGCAGCGTTGACCACCTGGTCCAGCGATGTTTCGGGGTGGCCATAGGCAATGTTTTCGCGGATGGAGCCATCAATGATAAAGGTCTCCTGCTTGACCATGGCCATGGCCTTGCGCAAATCGTGAAGGTCATAGTCGCGGATGTCGTGCCCGTCCAGGGTGATCGAGCCGGAGCATGGGTCGTAGAAGCGCAGGAGCAATTTGATGATCGTGCTTTTCCCTGAGCCGGTGGCGCCGACGAACGCGATGGAATGGCCGGCCTGTACGGCGGTGGTAAATCCGCTGAAGGTGGGCGTGCGGCCCTGGTAGGCAAAGTGGATGTCATTGAAATGGATTTCGCCTTTAACCGCATCGATGGGCAGCGGAAGCGCGCCATTGTGGATGGAGCTTTTCCGGGTCAGCAGCGTTTCGATGCGCTGCACGGAGGCCATGGCGCGCTGATACAGGTCTAGGGTATAGCCGAGTCCGGTCAACGGCCAGAGCAACCGCTGGGTCAGGAATATCATGGCGCTGTAGGCCGCGATTTCAAAATTGCCGTTCATGGTTCTGATGCCGCCGAACACGAGAATCAAGGTGAATCCCACCACAATGATCATCCGGATCAACGGCACGAACGCGGCGCTGTAGGTGATGGCGTTTTTATTGGCGTCCAGGTAATGTTGCGAGAACCGTTCCACGCGCTGGCATTCGTACGCTTCGGCTATGTAGCTTTTGATGGTGGCCATACCGGTAAGGTTGTTGGAAAGGATGCCGTTGATATGGCCCACAGCCGTGCGCACGGCCTGGTACTTGGGCTCCAGAAAGCGCTGGTATTTGATGGAGAAGGCGATCAGGAACGGTATGGGGATTATGGCCATCCAGGCGATTTGCGGCGACAGAATAAAGAACGAAGTGGAAATGACCAGCACCGTGACCGTGATCTGGATGATCGTGTTCAGTCCTTCGTTCAGAAAGCGTTCCAACTGGTTGATGTCGTTGTTGAGCACGGACATGATGCCGCCGGTTTGTTCGTTTTCGAAGAAGGCCATCTCCAAGGTCTGGATATGGGCATAGGTTTCGTTGCGTATATCATGCTGAATATGCTGGGCCAGGTTTAGCCAGGAAATTTTGTATAAGTACTCGAACACGCTTTCCAGCATCCAGATCATGAACGTGATCAGGCCCAGGATCACAAACTGGGAAGCGGCATTCCGGATCCCCAATTGCGCAATGATCGATTGCTCCTGCCTGACGGCAATATCCACGGCCGCGCCGATTAAATAGGGCGGGGCCAGATCAAACAGCTTGTTTAGCACCGAGTACGATCCGGCGCAAAGCATGTGTTTTCTGTGCAGGCGAAAATAGCGGCCCAAAAGGCTTATTCCATTTTTCTGCTTTTCCATAGATCCATGTTCCAATTCAAAGATAAAAAGGTGAATATAGCGGAAGATGTGGGAAGTGTCGAGTGGCAAGTGGCGAGTGGCGAAGCGAATCCGCAATCCTGAATTTCCCCTTCCTTCTTCCTTGTCTTGGACATTGGATATTCCATTTTGGATATATTTGGATATTAAACCACCACTGAAAGCATGGCGCGGGGGAGCCGTGCGCAGCGGCAACGTTGTCTTCGATTTTTTACTGCACGAACAGCATATTAAATGCTGCGGCAATGCGCATTGACAGAAAGGCTCGACCTCGAGGGCAGCCGGAAACAGTGACGTTGCCGCCATAGCGGCTTGTTCCTTTGTGCCTTACTGGACTGGGCAACTTGACGCCACACAATGGCATGATATTTTCCCGTGAACCCTACGTCTCGTGCAGCAGTAGCCAGGACGCGGCCAGCACGCTCAGGGCTTGCCAGCGGTCCAGTTTACGCAGTGCTTGTAAAAGGCCTTCGATCACATGACGCTCCTCGGGTTCCAGCAGGGGCAGTGCTGTTTGCACCTGTTCGATGACGGCCTGGTTGTCTTTGCGCTCGATTTGCTCGATCAACGCTTCACGCTTTTTTCGCCAGCGCAGCGGTTTGCGAATGCACATTTCGTGCATGGCCTGGTGCAGGCTTTGATGGCCGCGGTGGCGGATGAGCCAGTCATTAGGAATGCCGATGTATTTGCACAGGCTCTCCATGAGTTCGTAGCGCTCGATGCGGTCGGTGAACCGGGCAAACGTATCGAATAGCAGAGTCGGCTCTTCAATGCCGTCGATTTGGATCAGAGCCAGGCAGGCCGAAGACGTGAGGTGCTGTTGATTTATGGGCGTGCGTAGAATTTTGAGCAGATCGTCGCGCACCGTGGCGCAACCCAGTTTACCCAGCGAACGGGCAGCCATGGCTCGGGTGCGATAGGGATAGCTTTCGGCCAGGGCAGCGATGAGCGTTTCGCGGGCCGGCGTATAACTCAGCTCGCCCAGGGCCCAGGCTACATGGTCCCAGAGCACGCGCATCTCCGGGGTGCGCAGCATGTCCAGCAGGCGTTCGCCGGCCAATGGGGAACCGCTGAATGCCAGGCTGCGGATCGCCTCTGCCTTGACATCATAAGAAGGGTCGTTGAGCATATCGAACAAGGGCTCGAGCATCATCGGGTTGTTGCGTGCGCCGAGCCAGCGTGCGGTTTCCGCGCGCTTGCGTTCGTCCTCGTGAAAGACGTGGCGTTGCGCCAGCATGGTGAGCAGCGACATGGGCGTGATGGATGTAAAAAAATCGTTCAGCCCGAAGTAGGGGCGTATGTTGGGCAGTTTGCTCAACTGCCACAGGGCCAGCAAATGGAGTGGGATCCCGAACAGCAGCAGGTAGGCGCGCACCGCGTCGACGTGCAGGGACGTTTGTCCGAGCTGGTGTATGCCCCATGGGATCGCGACTTCCTGCAGCAGAAAGCCGCAGAAAAACGTGTAGACCGCGATCAGCAGCGTGCTTGCTGTGTCGAACAGGTTCATGGCCGGCAGGGCGTCCTCGCTTTTGACGTAGTGATGCATGATTGATGTATGGGCAATGCCGTGACCGGCCAGCAGCATGCCGTTGATCAGACCGATGACCATCAGCACCACCATGTTGAGCAGTGCATCGGACGGCAGTGCCTGCCATTCCGGGAACGGGGTGGGAAACGGTGTCAAGAACAACTGCAGCGGCAGCAGTACAATGGCCAGAATGGTGACCCCGGCCCATAGGGGACGAAAGCCGATGGTGTCCGCGATCTTGCCCCAGACCAGCAGCGACAACGCGGTGCCCAGGGCGAAGAAGAAGGTGTGGACGGACACGATGTTGGCTGGCACGTTGAGCATCTGGCGCAGGTAGATCAGGTAGAGCGGAAACTGGGCGAACAAGTGCAGGGCGAACAGCAGCAGGGGGCGGCGGATGATGGTGGTGGTGCGCAGAATGTTCCAGATGCGTCGGAATTCCTCGATCGGCGAAACGCTTTCGTCGTCGTCAGACCGCTTGATTTCCGGAATGCGTCGAATCCAGTAGATATGATTGCACAAGCCCAGCAAAGCAATGCCGAGCAGCACTTTGTATTGCCCCGCTGTGATGCGTTCACCGATGAACCAGGGGATGATGCCGATGACCGCTGTTCGCACAAGGGTGAAGACAAAGCGCATACGGGCAAAGAATTGGCCCCGGTCATTGGTGGTCGTGATATCGCGCATTAACGGCTGCCAAACCGAACCGGCGCCGATCTGGTTCACGGTCTGATAGATGAGCAGCAGCAGCACATAGAGGCTGAAGCTAAGGTGGTCGATGGGGATCAGGATGAGCAACAGCAGGACCAAAGCGCGTATCGCGCCGGACACGAACATGGTGCGGACCCGACCGAATGCCTGGATCTGGGAGAGGAATCCGATGCGCACAATGGAGATCAGTGGTATGAGCGCCAGGATCGAGGCGATGCGCTGGGGTGAGAAACCCAGCACATCGTTGGTAAACAGCATCATCATGGCGCCGACCACGATGTACATGGTCACGGTCGCCGCGAAGTTGGCGAGCAGTGCATAGCGCTGGCCGTATTCGCGTTGAAGCGATGTCAGTTGTGGTGTCTGTTTCATGATCGAAACATCCACCATAAGCTTTCGGCAACGACCGCGGCAAGCTTATCCGCAAATATTTTGTGTCGTGTGTCGGGTGTTGGTTTGTCGGGTTTGGGTGGTGGGCTTATTGCTGGTTGATATCTTGTCCTACCTGTCCGATGAGTCCGATTTGCGCGACTTCTCACAAGATAAGCCACGAAGCTTCGCGATGCCGTGATTGCCGGTTCTTAAGTTCAAGCACGCCCTGGCTAGAGGCTCGAGGGCTGTCTATTTATTACCGGAAGATGTGGCTCAGCTTCTGGAAAGTTCAAGGGGTAGATGCGCAAACTCCAGACGATCCTGCTTACTGAGTTGCTCGTGTTGAGTGTTGGTTAACTTTTCGTGAAATGGGCTGCTTCCTCGCGGGCGATGGCGACCCAGCGTGCGGCGCGCGCCACTTCGTTGTGCAGCGTATGCACGTCTTTCATAATGATTTCCACCCGGTTGTCCCGTGCGATGGACAAGGTTTGCCGTAGGTCGCGGCGCAGAGCAGTCTCATCCCATTCTGCCGTGCTGATCAGTGTTGGGTTGGGTTTGCGCGAGAATACGTAATCGCGTTCCAGGGCCTGGGCCATGACTTCCTGGTTGCACCAGGGCGATATCGAGACCCGGGCCAGGTTGGGCATGGCCTTGAGTATATCCCAGCGGTTGTGCACCGGTTCGCAGCAACCGTAATAGACCTTGCCGAATCGTTGCGCAATGGCTTGTTCGTAGGGAAAGATGAATTCCTCGTACTGCTCCGGTCCCACGCCCACGGTTTCCTGGGATTCGAGCAGCACCCAGCAATCGGTATTGCTCACAGGTGCGCTGTTGCGCCGTTTGTTGCGCGGAAGATCGCGGGTATAGCCCATGCTGCCGGATCCGATGTAATCGTTCTCGTTGTTCAGGGTCAGCAGCCCTTCCGCTTCGAGCCAGTCGGCCATAGCCAGGTGCTGGTCCCGCAAAAAGGCCATGAGCTGGTGCAATCCCGTGGGGTCGTCGAACATGAACAGCATCAGGTTCTCCAGGCCCACCAGGTGTATGGCGTCCATGGTCAGGCCCATGGTCCAATAATACTTGGCCCGGCAGCGCACGTCCAGGATGCCCTCGAACACGTCTTCTAGGCAGTCGCGCATCTTGATCGAGGACGGCCGGTCCACGCTGAACGTGCGCGGCTTGAGTTTGCCGAAATCGCTGTCCAGGTCGCGGATGGGCGGTTCCTCTTTCCAGGAGCCGCGGCTGCTGTCCGTTGCCCGGCCCTGATGGCGCACTGCCTGCACGCCGTAGTTGGAGACGGAAATCCGCCAGGACCAGTCCATGACCGGCTCCACCACGTGGTCGTCCCGGATAACGTCGAACTGGTACAATTCGTGCAGCAGAAGACGCTCGATCTGACGCGCGTGGTCGTGCTCGCAGATCAGGCGTTCGGCCGCATAAGGGAAAAGGTCGTCGCCCAAACCGCCCAGTTCCATCAGGATCATGGGGCGGTCGTCCCGGCCGGCATCCAGGCTGTACCAGGCTTGACGTCTTTCCAGGTTGATCGGGTCATGCGCAAGTTGTGCCTTGCGCTCCGCCAGACGGCGTAATCGCTGCTTGTCATGTTCGGAAAACTTCATCGGCGCGTCTCCGTGCTATGGGTCATATATGTTTATTTGCTTATATCTATCACCTTGACTTTGGCAATAAAATAGACAATATGATGTTTAAGGTGTACGATTTGACGAATATGCGGCCATGAAATATGTTCAGGATCTCAACGTGTTGAGCGGCGGATTGAGCGAAGATTCGCCTTATCATCTCATGGATCAGCGTTTCCCGCACTTCTATTCGCTGCAGTTCGACCGTGGGCCAGGACGGATCCTGTACAGCGTCAACCATGGTTTGGCCGTGGAGCTGGAGGCGCCCGTGCTCTACCTGTTACACCCGCGCAACCATTACCGCTATGGCCCTGCGCCGGGCATGCGGCTGGCTTGGCGTCACAACTGGGTGGTTTTCAGCGGATCGCGCGCGCGCGCCATGTTCGAGCAAGGCTTTATGGCGCTTCTTCCCACCGGCTGGATGCGCGTCAGCCGGGACGAGGAGTTTTCCGCCTATTTTAGAGAGATGATCTTCGCGCTGCACGATGTCACGCCGCTGACGAATGTTAAAACCGCGTTGGCCTTGGAAAAACTGCTGGCCCTGGTTTGCGAGATGCGGCTGGTGGCCGAGGGCGAAAGCGAACACAGCGCGTTTATCAAGGATTTGGCGGAAGGCATCAGGCTGCAGCCGGCGCAAGATCGCGATTTTCAGCGAATCGCGCGCAACGCCGGCCTGTCGTATAGCCATTTCAGAAAACTGTTCCGCGATAGGGTGGGCGTGTCGCCACTGGCGTACCAGATCCGCATGCGCATGCGCTGGGCCGGCCGCCAGTTGCGTAGCGGGTCAAGTCGCGTCAAAGAGATCGCGATTGCCTGCGGCTATGAGGATCGGTCCTATTTCTACCGTCTGTTCAAAAAACACTTCGGCCTGGGACCAAGGGAATATCGGCGCATGGCTGGCGGACCTTAAAGCGTGCGCAAAAATAACTTCACCATTTGAGGGTCAATTCATCCCATCCAGTGGCGTTGCGAAATTCTCGCCTTGTTCGGATGGGTCGGACTTATCGGACAGGTTGGACAGGTCGGACAGGTCGGACAGGTCGGACAGGTCGGACAGGTCGGACAGGTCGGACAGGTCG
>CAZOLK010000043.1:0-7203 GCA_964580325.1 uncultured Verrucomicrobiota bacterium | reverse complement strand
GACAGATGGCTATCCGGCTATCCTCTCTTTACATCTCGGTGCTGGTATAGCTTTTTTCCTTGCCGGTGGCGCGCAGATCGAACATGGCCGTGGAATGCTCCTCGGTTACGCCGCTGATTTGGAATACGCCCAATTGTAGCTTCTCTGGCATCCGGTCGGCTTCAATGGCGCCCAGCTTTTTCCAGTGCTCTTCGCCTACGCCGGTCAGGCTGTAGTAGCCGGTCAGCAGATGGCCTTTGCGCGTTAGCCGAATCCAGACCGGCAGGTTCAGGCCATTGCGGTTGTCGCGCGGGTCGCCGTGGGACAAGCCGGCGCCGATCACCCTGGCCGTGACGAGCCAGGATCGATGCACCACCATACGGAAGCGGGTCGAGTCGTCCAGGTACATGACGGCGTAGTTGCCCTGTTCGAGATTGGCGATGTCCTGGGCCAGGATGATGCCGGTCTTGACGTTGCCGTTGCGTTGGTATGGTTTGAGCTGCGTAGTTGCGGCCACCTGGCCCTGTGAGGTGATGGCCAGCGGAAAATCAAAGTCGCCCCGCACCTCGCGTTTGATTCCGGCCATGGCCGGTTTTCCGGTATTGCCGCTGTTGCGGAATTCGCCTTTGCCCCGGGCTGTCATGCGCAGTTGTGCGCCTTCCTGCTCCACTTCGGCCTTGTCCCAACCCGTTAGGTCAAACGAGGTCCAGTCCGGTGTCGTGAACGTGTAGACGGCCTTCAGATTGTCGGCTGTATTGGGTTGGGCTGCCGTATCGGCCAGTTTTTTTACAGTCAACGTATAGGTCTGTTGCGCTTTCATGGGACTGGTGCTCAGGATCGTTGTATTCGGCGCAGCCAGGTGGGCGCCCTTGACGGTCAAGCCGTCGATGGCATAGTGCGTCGCGTCGCATGCGCCTGCCGGGTCGACGGCTTCACTGAACACGACACGCACGCTCTCGGCCACTGCATCGGTCATGACCGCCGTGATGCGCGGCGGTTCACGATCCAGCGGCGTCTTCATCATCAGGGGCTTGGACGGCGCCGATGTCTGGTTGACAAAGTCTACGGTCATAACCTGGTAGGTATAGGTTTTGCCTTCCTCGACAGTGTCGTCGACATAATGTGCGATCACGTTCTCGAACACCTGGCCGTCGTTGCGCTGGATCTTGTATTTATACGTACCCACGCCCAGGTCTTCGACCTCGGTCCAGCTCAAGGTCGCCTGTCCGGATGTGATGTTGCCGCGCACATCGGACGGCGCTGGCGGCGGCTGGTTGTCGGCCGGCAGAGAGAATCTGCTCATCGGGTGGGCGCACAAATGGTGGTAGCCGATGCGCTGCAGGGCCAGGGCCTGTTGCTCGGTCAAATCGAACAGCGGTGCCTCGACCCGTTTGCGTTGTGCGTTTTTCGTGCTGTAAGTCAACTTGTTGGGCAGGCCAAGCGGCGATTCGTTGAAGATCCAGGCATATTCCATGCACGCGAACATGTAATTGGCATTGTTGGACTGGTGCCCGCCGTCGTTATAGGCGCTGGTCGGCGATGAAAAGCCCGGAATCCGGTCGGCCAGGCGCAGGAAATCCATGAAAGCCTGGGCGCGCGGAACCAGGCACATCGGGTTTTTGGCGTCGGTGTTGACCTCGTTGGCGCGCGCGGCCATCTGGGCGAACTTGGGCAGGTTCTCTTTGCACCAAGTTTCTTTCTCGGCCATGGACATGGAGCGTTTCGGCCAGTGGTTGACCAGATATGCGCGCAGTTGGGGCATCTTGCCCCTGGCCAGTTTCATGAATTCCGCGGCAGCCTGCGGGCTGGTTGGTTTGAAATCGTAGTAGGGCACCAGGCAAAGAACCTTGTAGGTATATTGGCTGGCGATAGCGCGGGCTTTTTCGTTTTTCCAGTGAGCATGGATGGGCACGCCTGGCGGCAGGTAAGCTTTGTAAGTGAAGGTATGTCCGCGCGATTCGGCAAAGCCCCTGATCATATCCATGGGCGTTCGGTAGCTTTGGCCCAACTGGAACAGGTCGTAGACTTGTTCCTCCTGGGCAGCCAGGTTGAGCAGCAACGCTGAAAAGACAATCGCGATCAAAGTATACGTACGCATAATCCATTCTCCTATCTGAATGATGTCTCGGGACGAATGACGGACAGTAAAGCATGTTGGGAAGCGTGTGTCGAGAGTGGCGAGTGGCGGGGTGGTTGGCGAGTGCTGTTGTGGAGGACATGGAAAAGCACCGACCTTCACGGACTGACACCTTCTTGCACTCTTCCCGCTGCACCCCGCACCCTCCCCCTTGACATTCCCTGCATCCGTGGTCATACTTTGGCGCTTGAATTATGCGTGATCGATTTGACAGAACCATACAGTATCTGCGGATTTCGCTGACCGACCGCTGCAACCTGCATTGCGTCTATTGCCGGTCGGGCCAGGCGCCGTTGCGTTACTTGCCGCATCAGGATATCCTGCGTTACGAGGAAATTGCCGATTTTGTGCGCGTTTGCGTGGCCCATGGCTTTTTCAAATTCCGCTTGACCGGCGGTGAGCCGTTATTGCGCCGTAAAGTGGAAAAGCTGGCAGCCATGATGGTTGCCATCCCGGGCGTGCGCGATCTGGCCATGACCACCAATGGCACGCTGTTGGCCGGAAAGTGCGCGGCCCTGCGCAAGGCCGGTTTGCAGCGGATCAACATCAGCCTCGACACACTGGATCCCGAGCGCTATGCCCGTATCACCGGTGGCGGCAGGCTGGACCAGACGCTGGCCGGTATTGCCGCGGCGCGCGAAGCCGGTCTGGCGCCGATCAAACTCAACTGCGTGATCGAGCACGATGCCGAAGAACCCGATGCCCGGGCTGTAGCCGCATTCGCCCGTGAGCAGGATTGTGAAGTACGGTTCATTCGGCGAATGGACCTTGAACATGGTCGCTTCTTCACTGTACAGGGGGGCATGGGCGGCGATTGTGCGCGCTGCGACCGCTTACGCCTGTCCGCGGACGGTTGGTTGCAGCCCTGTCTGTTCAACGACCAGCGGATCAATATCCGCGAAATGCCCTATGCTGAAGCGTTGATCCAGGCCGTGGCCGTCAAACCGGCCCGTGGCACGCAAGCTTTTCACGCCAACCTGAGCGATATTGGAGGTTGATCATGGAACTGTCCCATGTTGATGACAAAGGCAAGGCCCGTATGGTGGATGTCGGCGGCAAACCTGTCCAGCGCCGGCTGGCGCGTGCCCGCGGCAGTATTGTACTGGCCCCGGCCACGATAGAGAAGATCCGCGACAACAGTCTGCGCAAGGGCGATGTGTTGACCGTGGCCAAACTGGCCGGCCTCCAGGCCGCCAAGCAAACATCACAACTGATTCCGCTCTGTCACACGCTGATTCTGGACCAGATCGATCTGACGCTGACGCTTACCGAGCAGGGCGTTGCGGTCGAGAGCGAAGTGCGCTGCACGGGCCGTACCGGAGCTGAAATGGAGGCCCTGACCGCTGTCAGCATCGCCCTGCTGACTGTCTACGACATGTGCAAAGCCGTGGACAAACAGATGCGACTTACGGATGTCGTGCTGATGGAGAAGATTAAAGAGTGAGAAATGAGGATATTCATCGACTCTTAGCTTAGGCTGCCACGTTGATTTAAGGCGCAATCTGTTGTTTATAAACCAATAGCAACTTGACTTGCCCTATGTGTCAAGCAGGTTAAAGCCTGTACAACAAACGCTTATGTCCAAATCTTCTGGTTGTGGTCCGCGCAACTCCGGGGAGGCATGCCTCCCCGGTTCTATAAGGTCGGCTCAGCCGGTCTAGCCGCGGATAATATCCATGGCCTGCTCACGGTAGGCATCCATGATGTACGGAATGCCGCTGATCTTGGCTGCTTCTTCGGTCAGACAGGCGATCTCGTTGCGCGTGATGCAGGAAGTGTTCCAGCAACGTGCACCGGCCATAAACTGCTGCAGGCCGACTTGCAGTTTCTGGCTGAAACTGTAGACGCCAATGGCGCCCAGCGGGAAGCTGTCGGCTTCGTCGCCGTACTTGGCCTTGACTTCTTCGTAGCAGACAAAAATTTCTTCCTTGGATTTGCCGTAGGGCAGCACGGTCTTGGGAAGCTTTTTGGTCTTGATCCACTCGGCGATGTTCTTGCCGACCATGCCCGGAATCATCATGGCCCGGCCCATGCAGACGGCCTTGGTGAACGGCGCGCCGAGTGCCATGACTTTGAAGATGTGGTCTTCGGTGGAGAAACCGCCGGCAATGGCGATGTCGGGAATATAAGCGCCCTGCTTATCCAGTTCGGCGATCAGCTCGTTAGTCATGCACTGCAGGTAGAACGTGGGCACGCCCCATTCTTCCATCATGCGCCAGGGGCTCATGCCCGTGCCGCCTCCTGAACCGTCGATGGTCAACAGGTCGATCTTGGCGTCGGATGACCATTTGATGGCCATGGCCAGTTCGCGCATAGGATAGGCGCCGGTTTTCAACGTGACGCGCTTGGCGCCGAGGTTGCGCAGGCGCTCGACTTCTTTCATGAAGCCTTCCTGGTCCACGAAACCGAGGCGCGAGTGGCGCTCGAACTCTTTGATCGCGCCGTCTTTGAACGCAGCCTGGATGGCTGTGTTGGAAGGATCGGGTGTGACGATATAGCCGCGTTTCTGCAGTTCCAGCGCACGCTCCAGCGAGTCGACCTTGATCTCGCCGCCGATACACTTGGCGCCCTGGCCCCATTTCAGTTCCATGGTGGTCACGCCCAGCTTGTCGAGCACGTATTCGGCCACGCCGAAACGGGTGTCTTCAACGTTCATCTGGACCAGGATATCGCCGTAGGGTACTTCATGGTACTTGCGATAGGTCTCGACGCGACGACGCATATCCGGCGCTTCCTTGACTTTGCCGTTTTCCAGTTCGAGCTTGGGGTCGATGCCGCAGACATTCTCCCCGCAGACCAGCGAGATGCCGCTGATGGCCGCGCCGATGGCGAAATGGTCCCAGTTTGCGCGGGCCACTTCGGTGGAACCGAGCGCGCCGGTGAAAACGGGCACTTTCATTTTGACCTTGTTCTCGTTACCGAATTCCGTTTCGGTGTTGACCGTCGGGAAGATGGCATGGTCCGAATCGCCGGGTACGCCTTCGGGCAGACCATGGGCGCCCATGGCATAACCCATGATGTTGAGATGTGAATAATCGATGGGGAAATCTTTGTCCGCACCGGCGGTCAACTGACCGAACGGCATGGGATAGATGACTTCGCGTCCGCGGAAGGAGGCCTTCCACACTTCACAACTGCCTTTGCAGCCGTCCATACAACGTGTGCACAGGCCGGACTGCGGAGCTACATTGATAGAACGATTTTCTGTTTCGGAAACATCGTTCGCATTGGGTCTTTGCAGGTTCATAGATACCTTTCTTTGGTTTACTTCTTATTCATCCAGGATGCAGGACTCGCATAACTCTGGAATCTCCTCGTTCTTTGACAACTCGGAACCGCACACGCCGCACGGGTCACCTCGTCTCGATTCGACGACGATATCGATCGGGCAACGCTCTTTGCACTCGCCGCAGGACTGGCAGTACTCTTCTTTGTAGAAGGGCAGCCCCACGTGACGCTCTTCGCCGCGACCGATAAACCCTTTGGCGCCGGTTTTGGCGATGTCGGCGCAGGCCGCAACACAACGGCCGCATACCACGCAATCGTTATCGCGTTCCGGGTAGCGCGTTTCGTAGACGCCCAGGCGTTCGGCAAGCTTCTGGATCACTTGGGATTCCGGCGCTTCGGCCAGCAGCAGTTCAGCGAGATTCTTGCGCGCGCGCTCCACGTTTTCGGAATGGGCGTGCACCACCATGCCGTTTTTGGCTTCCAGCGTGCAAGAGGCCGTCATTTTCATCCGGCCGTGATGCTCCACTTCCACCAGGCAGATCCGGCATGCGCCCACCGGTTTGGCGCCGGGTACGTAGCAGAGGTTCGGAATGCAGATCTCGTTGGCCAGCGCGGCCTGGAGCACGGTTGTGCCCTGTACCACTTCGATCTCTTGCTCGTCGATTGTTAATGTCACCATGTCAGACATTGTTGCTTACTCCTTCAAAATCGCTTCAACAGGGCATTCTTCTTCGCAGATGCCGCATTTCTGGCATTTCTCTTCGATCACGGCAAAACCGTCTTCGTCGCTAATCGCGTCATGTGGACAAGCCTCCATGCAGGCGCCGCACTGGCTGCAGTTGTCCTGGTCGATCTTGAAGTGGATCAACCCCTTGCATACGCCGGCCGGGCAGCGCTTGTCGTTAATATGCGCGTCGTATTCGTCACGAAAGTATTTCAGCGTGGACAGCACCGGGTTGGGCGCGGTTTTGCCCAGTGCGCAGAGCGAACCGTTGGCTATGGTCCAGGCCAGGTCTTCGAGCAGTTCGAGCTGTTCCTGGGTTCCGTCACCGTTGGTGATGTCGCGGATGATTTCGAGCATGCGGCCGATGCCGACCCGGCAGGTAAAGCATTTGCCGCAGGACTCCTCCTGGAGAAAGTTCAGGAAATACTTGGCCACGTCGACCATGCACGAGGTGTCGTCCATCACGACCATACCGCCGGAACCCATCATGGAGCCGGCTTCGGTCAGTTTGTCGAAATCCACGGGCAGGTCGAACGCCGATTCGGGCAGGCAGCCGCCGGACGGTCCACCTGTCTGCACGGCTTTGATGCGGCGCCCTTTTTTCTTGGGGCCGCCGCCGATGTCATAGACGATCTGACGCAGCGTGGCGCCCATTTCCACCTCGACCAGGCCCGTGTTCTTGACCTGGCCGGTCAGGGCAAAGATCTTGGAGCCTTTGCTCGTTTCCGTGCCGTGCGCGGCAAACCATTCGGCGCCCTGGCGGACGATATGTGGGATGTTGGCCCAGGTTTCGACGTTGTTGAGGCAGGTGGGTTGCTGGTCATAGCCTTTTTCCACGGTATGCACATCTTTGGCGCGCGGTTCGCCCACGCGACCGGAGAGCGAGGCCATCAGCGCCGTGGATTCGCCGCAGACAAAGGCGCCGCCGCCGCGGGCGACCTTGACGTCGAACGAAAAAAAGGCGCCCAGAATGTTCGCGCCCAGCAGTCCGTATTGGCGCGCCTGTTCCAGCGCTTTTTCAATGTGATTGACGGCCAGCGGATATTCCTTGCGCACATAGACGAAGCCCTTGCGCGAACCCATGGCATAGGCGCCGATCAGCATACCCTCCAGCACGGCATGGGGATCGCCTTCC
>CAZOLK010000042.1:0-30621 GCA_964580325.1 uncultured Verrucomicrobiota bacterium | reverse complement strand
GTATCGGTTTGCTGGGTTGAGGTTGCATCGGCCGATATAGCCCCGTTGGTCGCGGCAACATCCGCATCGGCGTCGTCCAGGGGTGCGTCCGCGGCCTCAGTGCTTTTGGTTGCAACTGCGTTGGTTTCCGTCATTTTGAATTCGTCCAGGTTTTCGCTGTAATACAGCATCAACTCATTGGTGGTAATGGTGACGGAGGCCAGGTAATTGGAATAGGGTAGATAGATGTACTTGGTTTTCAGCTTCTCCGGTTCGCGGAAACGCTCGCGGTTCTCCTCATAGTATTTTTGGGCATCCTCTTCGGTGACCTCGATGTTTTGGTCGATGTCATTGGTGGTAATCATCACGTAATCCACTTCGAATTGATCGGTGTACATGCGGAAGCGATCCACCAGTTCCAACGGCGACACGAGCACTGTCTGGCTGACCAGACGCTGGAGTTTATATATGATCAGGTCCTGTTTCACGGATTCGAGAAAATCGCTTTCGTTCATGTTGAAGACCTGCCGGATCATATTGGTATACAGGAGAAAGTTGAACTGCCCCTGATGGATGAAAGGCGGATATTCGCGGTTGAAATCGAGCACTTCGTCCAGGGGAACGCGGATGCCGAGTTCAGCGGCTTCTTTCAGGGTGACCAGACGCAGCCAGGCATTGTGCTCCAACATTTCCATCAACACATCACTCATGCGCGGCATCTTTTTTTTGTTGGCCAGCACCTGGCGCACCAGGTTGGCCTTGGTGTAAAAGTAATAAGGCGCATATTCCGAATTCATCACCTTCTTGCCGTACAATTCGGCCAGAGCGCGCTCCTGACGCACGTCGGGATTGCCCCTGGGCAACCCCAGAAAAACGAAAGAGATCACAATCAACACGCAGATTGTAATCCATAACACTTTGGACTGAATCAACCTGTGAAACTTAGAAATCAACATAGCCATGGTTGCGGGCCCCTTCTCTAAAAATTACATTCCAGAAGGAACAGAACCTACCTGTTCCAAATACCGAATTCCAAATATCGAATAAGCGGCGGATAATACCGTTTGCGGCAAAAATGGTCAATGAAAGAATTGGGGTTTTTAGGGAGGATGAAGGGGGGGGGGCATTTTACCCTGAACTTTCCGGAAGCAGAAGCCAGCAGAACAGCGCACGCAGTTCCAAAGGCGGAACGCCTCCGCTACCTGCTCCAGCGCATGGCGCGATGAACCACTTCATGGGCGCTGCTCAGCCCCAGCTTCTGCTTGATATTCTGGCGATGGACGCCGATGGTTTTGATGCTCAGGCACAACTTCCCGGCTATCTCGCGCGTGCTCAGCCCCTGGCCCAGCAAGTGAAACACTTCCAACTCGCGGTCGGTCAGCCGGTCTATGGGATCCGCGCCCTGTTCCCCGCGCGCTCCCATCATTTTGCGCAGCACTTTAGTTTTGACTTCCTCGCTCAGGTAGATATCGCCTTCAAGCACGGTGCGGATGGCGCTGATTATGGTTTTAGTGGCGTCGCGCTTCATCACATAGCCATTGGCGCCGGCGTGCAGGGCGCGTTCGCCGTAGACCAGTTCGTCATGCATGGACAATACGAGCACGGGCAGGTCGGGATATAAACTCCGGATCTGTTTAATCAACTCCATGCCGCCGCGACCTTCGAGGGACAGATCGGCAATGACCACGTCGGGCAATTCGCGCGCCAGGGCATCGAGCGCTTCTCCGCAGGTCGAGCCTTCACCGCTGATTTCCAGGTCGGGTTCACGATTGACCAAGCGCACAATGCCTTCGCGTACAATGGGATGGTCGTCAACGACGTACACTTTGCGCTCAGTCGCTTTCACGTTTCCCTTTCCGCTCAGACAGGTTGCCTTCACTATACATAGCGTTCTCCTTGAAGCAGCAGACCACGCGCACGCCACCGCCCTCGCGGTTCCGGAGCGCAAAGCTGCCGCCGATCATCAGGGCCCGTGATTTCATGGTCATCAACCCCATGCCGCTGCCAGATTCGACGTCACTGGGCAATCCCTGGCCGTCATCTTCGATCATCAGGCGCCAGCCTTCATCGGCACGCGCCAATGTCACGACCACCTGGTCGGCGTCACCGTGTTTGACCGCGTTATTCAAGGCTTCCTGGGCAATGCGATACACCTGGTTGGCCACGCTTGACGTATGGAAACGCGGCTCTTCGTCGCACACAAACGTACAGGAGACCTGGAACACGGTTTCGACCGTGGCCGCCAGTTTTTCCAGCGCCAACACCAGGCCGTCGGATTCAAGATGGACCGGATTCAGACCATAGGCCAGGTTGTGTGCGCGCGAAATGGCTTCATTGGCCATGGCTTCCAACTCGCCGGCGACTTCCGCAGCCTCGGGCATGGCCGGTTGCAGATCCTGTTTTAACAGCGCGCATTTGAACGCCATACCGGTCAGATGCTGTCCCAAACCGTCATGCAGGTCCCTACCGATACGGCGCTGCTCTTTTTCGGAAATATCGAGGATGGTCCACTCAAGCCAGCGGCGTTCGATGAATGCGCCAATCAAATCCGCGACCGTGCGCAACAAGCGCAGATCTTCATCGCCGCGCAACAGGTCCCGGCGGGTATCGTCAAAGCGGATAAAACCATACCATCGTTCACCAACATGGAGGGGCAGCGCCACAACGGAATGGACATCCTGTTGGCGCAAAGCATCGCGTTCCGGCGTATCCAGCTCGTGCGTGAGTCCCGCTGCACAACGGCCAGCAGCCAACAGCGTGCGCCAGTTGGGATAGACGGTGTCATAATCGACAAGAAACGCCGGCGGGGCCGCGTTCGATTCTGCGGCATCCACAGTCAATACGATCCGCGCGCAGCGTGCGGCCAGGGCTTGGTTCTCGTAGACCACGATCCGGTTGAAGCCAGAAGCGTGCAACATCGGGTGCAGCGCCTGTTCGAGGGCATCGCCGGTATCGCTGTTGCGCAGCAGGATACGCGAAAAAGCTGCCACTCCCTCCTCCAGGCGCAAGCGCGCTTCAAGAATCATTTCGGCGCGCCGCCGGGCGATCACGCCACCGAGCTGGAAGGTCACGGATTCGAGCAACTTGCGCGTAGCCGGCGCCATGCCTTCGCTGGAACGCGAGGCCAGGAACACGATGGCAACGGGCTGCGCTTCGTGCATGATGGGCAACAACGTCAGCGCCTTGAGCTGCTCGGGTTTGAGGATCCAGTCGTTGACCAGGATCGGATCGCCGCCTTCCTTAAATATGGGCCTGCCTTCCATAGCCCGGGCATATTGGCCGGAATGCGCGCCGATCTCGGCGCCGTGGCGCAGGAAATGCTGGCTAAGGCCATGGTGCGCATGGAGCAGGAACCGGTCGCGCACGGCGTCCCGCACATAGACGGCGCCGCAATCCACGGTTTCCACGGTGGTCAGGATGCTCAGCAGTCTTTCCAGGGCCTGGTTCAAATCAGCCACTTCATTGAACATGAAGGCGATGTCACGCTGTACGCGATGCAGATCTTCCGTGTTCTTGCGTTCCGTGATGTCCTGGAGCGCACCCACCAGCCGCACCACCCGGCCGGTTTCCGCATCCTGGACCGGTTGCACATAATCGCGCAGCCAACACACAGCGCCGTCACGGGTCAGGATGCGATATTCAAAAACAGACGTCTCGCTTTTGAGCAAGCGCAATAGATACCGTTCCGCGCGCAACCGGTCATCGGGATGAACCAGGGACAACCAGCCGCCTTCCAAGGCAAAAAGCGCTTCCCGGCTGTAGCCAGTGATGTTCTCGCAAGCGCCGGTGATCCATTCGAACTTGATTTCGCCATTGTTCTGGATGATATGGGTATACACGATGTCGGAAATCAGGCCTGACACAATCTGGTGGCGCTCCTGACTGATGGTCAGCGATTCCTGCACACGTTTGCGCGCTTCGATTTCCAAATTCAAATCACGCATGGCGCTGTCCAAATCATCGCCGCGTTCACGCACCAAGCCGGCCAGGTTCTCGACCGTGTCGAACAATTGCTCGCTGGCCCGACGCAAGGAACGGCGCAACCCCAGCTCATGACAGGCAGCGGTCAGCGCGCGGCCCAACTCATTATAATCGAATGGTTTGCGAATATAATCAAACGCTCCGGCGCGCAGGCAGCGGGTGACCGAATCGATATCTTCGTGGGCAGTCATGGCAATGACGATCATATCGGGAAAGGCCTGCATAATCTGGCGCATGAGCTGAATGCCGTCCATCCCGGGCATACGGATATCGGTGAACACCACGTCCGCGGCGTGATGCTCCAACCAACCCAACGCGTCGACCGCGGAATGGACGGCCACGGCGCGATAGCCCTCGGTCGTGTATTTTTCGGCAATCATGTTTACCGAGACCGCATCGTCGTCCACAAAGAGCAGAACCGAACCGTCGGAAAGTGGTGCGTGGGAGGTTTGCACCCTTTCCGTGACAGCATCGGCTGAACCAGTAAAAGCGCGGCCTTCAGGCATCTCGCGTTTCAGGGCGGCGATTTTGGTCAGCAACTGGTCGACTTCATGACCGGGCACGTTCCGGATCAACATGGAATAGAGATATTTACTGCGCTTGTGGCGCTCGATCTCCTCGTGCAATTCGGCTGTGCGCCGCCGCACCAGTTCCTCGAGTTCCTGACGATACCCTGACAATTCCGACTCTGTTTTGCGCCGCTCGCTTTCGTCACGGGCAATAGCCAGCACCGTAGACATGCCGCCATTGGGATCGTAGTCCGGAATCAAGCGCCAGTTCATGACCTTGATCCGATTGTTTTCGCTGTGCTCCATATCCCATTCGAGCGGTTCACCGTTTTTGAACACGGCCTGGATCCGCTCCTCCCAGAAACGGCAATCGAGTTCAGGCAAGCCTGCCTCGCGATGGGTCTTGCCCAGCAACTCGCCCGGCGTCCGGTCCAACACAGCGCGTACGCTGGGGCTGGCATAGAGGTAACGTCCCTCGGCGTTGAAGCGCATGACCACATCGGGCAGGTTTTCGGCCAGGGTGGCGTAATTCTGCTCGCTACGCCGCAGTTGGGTTTCCATGCGATGGCGGTAAAGCGCCATTTCAATGGCCGGCTTAAGCGAAGTGGGATTGTAGGGTTTGACAATGAAACCATAGGCATGGGCTTCCTCGGCGCGACCAAGGGTTTTGTCGTCCGCCTGGGCCGAAAGAAAAATCACCGGGATATTGGTACGGTGCCGAATCTCCGCGGCCGCCTGCAAGCCGTCCATTTCCCGCTCCAGGTTGATATCCATCAGGATCAGATCGGGCTGCTTGTGCCGGGACGACGCACGACAGACATAATCGACGGCTTCTTCGCCCGAGACCACGCAACCCAGGGATTCATAACCGAGACGTTTCAATCCCATTTCCAGGCTCATAGCCGTGATCTGCTCGTCTTCGACGATCAGGATGCTGTGCTTTTCAGGCAAGGCCTGGTCGGGTTTCATGGCGTTGCTCATAGGTTCTGGCAAAGTATGAAATACATGGCGCTATCAATAAGCGAAGTCGATGTTAAAGGCGGTGCCGGCTTCGCGCCGGATATCGATCCGACCGTGCAACTGAGTCACCAGGCGCTGCACCAACAGCAGGCCCAGGGTGGACAGGTTGCGCAGGTCCAGACCGGGCGGCAGACCGACGCCGTTGTCGCTGATATGCAGACGGCAGCAGGTGGTATAGCGCGCCTTGATGCCGTCAGCCGCGCCGTCCGCAACGCCGTTGATCCGCCGCGGAGGCGGACCTGCTTCAAAATGGACGCTGATCGTCTTATGCTCGACGCCGCAGCCGGGCGGAAAGGCGTATTTCAGCGCATTGGACAGCAACTCGTTGATAATCAGACCACAGGGAATAGCGTGATCGATGTCCAGCGGCGTCTCCATGATATGAACATCCAAGTGGATCTCGTGCATGCGGTCCAGGTACAGGCCGGTCAGGTATTCCAGCAGGCTATTGATGTAATCGGCGGCATCGATGCGGGCCAAGTTCGACGATTTGTATAGACGCTCATGGATCAGAGCCATGGAGCGGACCCGATTCATGCTGTCGCGGAATGCGGCGATCGTGATCGGGTCGTCCAGATACTGGGATTGCAGATCGAGCAGGCCATGGATGATCTGTAGGTTGTTTTTGACCCGGTGATGGATCTCGCGCAACAGGATCTCCTTTTCGTGCAGCGAAGCGCGGATCTGTTCTTCGGTCTGTTTACGATCCGAAATGTCGCGCAGGTTGGCCAGTACAATGCGCTCTTCCCCCAGTGACAGCGCGGATAGCCGTACCTCGGCCAGAAACGGTTCGCCGTTGATGCGGCAGTGCATCCATTCGAACTGCATCGGCCCACTGGTCAACACATTGAACATGATCTCCTGGCTGCGGTGGAGCGAACAGGTGCCGTCTGGTTGGCGCGGTGGCGACAGGTCGGCCGGCTTGTAGAGCGCAAACTCATCAATGTTGGCGGCGCCAAACATGGTCAACGCCGCTTGATTGCAATCCAGCACTTTTTCCCGCGATACCAGGAAGATGGCTTCGGACGAGTTTTCAAAAATGGCCTGGTAACGTTCCGCGCTCTCTGCCAGCGAACGCTCCATCCGACGCCGTTCGGTGACATCCTCGCCGGAACTGATCGTAGCCGTGACCTTGCCGTTCTCGTCCTTGACGCAGGTTGTCCGCCAGTAGACCAGTCGTTCATCACCGCTGCTGGTCAGCACGACATTCTCGCCGCCTCTGACAAAAAGCTCCTCGATTTCCGGATTGGTATGCGCAACCAACTCTTCGTACAAAGGTTGGATACGCAACCGGTCCGCCTCGGGCAAAAAGTGCTGGAACCAGTTTTTGCCGCGCAGCCGTTCCTCGGGCCAGCCCAGGATCCAGCAACCGATCTTGTTGATCTGTCGGATCGTCATGTCCGGGTTGAGCACGAGCAAAATAGCATGGGCCATGTTAAAGTAAAGGAACGCCCGGTCGCGCTCCTCGCGCAAAGCCTCCTGAGCCAACCGGCTATCGGTGATCTCGCGCACGATCATAAGACACTCGTCGCTGCCGCAAATCACCATACGCGCTTCGAAACAGCGGCAGACAGCATCCTGTTCCAGGGTAAACTCGAGGATCTGCGGCTGATCGGTCTCGAACAGACGTCCCAGAAGACGTAAAAGGTTGCGCGCCGCATCGGGCGGGAAAAGCTCGGCCAGAAATCTACCGGGCGCATCGGCGGCATCCAGGAACGGCTTGGTGTTCTTACCCAAACTATAGTGTGTCACGATGCCGGAACGGGTGAAACGCAGGATCGTGTCCGGCGTGGCCTCGATCAGGGCGTGGGCGCGGTCACCGCTTTCGCTGTGCGCTTTTTTGGCCTGGTGCAAATCGCGGATCTCGTGCTGCAGCAAATCCCGCGAACGGCGCAATTCCGGAAGGGTCGCAACCAGGTCCCGGCGCAAACCGGGATTATCCAGGATCACGCGCAAACAACTCTTCAACGCGTTTATTTCCAATGGTTTATCAAGACAATCGCTGGCTCCCAGCTTCATGGCCTGCACGGCTTTATCCACATCACCATGGGCGCTGAACGCCAGCACGCGCACCTGGGGTTTTTCGCGCACGCACAGGTCCAGCAACTGGCGTGCATTGACCCAGGTCAGTTCCAGATCGAGCAGCAGCAGATCGACCGGCTCACGTTTGAGGAAAACATGCAGGTCCTGTTCCGGTTCGATGAACCGACAGGTCAGCTCGAGTTGAGACACGGCCTGATCCACAACTTGACGCACATGGGGATCGTCAACAGCCACCACAATCTCCGCATACGCATCAGCCGCTTTCTTCACATCACTTGTCTTATTTTCAATATCTACCCACACGACAGAACCGCCTTTGCCAAATATTTCCTTATCACCAAGTAAATATAATTTTTATCCGGTCTGTTTTCAATAATTTCAGACACAGAAAATTAAGGCGGTGTCCACGGCAAGTAGGATGATTGGCGGCGCCAAACCCTCGCCCGTGAGGTTGCGCTCCGCACAACCTCTCATTAGCGTCGGTCATCCAGGAGTTCTGAGATTCATGCGGGAACTACCTCGATCAAGTTGTTTTGACACCATGCGCACGATCTTTTATGATACCCGCCAAAAACAACTTCAACCAGAGGTACTAACATGAACGTCGTTTTCATTCTAACAGACCAACAGCGTTTTGACAGCCTGGGTTGCTGCGGCTATCCTTATGCGTTGACGCCCAACCTTGACCGGCTCGCGGCCTCGGGAACCTGTTTCAACCGTTTCATCACCAACAGCGGCATCTGTTCGCCGTCACGCGCATCCATGCTGACCGGGCTGCATGCCAGCACCCACGGGCTGTGGACCAACGGCGTGCCGTTGCCGCGCGAGGAATACACGCCGGTCACAACGGGCAGCGCCAACGCGTTTCCCGGCAAGTGGGTCGCCTCACATATCCCGACCTTTGCCGACCTGTTCAAGCAGGCCGGCTACCGCACCTGCAGCGTAGGCAAACTGCACCTGACGCCCTGCGCGGCTCATGCTGCGTTCGGCTATCCCGAAAGCCACGCCTGCTGGACCGAACGCCCGGAGCTGAAAGACTGGCACGGCCCCTACTACGGTTTTGACGACGTACACATGACCCTGGGTCACGGCGAATTCATCAACGGCCATTACGGAGCCTGGATCGACAAACACCATCCCGAGGTGTTTGAGGAACGCAACCGCATGCGCAAAAAGCGCACGCTCGAATTCCCGAACGAACCAAACCTTTATCCCTCGACCATTCCCATGGAACTGCACAACAGCACCTGGATTGGCGACTTGGCGGCTCGCAAAATCGGCGAAATGGCCGCCGCTGACCAGCCGTTTCTGCTCTGGGCCGGATTCCCCGATCCTCACTCGCCGTTCGTGCCGCCACACCAATTGGCCGAGCAATTCAGCGAGCGCGACACGCTCCTGCCCAACATCCCGGCTGAAGCCGACGCCTGCCGTATCGAGGCGTTCGCCAACCTGCAGCGCAAGCGCAACGTCTATGCGCCAGACGATCCGTTCATCCGCCGCGCCAGACAATATACCGACGCGCTGATACACTTGATCGACATCAACGTGGGCAAGATCCTCCAGGCCTTGCAGAACGCGGGCGTATGGGACGAAACCATCATCGTATTCACCTCCGACCACAGCGATTTTCTGGGCGATTACGGAATTCACGGCAAATGCGTGCCCTGCTGCAACAGCCTGAACCACGTGCCGTTCATCCTGCGTGCACCCGGTCGCGAGATACCAGCACGCGTCGACACCACGGTTCAGGGCGTGGACATTCTGCCGACCCTGTGCGAGCTAACCGGCGTGGCGCAACCCGAACTGATCCATGGCGAGTCCATGCTGGACATCATCCAAAACGGCCGCCGCGACCTGGCCATGGTCCAGCACTACACGCCCAAAGCCAGGCGGATCAACCTGAGCGTATACGACGACCGCTACCGCTACACCTGGTATCCCCAAACCGGCGAGCACGAATTGTACGACCACCTGGAAGACCCCAATGAACTACAAAATCGGGCCGACGATCCAGCCTGCGCCGGCCTGTGCTGCGAGCTGGACCAGCGTCTGAAAGACCTGCAGTGCCGCACCCTGACGCCCAAGTCAGGCCGGATCGCGGTGTGGTAGGAAAAGAAAGGCATTAAACTCACCTCAATGCATGGGATCGTAATCCGCTATCGTCGCCCGTTATCGTCAACCGTCGACATCACAGATTCGATTCCATCGATTCCATCGGTTGAAGCATTGAATTTTCCGCGGACCGCGTTATAATTAAATCATGAATATCGATCCCATAGCATCCTTGCTTGCCGGGTCCAACATCTACACAGACTCAACCATAATCATCATGCGCGACCAAGCGCGTTATCGTGCCAACCAGTCTGCGGCTGCGGAAAGCAACAAGCTGAATATGATCGACATGCAGCGCACACGCGACGGCTGGCTGCAGAACATTCAGGACATGATGGGGCGCATGGCTGAGCTGGCGGTCATGGCCAATGACGGGACCAAGAGCGCCATGGACCGCGCCATGTTGCAGGCGGAATTCAGCCAGATGCAGGAAGCGGTCCGCGGCATCACAACTGGCCCATACGCCCTGGGCCAATTCAACGGCATCCACCTTTTCCAGGGTTGACCTGTATAGGGCTTCTGCCCCCGGTCGGACATGTCCGACTTTGCCACCCGACACGCTTAATTTTTCTTCTGGCGATTCCCGATAACCCGGTTCTGGCAGCCCAACTCCACGACTTTGTCATAGGGCAACGACCACGTGCGGTTGTTGTGATTCCAACGACCGCCCGCGGCCTTGATCAGCTCATGGACACTGATTTCCTTAGTATCCACATGCACAGCCATCAAATCGTTCCGATCATGCTCCTGACTCGGCGACCAGGGTACTTCCTCGATAATCAGCTCCACAGTTTTGATGCGTTTCCGTGTGAGTTCGTCATAGCGATAGCGCACGCAATAGAGTTGTTCGCCGTATTGCTCGACTAAACGCTTGGTGCCTTTAGCACCGGGTTTCAGCTTCAGTCTTGTCCTCATTGTTCCCACTTTTCTTCTCGTTGCGCCCCAATCACAGAAGAGGCTATCCAAATAAGATTAAACGTCTTCGTTTTTATTATTTTAAAGAATAAGCGAAAAAAAGTGCTCATCAATACAATAATCTAACAAATTTAAACCGCTAATCATGTTGGTAAAACTATTAGTTTATCTGCAAAGGTTTATGCTTACGGTTCCGGCTGCGTTTTCCAGCGTTTATGGATCCAGATCCATTGGGCTGGATGCCGGCGAATGGCCTGTTCGGTAACAGCGGTATATTGCTGGGTATAAGCTTGAATGGTTTCCGGTTCGCGGTCCGGTGGTGGGTCGATCAGCGGATATACATCGACCAGGTGACGTTCCGGGGTCTCGCGAAAGGAAAAGATGGGCACCACCGGCGCACCGGATTGAGCGGAAAGATAGGCCAGGCCCGGCGTAGTGCAGGCTGGGCGTCCAAAAAAATCAACGAAAATGCCTTCTTTTCGTATCATATTCTGATCGATGATCATACAGATCACGCCGTTGTTTTTGAGGATGCGCATGCATTGACGATAGGAATTGTGCGCTGGCAGAGCTTGTACGTCCCACTTTTCCCGCGCGGCGCGCCAATAGGCATCGAACATTTTGTGGCGGAACGACTTAACCACCGGGTGCGGCGGAAAACCGAAATGCAGCGGTATGGAAGCGCCGGCCAGTTCCCAATTGCCCAGGTGACCGCTCAGCAGCAGAAGCCCACAACCACGGGCCAGGGCATCAGGAATGCAGTTCTCGTCCGGCCAGATCACCCAAGTCCTGACCTGCTCCTGCGTTAAACAAGGAAGGCGCAGACATTCCACGCCGACCTCGCCCAGGTGCTGGTACATCTCACGCCTGATCGTCAACCACTCCGCTTCACTTTTCTCCGGCAAACAAGCAGCCAACGTCTTCCGAACATAACGCCAACGATTATGCAGCATGGCCGCTGCCATACTGCCCAATGTCCGCCCCCACCAGGCAGCCGTACGAGGCGACCATCTGGCCGCGCAGCGCGAAAGGCCTTGCAGTAGATGCTCCGTTTTCAATGCGCTATCTGTTTCCTTCTATGTACTTATACTTTCAATTATTGGATGACAAACAAAGCAGTAGACTATAGCGTTGAACGCCCCCATGAAGCAAATCATTTTTGCTGTTGACAACCCGTTTAACACGAGGAATAATGCGACATCATTAAATATTCGAAGGGAGCATAGGATGAATTCATGCGAACGTTTGATCGCAACGGTCAAAGGCAAACCCACTGACCGCACACCGTTCGTCATTCAATGGGGTCCTTGGAAAGATGCTCACGCCCGCTGGAAAAACGAAGGTATGGTCCATGATAACGACTGGCGTGACCTGTTCGATTTTGACCCCTTTCATGCCAACACCGGCGTCAATTTCGGCATCTGCCCGGCGTTTAAACACAAACTGCTGGCCGACGAAGGCGAAACTATCGTGTTCCGCGATGCGCATGGCGTAGTCATGCGCGACCGCAAACAGGATACCACCATGCCGGAGTTTCTCGAATATCCCGTTTGCGACCGCAAAACCTGGGAAGAGCACAAGTGGCGCTTCGATCCCAACACGCCGGAACGATTTCCCGCGGACTGGGAGCAACGGGCAAAGACCTTGCGCAACAGCGAGGCTCTCGTGATCGTAGCCAATTATCCCTACGGTTTTTTCGGCGGTTTGCGCACCATGATGGGCGCGGAGACCTGCCTGATCAATTGCGCCCTGGAACCTGAGCTGATCGACGACATCAACCGCCACTTCTGTGATTTCTGGTATACGCTGTGGGAACGCATCATGCTCGAAGCGCGCGTCGACGAAATCCATCTGTGGGAGGATATGTCAGGCAAACACGGCTCCTTGATCTCGCCGGATATGTTCCGCCGCTACCTTACCCCATACTATCGCCGACTGGTCGAACTGGGCCAAAAGCACGACGTACGCATCGTGTCCGTGGACAGCGACGGGCTGCTCGATGAACTCAGCGGCCTGTTTGTCGAAGCCGGCGTCAACTTTGTCCTTCCTTATGAAGTCCAGGCCGGCAACGACATCCCAGCCATGCTGGCCCAGAACCCGACACTGTGCGCCGGCGGCGGCATGGACAAGCGCGCCATGGCCGTGGACATGGCCGCCATGGACGCCGAGATCGAACGCATACGGCCCATGGTGACCGCCGGCCGCTACATCCCGTTCCCCGACCACCTCATTCCATCGGACGTGTCCTGGGAAAACTACCAGTACTTTGTCTGGCACTGGAAAGAGCTGGTGGGCAAGGCATGACGCTAATCAAAATCAAGAAAAAGATCGCCAAACAGGCTATCGCGTGGTTAAATAATGTGCATGACGAATCGTGAAAAGAATTTATGAAAAAGAGTAGCCCGTTAAATATCATCCTTTACTTGCCTGACACGCTCCGTGCAGACCATCTGGCCTGCTACGGCCACCCTTTAATAAACACACCCAACTTTGATCGCCTCGCGCACGAGGGAACCCGGTTTGAGCAATGTTATGCTCAGAACCCGATATGCGGTCCGTCGCGTTGTTCAATGATGACCGGTCTGTATCCGCATAATACCGGATGCTGGACCAACCATTTCTTTCTCAAGCCGCATCAGCAAAGTTTGTTCCGCTATTTGAAGGAAGCGGGTTACCATATTGAGTGGCACGGTAAGAACGACCTGTACAGTCCGGAGTATTTCCCCCTGGCCGTTGACAGGGCCAACGTGGAAAATCTGCATGAACCTCCGCAAAAAACGGGATGGAATGTTCATCATGGAAAGGCTGTGGAACCGTTCGGCAGCCCGGGATACTACGACTTCCTCTACGAACCGTTTGACGGAAAAGCAGAAGATGTTGAGGATGTCCGCCTGGTGCAGCGCGCCATAACCTTTCTCAAATCACGCGAACCGGATGAGAATCCGTTTTTGCTCTATCTGCCCCTGGAACTGCCCCATCCCCCCTATACCGTGCCACGTGAATTTTATGATATGTATGATCCCGACGCCGTGCCGGAACTGAGATCTGCCGAGCTTCCGGGAAAACCGGTCTGCCACGATCTGATCCGGCAATACCACAACATAGAAGGATTACCCGAAGCGACCTTGCGCAAGATCAACGCGGTCTACCTGGGCATGATCACATTCGCCGACCGCATATTCGGATCCCTGCTCGATGCTCTTGATGAAACCGGGCTTTCAGACCATACCGCGGTGCTGTTATTTTCAGATCATGGCGATTTCGCGGGCGATTACGGGCTGGTTCATAAAAACTACTCATGTCTCGAGGATCCGATGCTGCGCGTCCCTTTGGTGATCCGAGCGCCGGACTGTGCACAAGGGCACACGGTCGCGGAACTGGTGGAAATGTTCGATATAATGCCGACGGTTCTGGATCTTACGGGCATTGAAATCAAACACCCGCACTTTGCGCGCTCATTGAAAGATCAGATACAAGGCGCGCCAGGCGATCCTGAACGGCAAATCCTCGCCGAAGGCGGCCACCATCTCCTGCATCCCCACAGTTACTCCGGCGGGACCCAAATCAAACACCCCGAAGGCCCGTATTATCCCTTGTTGAAAATGCAGAAAGATCGCCCGGAATCGGTAGAGCGCTCCATGATGCTCCGCTATGCCCAATACAAACTGATTTATCGCGTCTCCGGCGACAGTGAGCTTTATGATCTCGAAGCGGACCCGCGTGAACTCAACAACCTGTACCACCATCACGAACATCGCCAGATCAAAGCCGATATGGAAACGAAACTCCTGAACCGCTGCATCGAAACACAAACCCCTGTTCCCATGGAAACACATCCGCGAGGCACACCGCCTGCCTGATAAGGAAAGCGTGACTTCGATTGACCTAGCACCATGAAACGAAAACAACCCATGGCTTTTGGCCGTCATTTACTGCTCGCGCTGGTGGACTGTTTGTTCCCGCCATGCACCGCTCAACGGGGCATCCCGCAGGGTTGAGTTCCGCCAAACGTCCTCTGTCGCTACAGGAACGTCACAAAATATCCTTCCGATGGTGGAACGCGGCAGCGTGGCCGATCATCATTAACTTTAGGAAGAAAATCGCTATACGGGTATGCTGATCGCATGCCGCGGACAGGCTTGTATACATAGACCGCAACTGTTGCATCGCAGAGCATCGATCACGACTTTTTGGTTTTTCATGACAATGGCCCGACAGGGACAAACCGTCTGGCATTGGCCACATCCCGTACACATTTCTTCATCCACTACAGCCACTGGTTCGTACATGACTGCTGACTCGCCAAAAGCGGTTTGTTCATGATCCTGGTTTTCTATCGCAGAGATCCTGGACTGCACAGCATTCAATTGCCGCTGCAAATTCTCCGCAATGCTTTTCAGCATTGCAAGATTTACGTCATTTTCACCCATACCGCCTTGTTCCGCAATATGATCAGACGCACCCGCACCTCCCATGGCGCCGCGACCATAACCTCCACGCCCCTTTCCCCACCCATTGGCGCTTCCTCCGCCACCACCGCGACCGCCAACGCAACCACCTCGGCCATGGCCGCTTCCGCGACGCCCCATACACATTAGGTTCCATCGAAGCATAGTGTTCTCCTCTATTCATCTTGACTGGCAAAAAAATAGGTATCGCCGCTTCTTCTTGTTTTCCTCACGCGGTCGGTCTGAAGCATCTTGCCCAGGTATTTCGCAATCTCGGTCTGGTGCAACCCAAAGGCGTGACTGACCTGTTCAAGCGTACACGGTCTTCTTTGCAGCAGGCGATAGATCGCGACTTCGTTTACCGCAATGGGTATGGTCATGAGACCGCTGTAGTTGGCGATCACTTCGGCCTTTGGTTCAAAGAACGCGGCCAACCGCTCAAGCTCCGGTCTGGATTCGGCGAATACATACGGTTCACAGGCTGGGCGTACTGCCGTATTGAGCTGAACCCGAGTCGGTGAAAGCATGGCGATCAATTCCGCGATCAAAGCTACGTCTCGATCATTGTTATTGATGCCCGGAATAATGAATACCTCAAGCCACAACTCACCTTGATACGCCGTTTTAAATAACCAAATGCCTTCCATAAGTTTCTTGAAGGTCACGTCCGGATGCGGCCGATGGATACGCGCCAGGGAAAATTGATCCCAGGCGCATAACGAAACCTTGACCACATCAGCCAGCGCAGCTTGTTCGCGTACATCAGGATCGATCAAGGTGGCGCCATTGGTCAATAACGCTATGGGTATGGAAGACACACGCCGGATACCGTCGATGATATCGCCAAAGCGCGCATGGAGCGTCGGTTCACCGCTGCCTGAAAAAGTGATGTAATGCGCCTCAGCCCCCACTTTCAGCCAGTCGGTGATTTCATTCATCACAAGGTCAGTTGAAATGTATTCCCGGCGGTCAAGTGTTTTATTCGTTGTTCGTCCCAACTGACAGAAAATGCAGTCAAAACCGCAGGTTTTGAATGGTATCAAGTCCACACCCAGCGAAACGCCCAGACGACGTGAAGGCACAGGGCCAAAAAGCGATGTATAATTTTTTTTGCTCTGTTTCATGGGAGGGACGCCGCGGTTCTGGATGAACCGCGACACCGTTGCTTTGTCCTCTCTATCGGATTATACACCTCCCAAAAGCCGACTTCCGTGTATTTCGCATGGTTCGTGCTGGTTTTTCTTGTTGCATTCCTCATCATGCATACCATCAATCCTCATGGATAAATCCCTTGACTTCTTTTTCCGATGACCACGGAGCCGTGGCTGAGCGTGCCTTTGCCAGGCAGGGCCACGCAACGTGCATTCAGCAATACTGACGATGCGTCCTTATGAACAAGCCGGCGCTTGTGCACCAAGTTGTCAACGAAATTCGCCAAGACCTTTTGCATGGACTCCCGGTCAATGCCCGGAGTCTTGCCCCGCGATGTCAGCAACGAGACGCCCATAACTGTTTGAGCGCCCAGGGCAGCGAGCCGTTTGTCCGTATCTTTGGCCGTGGCAACACCCTTGGTTTCCGGAAACCAGGCTGGAATCAGCGCGCTGAACACCGTTTTCGGCCACGCCTCAAGCACGGGCGCGAGTTTGGGGATCAGCGTCAAGAGTTGTTCCGGTTGCTTACTGTGATAGGAAGGACCGGCAAGCACCACGATATCCATAGGCGGGCCGTCCTGCGGCAGACAAGCCCAATCCTTGCAATCCCGGTAGTCGACGATGGTCGTCCGCACACCGCGTTTTTCCAATTGCGCGGCCAGCGCGTTGCACATGACATAAGTATTCATGGGCGTGGTGGTCGCATGGGTGATGGCATCGACGCTGTCCGGCTTTTTCTGATCCGGAAGCACGCCGGCTGTGCGCACAATCAAAGCCCGCAACGCAAGCCGCGGCTGCGCGGTTGGCTCGAAACCGAATGCCCGCCAACGATCCGCTGCCTCGGAACTCGCCAGATACCGGACAAGTTCCAGGGCTTCATCCGGCTGCCGCGAAAAGCGCGGAACCAAGGCGACCAGGTTGACCCGGATATTCTCTTGCGCCGGAATCTCGACCAATTCCAATTCAGGAGCGAGACATGATTTCGAGGAACGCCAAACAATAGCGGCATCGAGTAAGCCTTGTTTGAAAAATGGTTTCAGGTTTTGCATGGTCGGTCCGCCCCCATCCAATGTCACCTGGGCAGGTTTCACGACAACCTGGTTTTTGGCCAGCAACAGAGCGGTCGCAGCCCCCATCTGGCAACGTCCGGGTTGTTCGATAAAGACCCGCAAACCGGTGGTGCCCAATTGTCGCAACCCGTGAATCGATTTAGGATTGCCTGCGGCAACGGCAATAGCCGGCCGCAAAACAGCCAAAGGCCACTTGACCGCCACAATATCTTCCGCTTCAGCCCGGCGCACATGCCACAGCTCGACGGCCACATAGATATCGCCCTGTTTAGTTTCCAGCATCTGGTCCATCATGGCGCCCGACGAACCGTGACGGTAGATGACGCGCCCCGGGTAATTGGTCAACAACAGGGACAAAGGGCTGACCACATATCCACCCGACACCAGCGTAACCGTATTCGAAGATTCCAGCGGGACTTCAGCGCCCACAGCCATGCCCGTCAACAAAACGAAGGTACAGGTTATTTCATGTATGGTCTTCATGCTATTGCTGCCTTTCGTGATAGATAGATTCGGTTTTCACTAAACACTTTGGTGTAATGGAGCAAATTTCATGCCGGAGTGGCGTTGCGCCTGCAGCGCGTTAAAAAAATAAGCACACGGCATGAAACCTGAGCAAGCAGATCCAAGGATGCGTGCAAAAGACATGATGAGCAAGGACGAGTCATGCAAATTGCACTCTTGCCGCCGCGACATATTTCAAGGTCTCTGTGCATTACTCCAAGTGCGCACGTAATAGCGGGATGGATAATGGAAGGTTTATTATTTTACAAGCTCTTGGTACTCTATCTGCTGGATAGGTGCGGTTGAATTTTCAGGTAAGAATAAAAATGAGCAATCAACTCGAAAAACAAAACGTAGAAAAATATGCATACAGCACTTGACTGCCTTCCCTGTTTCGTGCGGCAAACATTGGATGCCGTGCGTTGCGTGACCGATGACGAACGTCTGCGGGAACGTATCATGAACGACATCCTCGGTCTGCTCTCCGCCACTGACCTCCATCAAAATCCACCGGCGATCGTCAGGGCTATTCAACGTCGGATCCGTGAACTGACGCACAACCCGGATCCTTACCGCGAGATCAAACTTGGCTTCAACCAGATGGTCATGGAAATGCTTCCCGATGTACGGGCAAGGATGCGCACCGCGCCTGACCCGTTCGCCCTGGCCGTACGCATGGCCGTGGCCGGGAACGTTATCGACCTGGGTGCCAGCGGCAATATGAGCCTCGACGATGCGCGCCAGGCACTGGCGCACGTCATGGACGAGCCTTTCTACGGCGACATCCCGGCTTTTACCGATGCGCTGGAGCATGCCGAAAACATTTTGTACCTGGCAGACAATGCCGGCGAGATCGTATTCGACCGCCTGCTCATCGAGCAATTTCCCGAGCGACGCACGGTCGTGGCCGTACGCGGAGGACCGGTCATCAACGACGTCACCATGTTCGACGCCGAGATGATAGGGCTTGATCGGATGGTGCCTGTCATCGATAACGGCGATGATGCACCCGGCACGATTCTGGCCGATTGCAGCGAACGCTTCCAGCGCCATTTCGACCAGGCCGACCTGATCGTGGCCAAGGGACAGGGCAACTATGAAACGCTGTCGGAAGCGGACGCCAACATCTATTTCCTGTTCAAAATCAAATGCCCGCTCGTGGCCGGCCAAGCTGGTTTGCCCGAAGGAACCCATGCCCTGTTGCACCTTTATGAACACATGGTCAGAATTTGAGGAATAAAAAAAGGATATACGTCAATGAATAGCTGGCATGTGATTGTACAGGAAATCATACATCGCAAGATCAACGCGGGGATGACGCTGATCTCCATGGCCGTCGCGGTGACCGGTTGGCTTACTGCTGTTGCGGGTCTTCGACCTGGAAACTGAGCGCATCGTGGCCGGTTATGAAGAACGCGTGGAGCACGAGGGCAAACAACTCGAAATGGCCGGCAAGTCGCTGACCCGGGCGGAAGCCCGTTTCGCGGCGCATGAGCGCGCCAGGAAAAACCTGGCCCAAACCAAAGTCTGCCGCCGGCAACTGCTGCGGCAAAAGCACTCTGCTTTTGACCTGCGGCGCCATGCTCGCGCCGGAAAGGGGCGCTGTACGATTGCTGGAAACGGACCTGTATGCCATGCGTCCCGAGGCGTTATCCCGGTTTCGCGCAAGGTATATCGGCTTTGTCTTCCAGCAGTTCCATCCGATTCCTTATTTCAAATGAACCTACGGGAAACCTGGATCCGCAAAACACGGAGATCGTGCTTACGGCTCTTGAATCGTTTGCCCAAAACGGCGGTGCGGTGTTGATGGTTACCCACGAAATCCAGTTGGCGACAAGAGCGGACCGCGCCATCACTATGAAAGAAGGGCTCATCCTCGATGCTTAAAGACGTTGGTCAGCTTTGGCTTCGGTTGCAGCCAGGGGAAGGCTGTCCGGGGATTCCGTTGGAGGCGTCTGGGTGAGTTGCTCGAGCAGGACACGGTAGTTGTCCGCGGCCTGGGCGATTCTTTTCTGAATGGTTTCGGGGGCGGTCCTGTCTTCACGGCCCGGTTCGACCCAGCCCTGCATCTGTTCGAATTGCTGTTCCAGTAAGCGGGTGATGCGCCGGCGATCACCGTTGCCCGCTGGGTTGTGCTGATCGAGCAGTTGCGTTAACTGGTCCAGCGTTTCCTGGCTCAGCCGCATTTCGGTGCGGTTATCGCAACGAGCATCGCTGAGCAGGGACGCACCCTGGCTGACTGCTTCGCGCAAGTCCTGCAACCCTTCCTGGAATGTGCTGAGATGGAGAATGATACGCCCGATCTTGTCCTCGCCGTCAGCGCCATGAAGCAGTTTATTGCGGTTGAACGTCTTCTTGATTGCGGTCCAGCGCTCCTGGTCCTGATCGCTCAGCGTGCCGAGTAGTTCCCTGAACTTGAGTAGGTTGGCTTCCGCGCCCGTGGTCAGAGTCTGGGCTTCAACCTGGTAATGGTCAAAGATCAAGGTTTCCAATTCTTGCTCGTTCATGACAGCTTGCACTTTTTCAGCGATCCGATTCATGTTGCGGTAGGATCCCTGCAATTTGAAGGCCGGCTCGGTGCGGTACTCGTCGGCCTGGCCGGCGGAGCGAATATATTGCTGGTTCACGGTGAGGATGACATCGCGCACACGGATCAGCTTCTGCATGACCGTGACCAGTTCGTTGACTTCTTCGGCGCTGAAATTACTCTCCAGGTCGACCCCTTCACGCAAGCCGGTTTCGGCGATGCGGATGATGCCGTGGATGTCTTTGCGGCTGCGTGACGCCAACTTGCTGAGCGCCGGATTGGAGGTCAGCGCGTTTTCAAGGTAGCTCAGCTTGAACACATTGGCTTTGTCGCCGATAATGTCGCCCAGGTTGTAAGTATCGGCGCGGTTGGAGAGCATGTCCGGCACCTTGAACATTTCGCCACTCTCGGTGTAGGGGTTGCCGGCCATGACCACCGTGACTTTCTTGCCGCGCAGGTCATAGGTGCGCGTACGGCCTTTGTAGACGCCTTCGATCTTACGCTGGGCGTCGCAAAGCGAGATGAATTTCTGCAGAAACTCCGGGTTGCAGTGCTGGATGTCGTCCAGGTAAATCATCACGTTGTCGCCCATTTCAAGAGACAGGTTGAGCTTGTGCAATTCCTCGCGCGACGCCGCGTTGGGCGCTTCGACCGGATCCAGCGAGGTAACCCGGTGACCGATGGCCGGCCCGTTTATTTTCATGAAAATAATGCCCAGGCGATTGGCGATGTATTCCATCAGCGTGGTTTTGCCGTAGCCTGGCGGCGAGATCAGCAGCAGCATGCCCATGCGGTCCGTGCGGGTGGCAGCGCCGACCACGCCGATCTGTTTGGCCAGGTTGTCGCCGATCAGGGGCAGGTAGACGCTGTCAATCAGCTTGTTGCGCACGAACGATGTCAGGACGCGCGGCATAAACTCGTCAAGGCGCATATCCCGGCGCGCTTCATCGAGCAGTCGCTGCTTGGTTTGCTGAAACGTGATGAAGCGGGGCACGGTTTCCTGGGCGAATCGTTCCAGCTTGAGCATGAAACGGTTGTAATGAAAGGTATATTCGCCTTTTTCAATCACCGAGTGCCCGCCGGTCATGCCCTGGATGGTGCACTGCACATCGGCTTCGGCAAGGGCGCTTTGGTCGAAACTGCCGGTGATCACAATGGCCACGGTTTCGGCGCCATATTCTTCATCCAAACCTTTGTTGCGGACAAACGTATGGATCCAGTCGCTAACCAAGGCGAACGCCACGGCCTCGTCCACGCGCACCTGGTCAAGGGCCTGCTCAAAATCCGAGCGGATGTTTTTCAGGTCCAGTTCCTGGTAAAAAGCCTGAAAAATCCGGGCTGCCGGAGCGCTGATGGGGTGGGTCTGGTCCGCGCACAACACGTAAAACAGGTATTCGGCGGCCTGGCGCAGCAGCACCGCGTCAAGTTCGGTGAGGTTCAGGCAGGTACACCAGGCGCTCAGGCGCTGGTTCAGTTCCGCAATGTAGCACGTCTGTTCGGGGTTGCCTTCGAACGTGCGGTAAAGCAGGCCATAACTGCCCAGCTTGGTTTCGACAGCCTGGCGAAAGGCTTGGTCCGGCATGCACGCCCAGAAATAACGGGCCAGCGCACGCGCGCGGCTGGGATAACGCAGGAGACCTATGTGGGCGTGCATGTTCAGCAGCGTGCGCAACAGCAAGGCCGCATCGGCGTCGTGGACGCCCTTGACATAGCTCTCGTTGTAGCGTGGTCCCATGAACTGCTGGATATAAGCGCGCAAAGCATCGGCATCCATGGCGAGCACCTCGTCCGGACCGGGCGTAGCGCCGAGTTGCTGGAGTTGCCGGTAAAGCAGATAGGCCAGGTATTCGCCGCGATAGACCTGTGCGTTTTCGGACACGGTTTCCTGGTTCCAGACATCGCGCGTCTGGAGAAAGTCGGCATCCGTGATTTTTTCGAAGAAATTCGTGCCGGTCAGGTGCAAGTACATGGCGTCATCGCGCAGTATCGCGGTCAGGTCCAGGGTTTGCGTGTTGACCGAGAAATGGTGCTGCCCCATGGCGATCACGTTCTCGCCTTCCACGAAAAGCTCATGGCGGTCCTTGAGCCGGCGCACCGCGTCTTCGCGAATGGTTTTCAGCCGGGCCTGGATATCGTCGGCGCGCACGCTGTCGTCCATGCCGGTCAACTGTTCGATCACGTTGCGCACTTTATCGATCATGATGTCCGCGGCAAAATAACCGTTGATCGCTTCGACGCTGTCCATGCTTTCGGCGCGGGTGCGGATGCCCTTGAGGATGCGCTCGGCACTGCGCGCCAGGCCGTCGGCCCGGCGGTTGCGCGCTTCGACCAGTTTGAGCTTGCGGTTCTGGAATGCATCGTAGACTTCCGTGCGCTTGTCGCCCAACTGGCCGACAAACTCGTCGAAATCGGCGAATTTGCCCTCTAGTTCCTCGAGCTGGATCATGACCTTGCTCAGGAAATCCTCGCATTTTTCCGGCTTGTCGCAGACGTCCAGGTAGTTGATCACCGCCTGGTCGATCAGCTTCATCTGGGAAGCGAATTCGGCTACGCCCTCGACCGAGGCCAGTTCCTGGATCCGGTTTTTCAATTGTGCGCGCACCTGGTTGAGCAGGGCGAAGATGACCGAGATATTGTCGATGATGCCGGTGCGCTGGGTCGCGTCCTCAATTTCGAGGTTGCTGACCATGTCGATAAGCATCTCCAACTCACTGCCGCAGTTGACGATTTCCTTCTCGATCTCGCGGCCCTCGGTCACCTTGGTCACCACCTCGATGCGCTGCTTCTGCGCCTCGACCTGCTCGCGATAGGGCGTCAGTGCTTCGGGCTGGAGCAGAAACTCCACGCAGCGACCGGCCATGCGCTCGTTTTCCTGGGTCACCACCTGCTCCAGTTCCTCGATCAGGGCCAGGTCCGCATAGCGCAGGTCCTTGAGCGTGATGCTCTCGCCACGCATTTTGCGCAACCCGGCCAAGGCCTTGACATACTGATCGATGTTTTCGAAGCGCATGCCGTGGATATGGTTGATCAAGTCGCGCGTCCGGCCGGAAACGTCTTTGATCTGGCCCTGGGTGTGCTGACGGATGCGCACCACTTTCTCGAATTCCTCGATGGCGGAATTGGCCGTGGCCCGCACCGCGCCGAGGGGTTCCTCGAGGTTGAAGGCATCCCGGTTGTCGAGCCAGAAATAGGCGTCCAGGATTTCCGTGGTGTACTTGACGACGTCGAGATACAAGTTGGCGTAGGTGTCTTCGCGTTGGACCAGATTGATCACACTGCGACAGGCGGCCATGCAGCGAACAATCTCCTTGTTGCCGATCTTGTAGAGCAGCGAATCCTGTTTTTCAGCAGCCTCGTATCCGCTCAGAATGTACGGGGTTTGCCAGATTTGCAGAACATGGGTTTTCTTCGGTTCCTCGGCAGCCTTGAAATAGACCAGATCGCCGTTTTCGAACAAGCTGAACCCGTGGCAGATGATCGGGGTCTGAACCGCCTGCTCTATCAGGTTGTAAGAAAGCAGCACATAGGTTCCACTGTCGCGGTTGTAGAAAACAAAAAGATAATCTTCGCCGTTGGGCGCCTGAACGCGCTGTTCGAACATCATGTCGTCTTCCGCGATCTCGAATTCCTTGTGCTCGCCGGTCTGCAGAAAAAAACCGTTGGCAAAGATCACGCCGTGATCATCGGGCAGCAACACGCACGAATCCTTGATGGTGTCGATCCGGCGGGCCTGTTGCACTTTCTTGCTGTAGACTATGTAACGGAACGCTTTTTCTTTGTACGGCTTGATTTTCAGCAGCAACAGGTTGCCCTCGTCGGCATAGTAAATTTCGGCGTCGTCCAAGGTCTGATCCGGGTCGTCGACGGGTTCGGCGTAAATGCCCTCGCCGATTTCGGTGTTGTCTTCGATCTTGATGGTCAGGTCGCCGCCGATGGTCTCGACAAACACTTCGTCGTTGATCGAGATATGGGGGTGATGTCCAGTCCGATGCATGTCGCGAGTGGTGCGGACCCATTCGAACTCGTGCTGGCACGGAAAAGCAAATTCGTGATCGCTGCGGTTATCCACGTAGCGCAAGGCGCCGTCGTCTTTGATCAACCACTTGAAGGTCTTGATGTCCTGCACGTTCTGGCCGATGCGGAAGACCATGTAGAGGTACGGCCCGCGCACGGCGAACTTGACGAAACGAGTGTCGCGGTAATAGCGATACAGGTCGCGAAAATGGTTGAGAAAAATTTCGTCCTGGAGCATGTCCAGGCCCTGTTCGGTGAAGGAGCGGTTTTCCAGCGTGTAGATGGCGAACACATCGTCCAGCAAGGTTTCACTACGCAGGCCGAGATGCACGTTGTAGCCGAACAGGAATCGATTGCCAATGGGCGTCATGTCGCGCGGCACGCAATTGTTGCCGGTGGCAATGCGTTCGGTGGCCAATAACGAAAAGTCGATGGAACCGAATACTTGTTTGCGTTGCGCATTGAGTTGTTCGAGACGGCTGCTCAGCTCCCGGCCCTGCGTCAGCAGGCGGTTGCGAATAATTTCATACGTCCCCTGCTCGAGCTGAGGCGACTGTTCGACTTGCGCATCCATTTTCTCCACCCGGGTATTATCGGCCATGAGTCCTGCACTCCTTTAGTTCAAACGCCAACCGCCACATACCACCTGTCGCACCCATGCTTCCTGGGGTACGGCTGGGTTGTTGCTTGTATCCTATTTCAGCCAACCGGCGATGTCAACTAGAGAAATACCTTTAGCGGCATGCGTGCGGTGCGTGCCGGACGGACATCGTTGACCACGGTGACTTTAATGGAACGACGGCGATCTTTCAATTCCAGCATCTGTCCGGTTTGCAACGGCGAATGGACCCGGACAAAGCCGCAGCACAAGCCCCTGGGTGTAAAATCCTGGGGTTTATCAGGCGAAGCCACGCTGTAGATGCGGTCTTTGTGCCGATCAATGCCCATATCGGATACACAGCTCAGGACTTTGCCGCAAGACCGGCCCTGGCTGTCGATGACTTCTGCGTTTTCTTCGGGAAAAACCTTGCGCGCGTCATGGCCCACATAGATATAGGTGTGCGGAGCATCTTCCGCATGCAGCAGCGCATGGGCGCCGACAAAGTCCTTGGTAAAAGTTTTGCCGTTTTCGTCAAACGGCAGTGCAAAAGGCCAGGGATGGTTGATGAACGACCAAGAGCCAATATCCTGGTGGGAAAGCGGCAGACAGGCACCGCCGCGCAGCGAATCGCGTGCAGCCAGGCCGCAGGCGATCAAGCCCATGTCCTGGCCGGCTTGCAGCAACGTTTCCCACAACCCGCATGCCCGGTCAAGTGCGCAGAACAGTTCGAATCCCACCTCGCCGGTGTAGCCGGTGCGGGAAAGCAGGAGTGGAACGTGATTTTCAAGCATTACGGGCGCGGCATCCGAAGGCGACTCGTGAAAGTGACCTTTAAACCCGAAATAAGGCAGCTTGCGCAGAGCCTGGTCAGGATCGGCCAGTACACGGCGCATGATGCTGGGCGCAGCAGGGCCCTGCAAATCAATTTTGCCGAATTGGTCGGTCAGGTCGACCAGCGTCGCCTCGCGCTGGGCGCGGCGATCTTCAAGGTGCCGGGTGACGAGAGCGCCCATGCCGGCATTGACTACAATCATATAGTTTTCAGGTGTATGCTGATAAATGATGGAATCGTCCAGCACGCAACCGTCTTCGTGCAGGAACGCGCCATAAACGCAACGGCCGACCGATAAAGGCTGGCGTTGCCTGCCAACGCAGCTTTCCAGATCCTTGGTAAAACAGCGTTGCAGCAACTCGCGTACCTGAGGTCCGGAAGCCATGACCACGGCCATGTGGCTGGTATCGAACAAACCGGCCGCAGTCAAAACGGCCAGGTGTTCTTTTTTGGCGCTCCGGTACCAGAGCGGCATCTCATAGCCGCCGAATTCCGCCATTCGGGCCCTCTGCTCGATGTGCCGGTCATGTAAGGTGGTTTTCTTCAATTCCTGTTTCATGTATTGCCCCACTAATGATATTCACAATGCATAGTTAAGCGTACAACATGATATGCTCGCTGTCACGAAGGAAATGCGGGTGCAGGGAGAGAGGGAGCAGGTGCAGGGAGCAGGTGCAGGGGTGGGTGCAGGCTGCGGGACAACTTCTGGCGTGCCTGGAACCCACTCCACAAAATGTCATGCTATTTTCCCAGGAACCCTTAAGGGCGGAACGCCCTGCTAGCCAGTAAATATAATTCAAAATGCTTCTTGACAAACACATTTTGTAGCGTATATTAAACATAATCCTAACAATTGGGCGTTGTTGTTCTTTTAACTATTTGGTATGCACGAAGTATTGTGCGATTATAGCAATGTTTAATGTTTTTCAAACAAAAGCTGGAAAAGGCTTGTCAAAGATGAATGAACACAATATAAAAGTAAAAAGATGTAAGAAGTGTAAGGAGGACTATAAGTCAATCGATCCCGCAGCACGGTATTGAAGGCGTTACGGGACATGGACTAAAAAACATCATAGCCGGTGAAAACCGCAAAGATGAAGAGAAGAGAAGATATTATGAAAAACCGTACAAAAATCAAAGGGTTAAGCAGAATTGAGTCTGGAAGCACAAAAGGGTGGTTTGTAAGAGTTTATCGAGACGGAAAGTGCGTCCATTCCAAATTGTTCAGCGACGGAAAATACGGTGGTCGCCTAGATGCGCGTATCAAGGCGATCGAATATCGGGACGAGATGGAAAAGCAGTTTGCACCTGACGACCAACGCATAAGGTTTAGACGCAAACCACAAGCCAATAATTCAACTGGCGTTAACGGTGTTTCTCACACTTTCCGACGCAATCGCGACGGCACGACAACGCCTTGTTACAGCGTAACCTGGTATCCGGAACCTGGCGTCGCCAAAAATAAAAAGTTCCCGTACCATGACGAATCCGAGAAAAAAGAAGCTTTTAAGCAAGCCTGCTGGCTGCGCAAGGTAAAAGAATCCGAAATGCTGGCGTCCTAAAAGTCAAGGTCAACGCGGCTATTAGCAACGCCTGACGTACATGTTCAAGGGGGTTGAACGAACGACCACGCGGGTTGAGCCTAATTGGGTGCAATATGAAAAAAAACCGATTATTACGGTTTTTTGGGAGGAGCGTCTCCCTCAGTGGTACATTGACAGATGTCAAACAACGAAAAAAACATAATTTATTTGACACCTGTCAAATTTCGCACTTTGTTGTGTCCATCAAAGCGACGCAGAAGATGGTGGCCGGCGTCAGCCGGACAACCGTCAGCTATGCGCTGTCCGATGGAGCATGCCGCGATTTGATCCGCGCCGACGTGTGCAAGGCCGCAGAGTTGGGCTATTATCCCAACCGGCATGCGCGCTCGCTCGTTACGGGTCGTACGCGAACCATGGCGCTGATGGTGCAGAGCTTGTCCGGCTCGAACATCTGGCGTAGTTGACAGGCGCTTAAGCCTCTGTACAACGAACCTCTTACTGCAAGGGAGAACCTGCAACCCATTGGGACCGTCATACCATCTGTGGGGGAGATATCAGTCGCGTTGTTTCATGGCGCGCAATTGAGGATTAAACGGGAAAAAACAGCAACCCGCGGCGGAGAGCGCGGCCCGCTTCGTCGTCGCGTCTCCGCCGCCGACATGCCTTGGCGTAATCCAACACCTGCTTGGCCGAAAGCAGCCATTCGGCGGCGCGTTTTTGCAAATCAAAGAGGGCGGGTTGCGTCGGGGGGGGCCGTTACGGCCATGATTTCATGGATGATCTGATAACCGGGGTAGCGCAGGTGCATCTGGAGGATCATCGGCCAGGCGAGGGCCTGCTCTATGCAAATGAGCGAGTAGAGTTCATAGACAATTTGATCGGCTATAACCTGTCGCTGCCAGCATGGCTGCGCGTCAAGTGTACGGATGCGCTGCGCGATACAGTCGCGATAGGCGTTCAGGTCGTCGTCGGTATAGGTCGCGTTTTAAAGAATTTCGCTGTTTCCCGGCGATTTGCGCACCCATACGGCGCTGAGAAAATCCAGATGAACTAGTTGCCATTCGGTGTCATACAGCATCATGCGCACAAAGGGCTCCTTGACGCCGGTGATGGAGACCATAATCGCCTGTATGTCACGGGCCGCAAGCAGTTGCTTCCATCGGGTAATGTCACGGAGGGCGGGTAAATATTCGTCCTGCCAGAAAGTGACAGGGAAGGCTTCCGGTCGGTTGTCCGTGTAGGCGGGAATCGGGTAGAGATTGTATTCAACAAGGGAACCAATGTTGTAATCGTTGAAAACAGGCCCGTTGAGGCCCTGTTCCTTGAGGCGGCGTAGTGCAAGATAACGCCCTTCCTCATCGAAACCGAATGGCGTGGAAAGGAAAAATGCGGTAGTAGGAGCCATCGAGAATGGCGCAAACAAGGAAACCGTCAAATAAAAGGACACCAATGATCGCGGCGACACGCAGGGGCACCCTGCGGACCATGCGACACCGCGGTTATCGATCAGCTGAACGCTCCGCAAGGGCGTATCAATCGCGCCGCTCAACATCGGCAACAGAGTAAGCGCCAGCAACGGCGCGCTGCGGGCCATGCGCCAGGTGGCGATGAGGGCGACAAGGGCAATCAGGATTCGGGCCAATCGGGCCGGGGTAAGCGCACGCGGATGGACCGCCTGGCAACGGATGGCGTAGAGGGTGATTAGACTGAGTGGACGCAACGCCAGAAGCATGGGGTTGAGTACGGTTTTCCATAACTCCATCGGTGAACTGTTTTCGGTAATGCCGATACCATAGTTACTGAAGATGGTGAATGGATACATGAGTCCACGGAACCCGTTGGGATTGACACACCCGGTCAGGCACAGGATGACCAACAGCAGAAGTTCACGCCATGGCGCGGCAGATATGATACGGGGCCGCCTTGCCAGGAAAAACAACCATAGGGAGAAGACGTAGGCACCGACGTAGGCACCGACCATGCCGATGCCAAAAATGAAATAGATGTGGGCGTTTACCCAAACGAGGCTATACAGGATGAGTAGGGTCCAACCGAGATAGCGTTTCCCGGCGCACGTGGAAGATACCCCATCGAGGGTTTAGCCGTAGATGGCTATGCCGAAGAACGTGAACAGCTCAGGTCGAATATGCGCTCAATACGCCAGCAGTACCCCACACCTCTGAAAGCCAATGGTGGTTGACAAAAGGAAAGTCCGGACAGGTATACGTAAGCAGGTTGGTGGTCGAGATGCCCCCCTGGGTCACAATGATTTTTCCAAGCAAAAGGTGCCGCCCAAGGTCTTCGCTCATACTGATACCGGGGGTCAGCGCCAACAGGAACATGACCACGAGCGTGAACCAATGCGCTGTATTATGGTGACGGCAGCGGGCTGACCAACATCCCATCAGGCGGAGGCGGCGATTTCAAGGCCGATGGAACCGTGGCCATGACCGGCAATCTGAACATGGGCGGGCAGATGATTACCAATGTCAGTTCGGTTCCTTTTTCCGAAATGTGGTTCGTTGACCGCATGGTGTGGCTGTATGACATCATGAGCACGTCAATTCCTGAGTATCAAACTTGGAAGACAGGCCCTGGACACCTCTATTTGCACAGCGAACCCACAGACAGCGAACCGCCAACAAGGCGGTGATGGCAGAAAGACACATCCTATGCATAACGTCCTACTCTTTGGTCCACCGGCATCCGGCAAACTGTCAGTCGCCACCACCATTGCTGCGAATGGACAACATGTGGTGGTTGATAATCATCGAACTATTGACGCAGCCAATATTATCAATCGCAATCAACGATTCCAGATTCCGCATCTCTCGGAAAAGCTGAAAAAATGGCTTTATACTGCCAACGAAGTCAAGGTGGTGGCCACTGTAGTCTATGCAGCCGGAACTGATGATGCCCTGATCGATAAGTATAACAAATGGCTAAGTCGAGATGATTGTCCTTGCCTTCTTGTGCAGCTACATTGTTCCCGGAAGGTGGCCAAAGATAGATGTTTGTCGGAATCGAGAGCTGACACATCAAAGATCATAGATCCCAAGGTAATCGATAAGCTCTATACCGAGCACGATTTCGACTCAAAACATCCAAATGCTTCCGTGATGCATATATGTTCTGAAGACCATTCAATTAATGAGATGGCAGACCAGATATTTAAACTCGCCGACCGGGATAGGACCTCTCATCGCTGAAGAGCCATCCCACACCACCGAGCGTACGGATCGCATGTCACGGCGGTTCGGCTGGTACTAGCCAATGAAGCATCCCAAGGGACTCCATTGCCGGGCATTTTGTCTGGGCGACTCTGCCGCGGCTAATATCCATACGGATTAAACCAAGGCAAAGGCTTGTGA
>CAZOLK010000041.1:0-30629 GCA_964580325.1 uncultured Verrucomicrobiota bacterium | reverse complement strand
CGGATTGGCTCGATCTGAGCGCACCCGCCGAAGAAGAAGCTCAATAAAGTAACCATCGCAAAAACCGTCCGGGCCATCCCGGACGGTTTTTTAATCATGTAACGGTCTGGCACTGGATGTTCGTGATGTCACGCCCAAACCACAGTGACCGGACCACCGTCCGGCGCGGTTTCAACCTGCCAGCCGAGCCGCTCTTGCCAGTTTTTTTTACACCAAGCCGTCCAGGTCATCCGTCACGCCCATCATCTGCCCTGCTGCATTAAACTGAAAACTTCGCACACCCCTTCTCAGGGATCGCACTTCGGTTCCGCTACTCGCCTGCTGGCTACGCTTTGGCTTGGCGGGATTCTCACCCGCTGGGCAACAGCAACAGATTTCAATGCCTATAGGCATCTCCCAACGTTTCACGTTTCACTTGGCACGAGGTGAACGATTACGGTTAGGCGCTTCATGGTTTTCCGGGTGATTTCTTCTTTGTCGCAAGCTTTGTCTCAAACGTTATCGCGAGCTTTGTCGCGATCAGGCGCGCTCATCAATAGAAAATCCCCCGCTAATCCCGGAATCGTCCAAAGGGATCCACAGAACTCAAATGCGCGCTCAATCTATGGTTCACACGATTTTTTACTTGCTGCTCTAAAATGTTTTAGTATATTCAAAATTCATAACAAATTTGGAGTTTTATCATGGTGACATTGAAACAGGTTGCCGCGCATGCCGGTGTCAGCCCGACTACGGTTAGTTTTGTGCTCAACGGTCGTGCGCGGGACATGAAGATTGGCGAAGCGACCATTGCACGGATTCAGAAATCCATCGCGACGCTGGGCTACCGGATCAATTACCACGCCCGCACGCTGACACTGGGTCGCTCCAATACCCTGGGATTGGCCATGGATCAACGAACCGGCCTGTTGCACCGCATGTGGGGCACCATCGCCACCGGCGTAGACGAGGTGGCCCGTATTTCCGGCAAGGATCTGCTGATTGTCCGCGACCAGGAAGACGAGCATGCCTTTGTCCGCGGTGTGCATTATCTGCAGGAGCAACGCATCGACGCCCTACTCATGACCCATGTTTCCAAAAAGACCATCGAATCCGTGGGACCGATCAAAGCGCCCGTGGTATTGATCAATTCGCCGCCGCAGGATATGCTGCCCGTGGTCAACACGGATCCGACGCCGGGCATTCGCGAAGCGGTCAAACACCTGGCTGATCTGGGACATCGCAAGATCTTCTGGATCGGCAAAAAGCACGGCGACAGCATCGTTCTGCCGGACCGGCGTCAAGCCTTTTTCGATGCGGTCGAATCATGTGGCATTGAAGCCGATGAGCATTATATTCCCCTTGAAAAAAACTATTACGATGAACTCACCCACCACATAGCCCACAACCGGAAACATCTGTTGCCGCTGTTCGAGAAAAAAATCGATTTTACCGCTGTTTTCTGTTATAATGATACTATGGGATTGTCGCTTTACAGTCTGCTGCCCGAATGCGGCTTACGCGTTCCGGACGATCTATCGATCATGGGTTTTGACGACTTGCACAGCGCCAATACCTATCCGGCCATGAGCACGGTCAGCCACATGTTCCGCGAGATGGGCTCGCGAGCCGTGGAACTTGCCTTGGAGCTGATCGCCGATAAGTTCTTGCTGCCAAAAGCCGCCAAGACCAACGAGGTGCTGCCGGCCAAGCTCATCATCCGCGACAGCACCGCCCCGCCTAAAAAAGCAGCCTGAAACTTTGAAGAAAGACGTTTCGTGCCTCGGAGATGCGCCCCTGATGTCAGAAAAATGAAAAATGGTTTTGCCGTAATCTCTTGATCGGTGCTATTTTTTTCTTTTCGTTTTTTCATGGTAAAGGCAGACAGCATGCCGATCATAACTATTGTGTTGATAACAGCATCGTTAAAGATCACGAGCTGGTCGCAGACCGGCGTCGTGGCGGGTTGGTTTATCTTGGTCGCGCTGTCTTCTTTTGCGCTGATGGCGCTGTTGACCGGGCATTTGCGTTTTCAGTACTATGCGCATTATGTGCAAAACCACCCTGAAAGTGACGATTATGCTGTTTTTCGCCTGGCGCGACGCATGGCGATCGGGTCCGCGCACGCTCCGTTCTGCCTGGTCTTATTCGATGTAAACCGGGACGTTGCCGCCGGCCTGGCGCTGAAGCAGACGTTGCGCAGCTTGGTGCGACGCGGCGACGATTTGGTGTTATTGAACGAGGCGCGTTTGTTGTTGATCGCGGATCTCGATCCGACCCATTTGGCCGCACTCATGTTCAGAGCAGGCGCTGTGCCCGGGGTGTGCGATTGGGGATTCGCTGCCTGGCCCGAGCATGGCGATGCACCGCGGCGTTTGCTCGATCAGGTCGAACGCGAGCTGGCCCAGGGGCCGGGCGCCCCATTTCCGTGCCCGAAAACAACGGGCGATCCGCTTCCCGCCGAACCTGGTTCCCTGCCGCCGTATATTGAGCCGGAAACCGGACTGCTGCGCGCCGCCGAGACCAAGAAGTCGTTGCGTCGCTTGCTGGATGACTATAAGCGAAGTGACCGATCCGCTGTACTGCTGGCGTTGACGCCCGACAACCCACGAGCGCCACTGCGCCAGGTCAGCGCGCTGATCCAGGCCCAGTTGCGCTCCGGTGATTTTCTGGGCCGGGGGCCGGATCGCTTGTTCTATATCTGCTTGTCTGAGGATCAGGATCATGCACAGCGGATCGTGGTCCGTTTGCGGCAGGCCGGCGAACAGCGAAAGTGCCCCCTGCATATTGTTTTGAAGATCTGTCCCCAGGACGGCGAGCAGTTCGAGCGCCTGCTGGCAAACGCGCACGAAGCCCTGGGATTAATACCATGAACCGGATCGGGAGAACACGATGATGAGCGAACAGAGCATCAGGTTGGGCGTCAATATTGACCACGTGGCCACGCTGCGTCAGGCGCGGGGTGTTGCGTATCCGAGTCCGCTGGAAGCGGCCCGGCTGTGCGAGGCAGCGGGCGCACACGGCATTACCGTGCATTTGCGCGAGGATCGCCGCCATATCCAGCAGAGCGATGTCCGCGAATTGCGCGCCGCTGTTCGGTTGCCGCTCAACCTGGAGATGGCCCTGGATCCGGGCGTACTGGCGATCGCCCTCGAGGTTAAGCCGGATGAAGTTTGCATGGTGCCGGAGCGACGCCAGGAAGTGACCACCGAGGGTGGCCTGGATGTGTGCGCCAACCGGGAAGCGTTGCGGCCCGTGGTAGAACAATTGCGCGCCGCCGGCATTACGGTCAGCCTGTTCATTGAGCCGGATCCGTACCAACTGGACGCGACCGCGGAATTGAACGCGCCGTATGTGGAACTGCATACCGGCCGCTACTGCGACACTGCCGGCGCGGAGCAAGATCGCGAACTGGCGCGGCTGATCAAAGGCGCGGAACATGCGCACGGGATCGGTTTGAACGTCAATGCCGGTCACGGCATCAATTTGGACAACCTGCCGGGCATTCTGCGCATCCCGCACCTGGATACACTGAACATCGGGCACAGCATCGTATCCCGCGCCGTGTTCGTGGGCATGGAAAAGGCCGTGAGCGAAATGTTGCGCGCCATCGTCATTGGTCATTGATCATTGGTCACTGAAACTGATCACTGGTACGGGTGGAGGTGTTCGAAAATGGTCTGGGCAAAAGTGGGGCCTATGCCGGGTGCGGCGGCCAGGTCGTTCAGGCTGGCTTTCTGGATGCGCGCAAACGAGCCGAAGTGTTGCAGTAGTCGCTGCTTCTTTTTTTCGCCGATCCCGCTGATTTCGTCCAGGATGGATTCGCGGATGCGCTGGTTGCGCAATTTGCGATGGTAGGTCAAGGCAAAACGGTGCGCTTCGTCGCGCAGTTGGCGCAGTACGAGCAGCGCCGCTGAATCCTGGGCCAGACGAATGGGTTCGTCAATGGCGCAATCCGGCGTGAAGATTTCCTCGTAACGTTTGGCCAGGCCGATGATCGCCGGTCGGTCCAGCCGCAACTCGTTGCGGATCGCTACGGCAGCCCGGACCTGGGTCAATCCGCCATCCACCACGATCAGGTCGGGCAGCGCTGTTTTTTCCTCTATGGCGCGTGTCAAGCGGCGCCGGATCACCTCGGCCATCATGGCCGGGTCATCGCTCTGGAACACGGTTTTGATTTTGTAGTGGCGATACCGTTTTTTGCACGGTCGGCCGTCCACGGCGCAAACCTGGCTGGCCACGGCATTGGTCCCGCCGATGTTGGAGATATCGTAGCATTCGATCGTTCGCGGTTCCTGATCCAGGTTCAGCGCGGTTTGCAGCTCGCGCACTCCCCGGCAAGCTTCTTCTGCCTTGATGTGCTCCGGCTTGACTGCCCTGATCCTGGTTTTGACCGCTTCGCGCAGCATGCGCAGCACGTCGCGTAAAGCCGCGGCCTGTTCGAAATTTCTCTCCGCGGCCGCTTTTTTCATCTGTTCATCGACTTCTTTCAAAAATTCGGTCTTCTCGCCGCGCAAGAACGAGGCAGCCAGGTGTACGCGTTCGAGGTAGTCTTCGCGCGATATTTTTTCCAAACAGGGACAGGAACAGTAGCGGACGATGTCGTTGAGGCAGTGTTTATACTCCGCGGGTCCTGGCTGACGCGGCCGGCAGTGGCGGATGCCGAATCGTTTTTCAATAAAATCCAGCGCCGTATGCGCCGCGGCAGACGAGGCATAGGGTCCGAAATAGGCGTTGCCGTCATTCTTGCGAATGCGACAGGTGCAGAAGCGCGGGAATGGATCGTTCAGATTCACGCGCAACAGCAGGAATCGCTTGTCGTCTTTTTGCTGCACGTTGTAGTAAGGCTTGTAATCTTTGATAAAGCGGCTTTCCGTGATGGTGGCCTCACTTTCGCTGCGCAAGGCTAGAACATCGAAATCGGCTACGCTTTTGATCAGACCGCGCAATTTCGGATCCGCGCTTCTCAACGTGGCCTGCTGGAAATAGTGGCGCACGCGGCTGCGCAACGAAGCCGCTTTGCCCACGTAGATGACCACACCGCTACGGTCGCGCATAATGTACACGCCAGGTGTGTCCGGCAATGCGTCCAACTTGGCCTTGACTTTATCGGGCCACTGCATGGCTCATTTTTCTTGCATCCTTTTGTTGTTTATCTTGCTGTATGGTTTATTATAGTCAGATTGATCGATGCCGTTCAACTGGGCGTTGTTGATTGCAATATGCCACAAAAGCAAGCCCGATGCAAGGGCGTCCGCGAAAAGATATGGTGTAACATGATGTTGTATAACAGGATATTCGAAAAGCTGGACGGCGCGGGTCCAATGCCTGCGGTCTGGCCATAAGGTCGTGGGGCGATGGTAGAACGCACCGCAACGATTCGTAATGCCATGGGCATCCACTGCCGCCCTTCCTCGGTGATTCTCAAAACAGTCAAGGATTACCAGGGCAAGATCAAAGTTTTTACGGACCAGGGCACCAGCGAGTTGACCTCAGTCATGGATTTGCTCAGCCTTTGCCTGGAGTGCGGCAAAATGATCACCATTCGCGTTGAAGGCCCGCGTGAAGAGGCCATGTGCGCTGACTTGGTGAAACTGTTCGAAACCCATTTTGATTTTCCACCTCGCCAATGAGTAACCTGTTTAAGGCACTTACCGACCTGGTCAACCTGAAATCTGGCCTTCCCTGGATCGCTGCTTTGGCCAGCGGTTTGCTGCTGGCTTTTGCTTATCCGCCGTTCGAATGCCATGCCATGGCCTGGTGGGCGCTGGTACCGTTGCTGTTGGCTGTCGAACATCTGCCCGGGCGCAGGGCGTTTGCGGCAGGCTTCATGGCCGGCGCCGTGCATTGGCTGATCACCATCTTCTGGTTGCGGCACGTCACATCGGCGGGGATGCTAGTGCTGGTGCTGTATTGCGCCCTGTACTGGGCCTTTTTCGCCGCCATGACCGCACCGCTGTTCCGGCGCGTGGCCAGCCGCTTTCCAGGCGCCAACCTATTGATCATGCTGCTGTTAAGTCTGTCCTGGGCCGGTCTCGAGTTCGCACGCTACAAGCTCTTCACCGGATTCCCATGGAATGCCTTGGCTGTCAGCCAATTCCGCAACCCAATCCTGATCCGGTCGGCACGCTGGGGCGGCGTGTATGCCTTGTCAGCGGCCATTACCTTGATTAACCTGGCTTTGGCCCTGACCGTGCGCGATTACCTGCGCATAGGTCGGCGGCGCATCCATCGCGTGCATACCGAACTGGCCGCAGCCGGTCTGTTGCTTACAGCCATCATCTGGCATCAGCGCGCCCAGTTGTATCGCGCCGAACCGCCTTCGCATTCGTTGTTCGTCGCGCTGATCCAGCCCAATTTCGAGCGTGTCGAAGTCTGGGACGAAGCCTATGTGCGTTTCGCTCATGAAACGCTTTATACCTATACCCAACCGCTGGCGGCCATGGACAGCCTGGACCTGATTGTCTGGCCTGAAACGGCGCTGCCGGATTACTTGCGCTCGATACAGGCCAAGGCGTCCTATGACCTGGTCTTTCGGCTGGCCACCAACGGAACGCCGCTGCTGGTCGGCGCGCTGGACTTTGAGCGCGGCGAGGATCGTATCGATTTCTATAACACCTCGATTTTGTTCGATCGGGAAGCGCGCCTGGTGGAAAAATACGACAAGCAGCACCTGGTCGTCTTCGGCGAGTACATCCCGTTTGAAAAGTGGTTTCCGCTGCTCAAATCCATGACGCCGATCGACGGCAGTTTTTCGCCGGGACAGACAGGTACTGTGTTTCGACTGCCTGAACGCGACATCCCGTTTTCGGTGCTGATCTGTTTTGAAGACACCGTGGCCTCGCTGGCACGCAACGCGGTCAGGAACGGGGCTCGGGCATTGATCAACCAGACCAACGACGCCTGGTTCAAGCGCTCCGCCGCCTCGCTCCAGCATCTGGCCCAGAGCGTATTCCGGACTGTCGAAACCGGCGTACCGCTCATCCGCTGCGCCAACACCGGCGTCAGTTGCTGGATCGACCGCGACGGCGCGATCCGCCAGGTGTTCCAGGTGGACGGCGATTACTGGATCGCGGGCAGCCATTTCGTCAACGTGGCCGTGCCAGGCGATGAATGGCGGCCCACGCCGCACATGCGCTGGGGCGAGTGGTTCGGCTGGCTCTGCCTTGCTATTGCTGTGCTGACTCTGCCAACCACGAAATTGCTCTGCTTCCGGACTGACCACAAAAACGAAGGTGTGCCATAAAACAGCCCATTGTTCGTCACAACGCAGAGACGGGCGAAGGTATTGGTTGCCGGGCTCCAGCGGTTCGATCATGCGGTCAAACCGCCCTAAGTGCGGATTAGAATTAAATCACGGACGATCACGCAAAACTACTCCTCAACCACGATTCTAAATGCAACCCGTTGCATGCCCGCCCCGGGCTTCATTACTTACTAGAAAAGATTTGCTACATGTGCTCAAGAAAACTGGTGGTAATATGAAGATTGCTGATTGACAGATACGTCACCGAATTTACGACCCAGGAGCACTTAGGACACACAGAAAAACAACATGCCATTCACAAGGATCTTGACGCAATGGCGTTTTTCTTTATGATTCCGTTTTTTCGGAACATACAACCGATTTTTAAGCTGGAGATAGCACCGTGTTGACATCGAGAGAAATTAGACAATCGTTTCTGGATTTTTTCAGGGGCAAGGAACACCAGGTCGTGCCGAGTTCACCGGTCGTGCTGCCGGCGGACCCCTCGCTGCTGTTCACCAATGCCGGGATGAACCAGTTCAAGGAGATTTTCCTGGGCGTGCGCGAAAGCCGTAACAAGCGCGTGGCCAATACCCAGAAATGCATCCGAGTCAGCGGCAAACACAACGACCTCGAGGAGGTTGGCTACGACACCTATCACCACACCTTTTTCGAGATGCTGGGCAACTGGTCGTTCGGCGATTACTATAAGCGCGAAGCCATTTCCTGGGCCTGGGAACTGTTGGCCGAGGTCTGGAAGCTGCCCAAAAGCCGGCTCTGGGCCACGGTCTATCGCGAGGACGATGAGGCCATGCATTTGTGGCGCGAGTTGACCGATATCCCGGCCGACCACGTACTCAAGTTCGACGCGAAAGACAATTTCTGGGAAATGGGCGAAACCGGTCCCTGCGGCCCCTGCTCCGAGATCCACATTGACCTGACCGAAAACGGGTGCGGCCCTGAGATGGTTAATGCCGGCTCGCCCGAAGTGATCGAGTTGTGGAACCTGGTCTTTATCCAGTACAACCGCCGCGCCGACAAGTCGCTGGAAGAACTGCCCAGCAAGCATGTGGATACGGGCATGGGCTTTGAACGTCTTTGCGCCGTGCTGCAGCAGAAAAAGTCCAACTACGACAGTGATGTTTTTGCGCCGTTGCTCAACAAGCTGCGGGAACTGAGCAGTCGCCCCTATGAGGGCGACGATGCCGTGGCCATGCGGGTCATCGCCGACCACGTGCGTACCCTGTCCATCGCCATTGCCGACGGCGTATTACCTTCCAACGACGGGCGCGGCTACGTGCTGCGCCGGATCCTGCGCCGCGCCACGCGCTATGCCCGCAACCTGGGTATGACCGAGCCGTTCATGGCCGGTCTGGTCCCAGTGCTGGAAGAGCAGATGGGCGACGTATTTCCAGAAATCGGCCAGCGTCGCGAGGAAATCATGCGCGCCATCACATCGGAAGAACGCAGCTTTATCGTCACCATCGATCGCGGCATGGGGCTGTTCGAACAATGCCTGACCGAATTGCGGGACATGGGCGAAAACGTGTTTCCCGGCGCCACGGCTTTCCGGTTATACGATGAGTGCGGATTCCCGGTTGACCTGACCGAATTGATGTGCCGCGAAAACCAATGTACGCTGGATCGTGACGAATACGATCATTTGCTCCAGGAAAAAATAGAAGGTGATCGCGCCAGGGCCGGGGGTAAAAACCAGGATACAGACCTGATCGCCGATCTGGTCAACGAGGGCATCTCCTCTGAATTCACCGGTTACGACCGCTTGACCGATGCGGTGGATATCCTGACCTTGTTCGATGAAAACGGGCGTTGCGAGGAGTTGACCGAGGGTCAGACCGGCCGGGTGATTCTTGATCGCACTCCGTTTTACGGCGAAGCTGGCGGCCAGATGGGCGATGAAGGCATCCTGTGCAGTCCGGACGGCACGTTCATGGTCGAAAACACGATCAAACCGGCCATGGGCATCATGATCCATGTCGGCCACATGGTTACAGGCCGCTTTGCCGCAGGGGACCGGGTCGAGGCCGAGGTCAACAAGGAGCGCCGCCGCGCGCTGGCCCGACATCATACGGGTACGCACTTGCTCAACTATGCTTTGCGAAAACTGGTCAGTATGAACATCAAGCAGGCCGGTTCCTACGTGGCGCCGGACCGGTTGCGCTTCGATTTTTCCCATTTTGAAAGCGTTCCCCAGGAAAAACTGGACGAGGTCGAGCAGTTCATCAATCGTCTGATCCTGGAAAATATACCGGTCAACACGTTTGAAATGGCCTATGCCGATGTGCACAATTCCGATATTGTGGCCGTATTCGACGAGAAATACGGCGATACGGTGCGCGTGGTCAAGGTGGGCGATTACAGCAAGGAATTGTGCGGCGGCACCCATGCGCACGAGACCGGCGACCTGGGCCTGTTTCGCATCCTGTCGGAAAGTTCGGTAGCAGCCGGAATCCGGCGCATTGAAGCGGTCTGCGGCCTCCCGGCCTACGAGCGGACCTGGACCGAGCACGACCTGGTGCGTACACTTTCGCACCTGTTCAGCGCGGCGCCCGAAGAGATCGTGTCGCGGGTCAAAGCCTTGATGGACCAGAACCGCAAGCTGGAAAAAGAGCTGGCACGCAGTACGGCCCAGGCCGCGCGCAACCAGGCCGGCGACCTGATGAGCAAGGTGCGGAACGTGGCCGGGATCAAGCTGCTGGCTGAAGTGATCGAAGACCAGCCCATGAACGGTCTGCTCAAAGTGATGGACGGTTTGCGCGACAAAATGGCGTCCGGTGTAATCCTGCTCGGCAGCGCTAGCAGCGGCAAAGCTTCGTTCGTGGCTTCCGCGTCAAAAGATTGCGTTGAGCGCGGTATTCATGCCGGTAAGTTGATCGGCAAAATCGCGGCCATCGCGGGCGGCGGAGGGGGCGGTCAACCGCACAAAGCCCAGGCCGGCGCAAAAAACGGCAAAAAAGTACCCGAAGCGGTTGCGCTGACTGAAAAAGAAGTCGAAGCCATGCTTCAGACGTAATCGCCCGGGCGGTGGCGCGTGACGCGTTTCGGGTGCCAAAAGGCGCTTTGCAGATGCTCAAGGTCGGCATGGAAACCGCGCACGGCGCCATATCGAGGCAGCTCGGTTCCCTGGTAACGAGCGCTCAGATGGGTTATGGCATGGGATGTCCGCTTCCTCTCTCAACGTTTCTATCTTCCACCACCATGGCTTCAGGCAAACCACTGGCGTGTTTGCTGACGATATTGGCTCGGGCTGAGCTGGAAGGCTTGCTTGAATTGCCTGCTGAACTGGAACATGCTTCCATAACCGACCATCACGGCGATTTCCGAGACCGAGCGCTGGCTGGTGGCCAGCAGGATCTGGCCGCGGCGCAGGCGGGTTTCTTTGACATAGGCCATGGGCGAAATGCCCATGGTTTCTTTGAATACATAATGAAAGCGTGTTTCGGAAAGCGCCACGGCGCTGGCCAGCTCCGTGCGGGTGATGGTTCTGTGCAGGTTGTGCTCGATCCATTGCAACGCGGGTTGCAGGCGCTCGGTTTCCCCCAAACGCAGCAGCGCACGGTCATCCAAATGCGCTTGCTGCAGCACTCGCCATAAAAGGTGCTCGAATATTTCGCGAAGGCGTATCGCCCAGCGGATCTGATCGGCCAGGGCCATGGGATACGCGACGACGATTTCATGTAGACGGGTTATGGTTTGTCCAATGATGCGCGAGGTCTGGCCGTCGACCACGGGCGGGGGCGTGAAAAAGTGAAACAAGTCAGCACCGCCGAACAAGGTGAACTGGATACGGGCATGACAAAGGAAACCAGGCACGGCAGCGCCGAACGTGTGGCGGATCCCCGCTGGCACCAGCAGGGTCTTGCCCATCGGAACGTCCCAGCGCTCACCCGTGTCGCAGGTGGAAAAGAAATGCCCGGAATAGGCATGAACCATGACCATGAAGGGAAACCGCCGATATCCTGTTTCCGCGCAATCAACCCATTTACGCATACTGCCGCCATAGTGTTGCCAGGCCAGCGATTGCTCGAGCATGGTCAAAAAAACGGATCGCGGTGGGGGAAGTACATCGCCCATTCTTTTCATATCCAACTCAACCTTTCACGTCATGCCCTGCATCGCATCACAAAAACAGGCGCTTTACAAGCTTGAAAGTACAAATCGACATACATTTAATATGATCGCCCATACCATTTTGACTCCTTTTCGGCTATGTTCAATGGAAAAACAGAAAGAAAGTGGTATGCCCTGTAGAGTATATAACGACAAAAGGAGACAGAACGATGACAATCATGACACACAGCCTACCTGAAACACAAACGCTTAAAACCGGATTGCTACGGCGTCTGGACCCTTTGCGTGAAAGCATTTTTGCCGGGAATGACAACTGCTGCTTTATCGAACGCGAAACAATCCTGGGTGAACTGGACAACCAAGCTGTCCATGAGATGCCCGCGGACGAGCGCTATTGCTTCGTATTCGATCAGCTCCTTTCCCGGATTTCCACGCCTGTCGATGTTGATGACGTTTTCCTGGGCAGGATGGTCGAACAGGACACCGGGCTAACGGCTGAGGATCGCAGCCGGAACCTGGGCAAAAAATATGTCAACAGGCTGATCAGCAGCGTCGGACACGGGACGCCCGATTTTCAGACCCTGCTGCACAAAGGCCTGGACCAAATTGTCAGCGAAATGGATATGACCGCCGAGCGGCTGGGGACCGAAGAAGCCCGCGCATTTGCCCGTAACGGCAGGTCGTGCGTCCGTACGCTCAAGGCCTACGCCAGACGTTACGCCGCGGCCGCGCGGAGGAAAGCCGATACGTTGCCGGAAGCGGAAGGTTTTTTTCTGCGGCAAGCCGCAAATGCCCTGGAGCATGTTCCAGCCAAGCCGGCACGCACGTTCAGCGAAGCCCTGCACGCTATGTGGATGATCTATTTTGTCATGAGCTGCGTTGTCGGCGCACGCGACTTCGCCTATGGCCGTCTGGACCAGTATCTATTACTTTTCCTGCGTAAAGATCTTGCGGACGGTTTACTGACCGAGGATGAAGCGACCTTGCTCCTGGCCCATTTTCTGTTAAAAAACAACGAGATCACCGGCTTGTCGTCGGCGCACTATAAAATCAAGCCGACGCCGTCGCAAGGGACGCGAATCTATATGGTGCTGGCCGGCTCAGGACCGAATGGAGAAGACGAAGCCAATGAACTGTCGGCCATGATCCTGGATGCGGCCTGTTATGCCAAAATGCCCGAACCGGTGCTGAATATCCGCATCGCGCCCTCCACATCGCAAAAATTCAAATTGAAAACAGCCGCGATTTGCCCCCGGTTACAGGGCCAGGTCACGGTCTGCAACGATGCCGTGATCGTACCGGGTTACGTAAGCAAAGGCATTGATATAAAGGACGCCTGCAACTATACCCTCAGAGGCTGCTCCTGCGTGGAGCTGGGCCCGCTGGAGACCAATATGACCAGTGCCTACAACTGGCTCAGTATGCCGCTCATGCTACACAAGGCACTGCAGCAAATCAAAGCCATGGATCACGAAGTTTCGCTGGATGACCTGTTCGCCGCGTTCGGCCGCTTTGTACAAGCCAATGTTGAAACCATGGTGGCGCGCTGCAAAAAGCTGACCTATACCTGTGAAGACGAAAAAGAACTGTCGACGACCTTTCTTGCGTCATGGGAGTTTGCGTTTGAATCCCTGCTCATACGAGATTGCGTCGCGCGCGGAAAAAACTGTTCCAAAGGAGGGGCCCGGCATATCATCCCCACGGTGTTTTGCGCCGGCATCGCGACGGTTGGCAATTCGCTGATGGCCCTGAAAAGAGTGGTGTACGATCAACGGCGATTGACGCTCAAACAGTTTCTGAATATTGTTGACAGCGATTACAAGGACCATGAAGCCTTTTGTCAGGACATCGTCCATACCATACCGAAATTCGGCAACGACGATCCGGAAGTTGACGGCCTGACGCGGCGCGCGGCCCTGCTGGTGGCGGATATCGTCGAAAAAGCTTTTGCCGCCGAGGGCATGAACGTCATCCCCGGCTTTTATTCTCTGTTCACCCACCACTGGATCGGGGTGAACCTGCCTGCCACGCCGGACGGCAGGCACGCTGGAGAACCCATCAGCGAAAACCAATCGCCCACGTACGGGACCGAAGTCAAGGGTCCGACGGCCCTGTTGAAAAGCGTTGCGCAGCTTCCTTTCGATCGTTGCTTCACCGGCTCGCTGAACATCCGCTTCAGCGGGAAAACCGAACCTGAAACACTGGTGGCCATGATCGACACCTATTTCAACATGGGCGGATTGTTCCTGGGGATCAACTTTGTCGATCGCGCCACCTTGAAAGCGGCGCGGCTGCATCCAAAACAATACAAGACCTTATATGTCCGCCAGTATGGATTCAGCGAATACTACACGGCTCTCCCTGCCCACGAGCAGGAGGAGTTCATCAAACGCACGGAGTATTGAAGGGTAGGCATGGATAGGCCTTCTGAGTTCTGCATGCAAAAAACGTGCCGTAGGCGCTCAACTTACGGTACGTCCACCTGGAGAGCACTGCTATTCGTGAAGGCGCTTCCGGGTTTGTAGGGCATTGAGCGGACAGCGGGGCCATGCCCAGGAAAGTTCACGACCTTGCCAGCAGAAGCGGTTGCCTATGGTGGAGCGCGGGATGGGGGCGCCGTTTGCCTCGTATACCGCTGGATATTGCCCCAGGCAGTGTTCTCCTTTTCTCAAGGGCCTCAGTCTGCTGGCCAGGGCCGGAGCCGGGTCTCGGGATGGCTGACGGAGAATCACGACCATAGGTGAACAAAACCAGCCCGTGCCTGTTTGGAACCCGACACATTCTGAACTGAGCCTTTCGGATGACGATGACGGCGTCAAAGCTTATTCCCTTTTATGTGTCATCGGTGATTTGGAAATAAGATTTTGCTGCGTTGTGGATTTGCTGCGCCGTGTACTTATTGTGAATCTGAATGGCCATTACTGACGCCATGTTTTGCCAGCACTTGTCGAAGGCGTGCGACTTCAGCTTCTGCCTGTTCGGCCCGTTGTGCTTCCTGTTCGGCCCGTTGTGCTTCCTGTTCGGCCCGTTGTGCTTCCTGTTCGGCCCGTTGTGCTTCTGCCTCGGCCATGGTGAGAATGAGCTGTTGATTCTCGCTATACAAACGGAGCCATGTTGCTTGTATGCGTTGAAATTCGCCTTCCCAGATGCCTAACCAGGTTGCGAACCTTTGGCTCCACAGCCAACCCCGCTCATTCGGTTGTATAGCGACATAGCCGTCAGATTGAAATCGCCAACCATATAAACGAGCATTGACAGGATTATAGCAATAATACTCCGGTGTGTGAAAGGTAAGCTCATAAAGATGCTTTTTCTGCTCGAGATCGACCTTAATGGTTGAGGGAGATGCCAGTTCGACGATAACATCCGGATAACGTCCATTTTCTTTCCAAACAACCCACGATTCCCGATCACGTGTGCCGTCGACATCTTTAACTACAAAAAAATCCGGACCCCGATAACTCTTGTTGCGAACTTGCTCTGAGCTGAAATAGATGAACATATTGCCACCGGCAAAGTAATCCTTGCGATCTCGCCAGTGTGAGTGGATTGAATCGATAAGTAGATTCATTTGAATACGGTGCCAGTTTGTTTCCAATGGAATTCCGTCCTCCGAAGGCAGATCTAATTGCTCCAGGATTTCTACCTCTTCTTCAATGGTTTTTTGATGCTCGTACTCAACACGTTCAAGCGGTGTTGTCTCATAAACTGGTATAGATTGAGGAACTGCCATTGTGGCTCCTCCAGTCATATTTTTTTTATTTACATACAATTCAGATTACATCATGTTGTTTATCATAGAAGGTGTCAATCCAAATCGCCATCTTCCATGTTCATTCGCATCTTTGTCCAATCTTCGTCGAATTGAAGTTGACGAAGATCGGGACGAAGATGCTTTCCCCTGCGATCCATCACTGAGGCGAAACTTTGCTGGCTATTTCAAGTCTTGCAGAAACCGGTCGACCTGTTCCTGGTTTATTGCATGCAGGCTGAATTGGAATTCCTGCTTGGGAAAGCGGCTGAAAAATTCGTTCATGGCGTTTGCGTCGCAGGGCGCGCCGCAGAGACAGATGCGTTTGCCCGCGTCCAGGATCTTGCGATACAGATCGTCCCAGGTCGGATCGATGCCGCGCGGATTGCCAGCGCCGTAGACCCATTGCACAGCGTGCAGCCCCGGCACGGAGCAGATCAGGTCCACATGCTGGATCATGCCCGGCCCGTCCAGGTGGAACACGGTGCGGCCTGGGTACGCGGCGCATTGTTCCAGTAAAAGCGGCAGCACGAACTGGCTGAACATGTCGGCTGATATCATGGCCGCGCAGTCGCAGTAGGCCAGGATATTGGGCTCTGCGCTGAGATAACGCATCACATCGGCATGTCCGCCATGGTTGCCGGGATCGATGATCTCGCGCGCAAAACGGTCATACTGTTTGGCAACGGCGTTGACCCGTTCAAGCGCGGCTTCGACTTTTTCCGGCTCGTCATAGGTGTCGTACATCAGGTCCTGGGCATGGCGAATGGCGGAAAGTACATCCAGGCCATTGCCGAAATCAGGGACCGCGATCACATAGCTTTCCTGGCAACGCTCAACCAACCGTTTAAGCCAGCGTTCACCAGCCGCGGCATAAGCGGTTTTTGTGTCGAACAGGCTCTCCAGTTCATCCCATTCGATGGACTTTTCGGGACCGAACCAGACTGTATTTTCGGTGAAATGGGCCTGTCCGGAAATGAACCCGGCAAGGCAGGCCGCGCCAAACGAAGGATGCAGAAACGAATAGCCGCCCGCGGTATGGCCGGTGATGCCTGCATAACGATACAGGTATTCGATCACCTCTTCCATGTAGCGGTCCTCGCCGCTTTCCAGGTGCAGTTCCAGGGCCTGGCCAAACAGGTGCTCCTGGGCATAGCTGCTCCATTTAGCGACAATTTTGGGCGCCATCCATTCCTTTTTATACGGATCGAGCGCGGCTATGTCACCTGTGGGAAAGATGGTGTAAATAACCGGATCTTTGTTCTCGCGTTTCCACCACGCTTCCCACTGGGCTAGGGTGTTGTTCAGTTCCATGCTGTTTCCTCTCATTTTTGCTGTTTTTTATGTCATGTTATCTTAAAGAGATGGCCGTTCAACCAAGTGATAGGGCATGACCATGGGCACGGGTCCTGGGTCCTGGCCCTGGATCAGCGTGACCAAGCGGGCAACTGCGCATGCGGCAGTTTTGCGCGGGTCAACCGCCAAAGCACAAAGCGCGGGCGTGATGGACCAGGCTATGTCGCTGTTGTTAAAGGCGATCACGGACAAGTCCTTGCCAGGTTCCCGTCCTGTCTGCCGCAAAGCCGCGTATACGGCCGGCGCCAGCACATCGCCCTGCAGCACAAGGGCATCCAGTTTTGGGTGGTCGCCCAGAAAACGGAGTATGCTCCGGGTGATGGCTTCCTGTTGTTGGGCAGGGTGCTCAAAGGTGAATTCCAGGCGTGGCGGTGGCTCCAGACCGCGACGGCGACAGGCTGAACACAAGCCATGGAATCGGTCGCGGTCGCAGTAATGGGGGCGGTCGATGACGATATTGGTGATGCAGGCGACACGTCGCCGTCTTTTGGTCGCAAAGGCTTCAACTGCACTGTCGGCTGCCTCCTGTTCACTGAAAATGATCGAGCCGGGCCGGTCATGCAAGTTGGTGTTGACCCAGACTGCGGGGATGCGTAACCGGTCGATGCATTTTACAATCATTTCGGGCATATCCTGGAAAATCAGCAGCCCATCGACGCAATCCTCGTCCAGCAGCGTGATGTTGCGCAACCCGTCCAGTGACAGGTTTTCGATGAGCAGCACCAGGCCCAGTTTTTTGGCCTGCTCCAACATGGCCTTGAGCATGGCATGCGGCACATAGTCCAGGCTGCGCACCAGCAACCCGAGCGCGGCATGGCACTGGCCCTGCAAACCGCGGGCGGAGCGGTTGGGACGGTAGCCCAACCGCTCCGCGACCGCGAGCACTTTGTTGCGCGTCTTGTCCGAACACTGGGGCACGACGCTGCCGCGCGCACGCATGATCACGGAGACCAATTGCTGTGACACGTCGCTGGCCACGGCAATATCCTGTTGGGTAACCTGATTTCTGTTTTTCCGCATAGTACGTACTACCATACAAGTAGTGCGTACTATTAGCAAGACCTAAATTAGTCTTACAGCCGACATGCAAGACCAAGCCACTGGTCACGCCGGTTTCCTTGAGGATGCGTTGCGCTCCCTGGCAGCGGTCCGAGGTGCGCGACAAGGTCGAAGCTCTTCCGTCACAACTCGAAAAAATTCAGGGCGGCGGTTAAGGTTTTGGCTCTGGTTCTCATGGTCTTGTTTCCTTTTGGTTTTGTCGCGCACCTCGTCGCGCGCACCTTGTCGCGCACATTAGGCCAGGGTGAACTTCACCAGCGGCAGGAAAAAACCTATCCCCAACCAATGTCCCGATGGCCCCAAAACCGATGTCATCGGTCTGCGCATAGCCAAACATGAGAAGCAAATCAAAGCCATGAGAACTGCTAGACCGCCACGCCGAGATCTGACCCCAGCAAACCGGAAGCGAGTTAATGTGGGACAAAACGGCAAATTAATTCGAGACCCAGCACTTCAGCCTGCTTCCTATATTGCATAAGGTTCGTAGTCCAGGCTTCAGCCTGCCCGATTGTGTAGGCCAGCCGTTTCCGGAAGCAGGCCTGAAGCCTGGACGACGAACTCAGCTTCCGGGGAAATAAGTGGTGGGCCCGGAGGGACTTGAACCCCCGACCAGAGGATTATGAGTCCCCTGCTCTGACCAACTGAGCTACAGGCCCTTTTGTTTTAACAAAGTAAGATATATTGTATCCACGCCGGGGTTAAGTCAAGACCTGGAATTGAAGTTTTCCGGGGGCTATGCCAATGAGCAGTCAACTCATGCTTGACTTTGACCCTGGTTCGTGTTGAGGTAAAGGGATTTATAAGGTTGCTCATGCTTTTTATGCACGGTAAACAATATGGCGGGGATGCATGATGGATGACGCGGCGGCAGACCGGTCCATTGCGCGCTTGATTCATCTGCGCCGGCAAATCCTGTCCGCGCGTGAAGGCCCGATGCATTTCGATCCCCATTATGAACTGCTGGCCCCTTGCGCCGAAGATTCACTGGGCGTTACCTACGAGGCGCGACAGACCGCTGTCGACCGCAAGGTCGTGCTCAAACTGATTCGTGAGGATATTGTCGACGATCCGGCCTGGGTCGACGATTTTCTGGCTGACGCTATGGCCTGCGGTGCGCTGGAGCATCCCAATATCCTGCCGCTTCACGACATCGCGATCTCGCACGAAAACCGGTTGTTTTATGTGACCAAAAAGATGAACGGCGTTGCCTGGGGCCAGGTCATTCGCGCGCAGTCGCAAGAAGAGAATTTGAGAGTTCTGATGCGCGTGGCCGATGCGCTCTCGTTTGCGCACAGCCGCGACATCATCCATCGCAACATCAAACCCGACAATGTAACTGTCGGCGATTTCGGCGAGGTTTATCTGCACAACTGGAACCTGGCCGTGGCCGTTGGTTCACTCGGCAAGGCCAATGCCTTGAATCATGCCAATGCTTTGGCCGGCACCCCTTTCTATATGGCGCCGGAAATGGCGAAAGGCGATGTTGAACTGATCGGTAAGACCAGCGACATTTATTTGCTGGGCGCGGTTTTGTTTGAAATCGTCACCGGCCACCCACCGCGGCGCGGCGAGGTGCAGGATTGCCTAAACCGGGCCACACGCAATGAAATCGAACTGACCGAGCGCGATGATGAATTGACGGACATTGTTTTCACGGCCATGGCCAGCCGGCCCCAGGACCGTTTCCAGACCGCCCGGGAATTTCAAGACGCGATCCGCGCATACGGGAAACACAACGAGAGCGTAGCCATGACTGATCGAGCGCATCAGCTCTTTAATATGGCGCGACAGGACGAGGACTATCGGCATTTCAGCGATGCGCTCTACGGTTACCAGGAAGCGCTGCACCTCTGGGAAGACAACCAGGATGCCCGTGAAGGCATACGCGCCACCGAAATCGTCTATGCCCAGCACGCATTGGATCACGGGGACCTGGACTTGGCCGCGTCCATGCTCTCAGACGATGCCGATCCGCGACAGATCGAGATGCGCCAGCACATCGACCACACCCGCCAATTGCGCCGTTCACGCAAAAAAAAGATGGTGCTGACGATCCAGGCCACGTTCGCGCTGTTGGTTTTTCTGACGCTGTTCATCGGCCGCGCCGTGTTGAGCATACGCAAAGCCGGCAAAAACGCCCATAAGGCGTTGAGTGCGTTGGAGCGCGCCAAGCAGGAGCGCGGTCGTCAACGCGCCGAGACAGCGCCCCTGCTTTTCGCTTCCGCCGGCAAAGCAGCGGTGCGCGGCAGTTTCACCAATGCGCTGGCCGTGCTGGAAACCGTGACCGAATACGCGCCCGATCATGACGCGGCGCGCATGCTCAAGGTTCAATTGCACATGATCCTGGGTCAGTTCGGTTCCGCGGAAATCGATTTGAAGCGCTACCTGGAACATAACCCCGATGACACGAATGCCAACCGGTTGCTGACGCTTTGCCGCGACGCGGAAGTCATCTCGCGCCCCTATGTGCGTCAGCATCTTGCCGGCCTTTTCGAGGAGCGACGCAGTTTCAGCCTGGCCGGATTCCTTTACCGCAAGAATCAGCGCATGGTGAATGCCGCGCACGCAAAGCTGGCCAGGGCCTGGCCGGATCTGGCCTTTGACCTGCGCCTGCATGACCGCGGCGGGTTCTGGATCTTTCGCTGTCATCAATGCGCGGATATGGGCGACCTGGCGCCGCTGGCCGGGCTGCCGCTATCCCACTGTATTCTGCGTGACGCCACGGCCATTGACAGCCTGGCGGCGTTCAGCGGCATGCAGCTCCAATCGCTTGACCTGCTCTATGACTGCCCAAAGCTCCACGACCTGCAACCACTGGCCGGCGTACCCTTGCGCAGCTTGAAGCTGGGCGCCAACCAGATCGCCTCGCTGGAGCCGCTGCGCGACATGCCGCTGTATCACTTGACGCTGCACCAGTGCAGGGCGTTACCCTCGTTGGACCAGTTGAAAGGCATGCCGTTGCACGAATTTCACCTTAACGGATGCCCGCAGATCAAGACGATCGAACCGTTGCGCGGCATGCCGCTGCGGGAGTTGTCGCTCAACTGGACCGGGATCGCGGACTTGCAGCCACTGGAAAACATGCCGCTCGAAAAGCTCGCTTTGCGCGGTTCTAGCGTAACGGACATCGGGGTACTGCGCACCATGCTGTTGCGCGAATTGCGTTTGGCGGGTTGCGAGCGTATACGCGACTTTTCATCCCTGGCCGAACTGCCCCTGCAGGTGCTGGATCTGAGCGGCACGCGGGTCGGAGATCTGCGTTTTCTACGCGGCAAACCTATCCAGGAACTGAACCTGGCCCATTGCACCAAAGCGACCGGCTTGATGACCTTGAACACGCTACCGTTGAAATCACTGGCCATCGAAGGTTGCGTTGCCGCCGGCGATCTTTCTTTTCTCAAAGGCATAGCCCTTGAAAAGCTGACCTTTTCGCCGGCTGCGGTGACCCAGGGCCTGGACATCATTCGCTACATGCCCAGCTTGTGTTTGCTGGGCACCAATCACAGCGAAACCGCCATGGACCGGGACACGTTCTGGAAAAAATATGACGCTGGAGCATTTCGTTGACGGAGTGAACGCTTATGGCGCAGGAACCACCCAGAAAAAAAATCAGCGTGCGCAAGAAACCCTTGCGCTTGACCGGCAATGTGCCGTTGCCGGCTGCGACGGGCGATGTCCCGGAAAACATTAAAGTGACTATGGCAGAAGTCCGCACCCGTTGGACAGGCGCCTTTTCCGATGACCTGCGGCCGACCCAGAGCATCCGGCGCTACCACACCACGGCGGCCGGCGTCCTCATGCGCGACTTGGCCGATACAATCACGACGCACCGCGAATTCGTGTGCCAGGCCGGAGATCTCACGGACGAGACTCCAGCCTATGAAGTGAACGCCCTGCTGGGCGAAGGCGGTATGGGACGCGTCTACGAAGCGCGCCAAACCTCGGTGGACCGGGCCGTGGCCATCAAAATCATCAAGCCCGATGTACTTGCTCAGAAGGATTTACGCGACGAGTTCCTGGCCGAAGCCATTGCCACCGGCGCCCTGGACCACCCGCATATCGTGCCGATCCACGACATTGCCATGGAGCAGAGCGGAACCTTGTTCTACGTCATGAAGCGGATTAAAGGCCGCTCCTGGGAAGAAGCCCGGCCCAAGTTAAACATCGACGAAAACCTTGAAATCCTGTTGCGCGTGACCGATGCCGTGGCATTCGCCCATAGCCAGGGCGTGATCCATCGCGACATCAAACCGGAGAACGTGATGCTCGGCGATCACGGCGAGGTGCAGATGCTCGACTGGGGTCTGTCCGTGGCGGTAAGCGCAACGGCCAAGGCCAGTGCATTGACCTATGAGAACGCGCTAGCCGGCACGCCGGCTTACATGGCACCCGAGATGGCGCGTGGCGACCATACGGCGATCGGCGTGCACAGCGATATTTACCTGCTGGGCGCCGTGCTCTACGAAATCGTCACCGGCCACCCGCCGCACGTACACGAACAGACGCTGGAGACCATCACTCTGGCGGCCAACAACATGATCGCACCCGCCGACCGGGAGCATGAATTGATCCGCATTGCCTTGAAAGCCATGCGTTCTCAACCCGAGAAACGCTACAAGTCCGTGCGCACGTTTGTCAATGCGGTCAAGCGTTACCAGGCGCACGCCAGCAGCATTCACATGACGGAGCGCGCGATGAAACATTTGCGCACGGCCAAACGCAGCAAGCTTTATCGCGATTTTGGCCGCGCCATGTTCGGCTATCGCGAGGCGCTGCGCACATGGGATAGGAACGACGACGCGTGCCAGGGATTGCAGGAGGCGGAAGTCGCGTATGCCACCTGCGCCTTGGACCATGGCGATCTGGACCTGGCTTCCTCGCTGCTCAAGCCCGACAACCCGCAACATGCTCCGCTGCTTAAGAAAGTTGACAGGGCCCGACATCAGCGCCGTTTCCGGCAGCGCAGCTTGAACTCATTGGTTTCCGGCGTCATGGCCCTGATGATCGCAGCCATCATCATTATGTTGTGGACCTTCCACACCATCGATCGCAACCGGAAAAGCACTGAAGCCGCCCTGACCGAAATGGAGTACCAGAAGAGCGAACGCATGAGCGACCAGCTTCGCTCAGCACCCATGTTCCTCGCAATGGCGCGCCAATCCCTGGACCAAGGCGACCTGAAATCGGCCATGGCCCATGTCGAAATCGCCATCGAATACAATCCCGCACTGACGTCCGCCTACCTGCTGCGGGCGCAATTGTGGATGGTCGAGGATAACTATTACGAAGCGCGCCGCCACCTGATCGCCTACCTGAAAGAGAAGCCCAGCGACCGTCTCGCCGTCGAGTTGTTCAACATGGTGGACCAGGCCCGGACCGGAACCATGCGCTACTTCTTGGCCGAACAACTGGAGCGCCAGGGCGCTTACATCTTGGCAGCGCACATGATGGACGATCCCGAGGACTTGTTCAAGCTGGCCGAGAAAAGGCTGGCGCGTCTCTGGCCCGGCATAGCGTATGAATTTCGGGCGGAATTCGAGCCATGGTCGCTGCATTGCGCCGATGCCTCGGCTATCCGCGACCTGACACCCTTGCGGGGCTTTCCTTTCAACCATATCTGGTTGGCGCAAGCCTCCGATCTGACCGATCTTGCGCCGTTGTGCGGCATGCCGCTCACGCGTCTGACGCTACGCGATGCGCGTAATGTCCACGACTTCTCGCCATTGGAAGGTTTGCCGCTCGACAAGCTGGACCTGTCCGGCTCGGATTGCATGGACCTCTACGTGCTCGGTGGCATGCCGTTGAAAAAACTGGAGGTCGGCAACACACCGGTCAGCGACTTGACGCCGCTGGAGGGGTTGCCGCTGGAATGGCTCTCGCTGCACGGATGCGTCAAGGTCAACGACCTGACGCCCCTGTCACGGGCGCCCCTGGAGTATCTCGACATCAGCGCAACGTCGGTCGAGGACCTGACGCCATTGCACGGCATGCCGTTGAAACATCTCAACGCAGCCGGTTCGCGGGTGGTCAATCTCGATCCGCTCCGGGGTATGACACTAAACGTACTCATACTCAACGACGCCGACATCACCAGCATTCATGCTTTGCAGGGCATGACCCTGCACCAGTTATCGTTGCGCGACTGCCGCAAGATCAGGAATTTTTCCACCCTAACCGGGCTGCAACTCAAGGCCCTGGTACTGGAGCGCACCGGCATTGCAGACCTGATGCACCTCAAGGGCATGCCCTTGATCGGCCTGAACCTGAAAGGCACCAAGATCAAGGATCTGCACCATTTGAAAGACATGCCATTGCGTAAGCTGAACCTGGCCGACTGCCCCAGGGTCACGGATCTGGCGCCTTTGGTCGGTCTGCCGCTGGAAGAGATCGTTATCAGCCCGTCCCATGAAAAAAGCGGACGCAAAATCCTGGATCAGATCCCGACGCTCAAAAAAATCGGCGTGTCCCAGGGTGAAGGGGAAGTTCGGTGGATCCTTGGTCAATAGTTCTTGGTCATTGATCATTGGATTCATGGTCTGCCATGTCCTGAAAGGAGATTTACTCCTTTTGGTCTATCATCTACCCTGGACAGGAAGGTTGTACATCTGAAGATGTACCGGAAACGCCAGGGAGCTTGCCTTTTACCGCGGCTGAACCTGGACCTGCCCCTGCTGAATCAACTCGGCCGTTACGGTTGCCGCTACGTTGACCTTGTGCTCCCGTCCTTCCACATCACGGCAGACGACCAGTGCTTCCACTTCGTGCTGGCCTGGCCGGGCTGACAGTAACAGCACGCGACCGGCGTTTTGCATAGGTCGCCCGTCAAACGACCAGGCCTCAACCTTGAAATCCCGGGCCTCAGGCTGCCGCGCATCGCGAACCGCCAGCACTACTTCCAACTGCCCCAGCTCAAACAGGGCGCGGTCGCTGGTCTTGACGATTTCAAATACGCGCTGCTGCGGCGCATGTTTCGTCGCGGCTTCCGGTTGCAAAGACATGGTTTCCGGAACAACCTCGACAGCCGACAACTCGTTAGGCACTGGTGGCGCCAGCGGTTCGCTGGAACATAGAACCTGGTCGGCTTCCTGTTCCGAAGGTGGAACGGTCAGCTCGAATGCAGCCGAATCCGGGCTGCTTACGCCATCGCGATCCACAGCGGTCAACGCAGCGGTATAGACTCCCGGTTCAGCATAGGTGTGGGTCAGCGCCGCATTGCTCCGCGCATGCACGATGCTGGTCACGCCGTCGCCCCAATCCATGACCATGGCAGGCGTTCCATCTTCAGCGTCATCGGCCAGACCTTCAACGGCCAGCGTGCGCTCGACCGGATCGAACCCCAGCACCTTCATCGCGGCCACGGGCGCGCTATTCGTCGGCGGCTGGATACCCACATGAACAACGGCCTGGTCCATTGCGGAAGAGCCATTGGCGTCGGTCACCCGCAGCTTCACCACCTGATCGCCCAATTCGTGAAAAACGTGCTTGCGATTGGTGGCGGTGAGTGCCGCAAACTCCCGGCCCGGCCACTGGATTTCCGCCAATTCCAACTCGACGCCAGGCAGCTTTGCGTAGGATGCCGATGCATCGGCGTGCACCGGTTCGCCTGGGGCTGCATATTCTGGCATCAGGCGCAGGTTGGCCACGGGCGTGGCGTCGAAAAGGGCGTTGCCGCGCGCATCGACCACGTTAAGCACTTCCACATGGATGGCTTCGTTGTTCAACGCGGTGTCGCGCGGCTGCCACTGGACACAGTACTTGCCAGGCTTGCGAAAACCGTCATACACGACCGGTCGATCGGCCTCCACGACAAACGTACGCTGACTGGCAAAATCGACGGCGCCGGCACGGCGCACCGACGCGGTTACAGGCATACCCGCCAGCACGGTCAAAGGCTCGACGTGCAGGTATTGAACCATCTGCGTAATGGTCGCGCCGGCAGGTTCCGTTGGCGCGGGTTCCGGATCCGACCGCAGCGGACGGGTGGCCCGATGCCACCAGAGTAACAATGCACTGCCCAGCAGCGCGGCGCAGAGCAGGATCAGCAACAGCCAAGCAAAAACCTTTTTCAAACCATAGGTTCGATCAATGCGCGCGGTCAGGCGCTCCGCGACCTGGGCCGGATCAATGGAAGTGCCGCCGTGCGTTTCATAGCCCCAGAGCACCAGCATGCGCCGATCCCAGAAAGGCCCGTAAACGCGATAGCACTCGGGCATGGTCGCCGGGTCAGGCAGGCGGAACGAGGCGATCACTTTACGGTTGTCCGGATCGCAGCGCGGATCTGCCGCTTTGCAACGCCAGGCGTCCAAAGCATCCTGGAAATCTTGCACTTCCGCACTGGGCAGATTACGCCCGGTTCCGCGGCTACGGCAGGCCCACTCGCGCCGACCGCGCATCAATTCGAACAGGGCCGTATTCAGGCCCCGGTCATAGACCACCCGCGGCAGGAAGCGCCGCATGGCTTCGCTGTCGCGAATGAGCAACTGGTTGTCGGACTGGTCGCTGTCCCAGAAATCGCCCTTGCTCTGAAAGGCACGCAGCACACGAACCTTGCCCAGGTCCAGTTCCAGTTCCAGCCCCTTGCCTTTGCGCGGGATCAGCATCAACTTACCTCCGCTTTATACACCGCAATGCCCGAAGCATCGCGCACGGCCCAGGTATGGAGCGCGGACACCTGCTTCACGCCGGGACGCGGCACCATGTAGGCATGATCCACCTGGCTGCCCAGGCGCGGGACCTGGATGGAATAGCGTTCCTGGGCGGTAGCGTTAAATGCCTCGGCCCAGCGCTTCACTTCTTCGGCCACCTGTTCGGGCGAGGCGCCGCAACGGTTCATGCGGCGGATCAGGTATCGGCTGCATTCCTTGAGCGCATCGAGCAAGACGCTTTTGTCGAAATCTCCCTGCTCAGCCGCACTCACGGCCAGTAAACGTGCGCGCAACATGGCCGCGTCCGGAAAGCGAGCAACCTCCTGATCGAGTTTATCGCGCCAATCTCGCGGCAACCCATCGCGTATGGCCGGTGGCCAGCCCCAATCGCCGGCTTGCGCTGGAACCACGAGCGAATCAGGTGTGGCAGCATCCCCGACGCCGGGTCCGGAATCCGGCGCGAACCCGGTCCGGGCGCCTGCCAACGCGTCGATCCGCTTGTCGCGACGGTCGATGACCTGCTCGGCATGTTTCAGATCGGTCCAGGCAACGAGCAGACGACCGGTCAACAGCACTACGGCCAAAAGCAACAGGCCGGCCAGCAGCCAAGGCAGGGAAGCCTGGCGTCGGCTGCGCGCAACCTCGATTTCGCGCATTTCAGCCATCTGTTTCTGCAGTTCGCGGATCACGCCGACCAGCAGATCCTGGTGTTGACGCCGTTGATCCAAGTCCTGCACCGCCTGGCACAGGGTCGTATTCTGCGCGATCAACGTCTTCAACTGATTCAGATACTCGTGCAGCTCATCCAGCAGCATCTTATGCTGCATCTCCTGCCGCACGGCTCGCCATTCCACGAGCAGAACCGCAACCCAGTTGGACAAAACGCTCAGCGTCTTTTCCAGCGTGCGCACTTCATCGTGCAACGGCCAATTTTCCTCCATGGGCAAAGCCGCTTTGTGGAGAGTTTCGGGTGGCGAGTGTTTTATGTCGGGTCCTCCCTTTTTCTCCCTTGGATATGGGATATTGTTTGTTTGACATGGGATATTGTTTGTGGATTGCGGCACTTGTTCGGCCGGAATACTCCTGGCGGCTATGAAGATCAGTAAAGTCAGTAAAAGTATACGTTTTTTTTTCACGAGCTACTCGTCCAGGTCAAAGCGACCGCTATCCATCCAGAACTCGCCTTCGAGCAAAGTGCAGAGCTTAAGCTCCACATCGTCGAGCGTCACCGCCTGGCCATCGATTTCACCGATCACCTCGGTCACGATCAGCGATTCTGCGTTTTCGGATGAAGCCTCGACAATCCGCTCGATGGTCGCTTCGAGCATGGCCGCGACACGTCCGTATTCGCCGGTACGCCAGCTCGGATCCTTCCAGCGGAAAACATAGACCGGTTCGGGGCGGACCGAAGGCAGCCGTTTGCGGCCGATCAGCGTGTTGATCAGGATCTGCTTGCGACACACATCCTCGTCCGGCGCCAGGTACGAAGCGGCAAACGCGTTGGGATTGCGGTTGGGCGCATTCCACGGGGGCAACGCGCCCCATTCGTTGCGCGACAGGCTGTTCTGCGCGGAGATCAGGTTGATGTTCCAGCCCGGAATGCGGGTGTTGGCTATGGCCATGTACAGCGCGGCGCCCACGGCGGTCACGGTTTTGGCGTCTTCGATGCGGCGATCATAGAGCGGGTACCATTCGCCGGCTTCAAAGTCGCGGGCAAAGATCACCCGCTCCTCGGTCAGCGGCAGGTGTGTCTCGATCAAGTCGCGCACAGCCGGCAGTTCCGAAGGCTTGCCAGAGACAATCGCCAGGTCACAATCGAATGCGGCGACATATTTGGCCAGCGAACGGAACAGCCCGGCGAAACAGGACCGCACGCACGCTTCGAGTGCTTCATGACCGCCCACCGGCTCCAACGGCTGATCCAGCACAAACAAATCCGTATCGCTGATGTGCCGCATCCTGGCATTGAACAGGTCGGCTTCGCGCTGTTCCACACCGGCTTCGTACGGGGTCCAGGCCTGGCCCGTGGCAGGATTGCAGGTGCGCTGCGCGGTCATATCCGCCAGCCAGCGATGCACCATGGGCACAAAGACCAGGCGACAGATCCGGGCCCATTCCTGCTGGGCCGCAGCCGTGGCGTGGGCTGCGCCGAACAGGTCGCGAAAAGCCTGCCAGCGCCGCGCATCGCCACGCAGGGCCGAGCCGATGGTGGGCAACAGCACTTTCTCGATGATCGCCTTGACCAGCATATCGCCGGCTTGCGACGAACTGTCTTTGAACAGCAGCGAGACTTGCAGGTTGACGCCGCCGTCGGGTTGTTCGTCGCGATAATCCATGATGGTCACGTCCGTGGTGCCGCCGCCGACGTCGATGGTCATGATCCGCACAAAGCTGCGCTCTCCCTCGCGCTTGCCGACCAGGTCGATCCAGTTTTCGCCAATGGCGCCCATGCGCGTGATTTCGGAGTAAACAATAGGCAATTGCGAAGCAAAGCCCTCGTTGATCTCCATATTGAGCACCGGTCCCTCGCCCAGCGGATCGCGCAGATGCGCGTGACGAAAAATGTTGATCGCCTTGTCCCACTTGGCGCGATACGCATCCAACACGCCCCAGGTCCAGCCAGCCGGATGGGGTACAACCACGTTGCGCAGGCGGCGCGGGATATAAGGGTTGTTGTTTTCGCGCCAGCGCTGGGACGTGATTTCGCTCCACGCCTTTTCAATGAAATACAGCGCGGTCCAGGTCAGCGTTTCGCTGCGCGGATAGTCAGGCCGGTCCGGCACGGGCGAAGGCCGCTGCTGAACCGGCCATTCGGTGGGCGGATCGTCAAGAGCCCAGTCAGCGCCATTGCGCGGAATAAATCGCAGCACATCGCCGGCCAGCTTTGGAATGCGCGTCGTCTCGCGCACGGTCGGGTTCCAGGGATTGAGCACCATGGACCAAATCACCTGCCCCATCTGGCCGACCGGATCGCTGTCCCAGGCATAGCGCTTGGGCGAACTCTGAAAGCAGCGGTTGCCGCGCGCCGGTTCGATGCGCTCACGTAAGTCATCGACCGCGGCGCTGCCCATGATCACGGGCGCCAGGTCAACGAACATCTGCGGTCGGCGCAAGTTGACCCGGGTCAATTGCTCGATCTTGATTTCACTGCTGAACGGCCATATTCCTTTCCTGCCCGTTTCTACACTGATCACCGGCTCGGGCGCCAGCGCTTGTTCCGACGCGGTCGCGCCGAACAATGGTTCGTGCAGTACAATCCAAGAATCGATGATCACATCCCGATCGCAATCGACCTGCCGCGCCGCCTCGTCCGCCGCGCCGTCAAACCGGATCGGTTTGCAGATCGAGCGCAGTTTGCCGCCAACCACGGCATTGTTTTCAATGGCCAACAGCACGGTGCGCGTATTGCCGAAATCAACGATCAAATCAACATCCATGGGATCGGCGATAGGCTCGAGCCAGAGGCATTCGTGGCGGCACAAGTCCGTGATCGAGGTACGCACATCCGGCGGCGCGATTTTGCGCGTGGGCTGCCACCAGGCTTTGCGTGCCGGTTCGTCGATCGACGGCTTTTGCTTGGGCAGCAATGCGTACAGGTCCAAACTCACGCTGTTGTACAACTTGCTGACATCGACCGCAACATACGGTGCGGACGGGAATACGGGCTGAAAGAGGCGGAACTGCTCCTGCTCCTCCTGACTGGGCGGTCGTGCATCCACCAGGTAGCCGCGCGAAGCGTCGCCCAGGTTGCTCTCCACGGCCAGCCAGATGCCGTACAACAGGATATCGCCCAACCCCTGGACCGCGATTTTGCGCGTGCCGAAACGGTGGCGCAGCCAGGGTTTTTCCGGCATGTCGCGCCATTGCTCGCGATCACCGTCGCAACGCTGGGCCAGTACGTCCAGTAATGCGCGCCCCAACGCCTGAGTGGTTTTGCCCAGGTTCAAACCGGGCAAAGCCTTCTCGATCTGGGCTTCACGACCTTCGGCAAAAGCACCCAGCGGGAAGAACAGGATCTGGTGACCGTAATCCGGGAATAATTTAATCTGCATGGGTCACTCCGTGGTGAAAAGACTTGGTCGGTTCGCGGCATACGCCCGTTTCATCTCGCCCAGTTCGCTGTCACCAGGTAGGGGCGGACGCGTTTCAGTTTCCTGTTGCACGAGCCGCTCCAGCAGTTCCAGGAACGGGCGGATCACTGCGGCATAATGGGGGGAATAAAGGTAGCGCGGTTCAGTCAACGGCGCCTCGCCTTCCTCGTGCAAACAGAATCGCTCCAGATTGGCCAGGCATGCATCCGGCTTCGGCGGTTGTCGACCGTTCCCGGTCGCCACGCCGTTGAACAACGCATTGGCCATCAGCACCGCCACGTAACGGCGCGACTGGTATGCAGCTCCGGATTGCCCGATGTGACCGAAATTACGCCGGATAAAGGCCGCGATCTCGTCGATCGGCACGGTTTCGGCCAGCAAATAGAGGAAGCGCGTTCGCAGCGCCACAT
>CAZOLK010000040.1:0-31265 GCA_964580325.1 uncultured Verrucomicrobiota bacterium | reverse complement strand
GGTATCAGGAGGGCATTGCCTTCATCGAGGGGAATCCGGCGCCGGAAAACCACGAGCTTCAAGAATGCTTCGCCGAAAGCGACCAGCTCGAAGCGCGGATCAATAAGAATCTGGAGGCGCTGGGTTATGGAAAGGATGCCGCACAATGATCGAGTATTACAAGTTTAAGAAATCGTTGAAGCATCTCGAACTTCAGTTCGAGAATTATCGGGGGCTGGACGACCGCGACGATTTGACCGAACTCGACCAAGAAGCCATCGCGGAATCCGTCATCCAGCGCTTCGAAGTTCCCAACAGCCCTAAGCCCGTCTTCCGCCTGGCGGAAGAGAACAACCTCTTTCGGAAGCCCTCTCGCCGCTGGCTGCAATACGCCGACGCCCGCACCGCCACGGCGCACGACTACAGCGGGGAGAAAGCCGAAGACTGCCTGGAAACGATGAAGGACTTTGTGGACGATGCCATCGACCTCTTCCAGACCCTGACCGGGAAGACCTGAGAATGACCGACTCTTTGGACATCACCTCCCGGCAGATGAAGACGCTCCGGGCGCTGCTGCGCCGCCACCTGTCCGGCAGGAGAAGGAAGAAAAGGACTCGGATATGGGGGAATGGACTGAAACAACTCTTGGCGAGAATGTGGATCTTCTGACGGGTTATCCCGTCAGGAGCGAGAACTACGTCGAGGATTCAAATGCTATAAAGCTGCTACGAGGCGACAATGTAGTTCAAGGCCGATTGCGATGGGAAAACGTCAAGCGGTGGCCAGCGGATGAGTTCGATGGTCTAGAAGACTATTTCCTTCAAGATGGAGATGTCGTTCTCGCGATGGATCGTCCTTGGATCGAAGCAGGTACCGGCTTTCTACGATATCTCATTGGCTCTGTGCAATTCACCGACCACGTTCGTGGCGTGCAAACCGGAACCGCTGTCCCGCACATCAGCGGGAAGCAGATCAGAGATTTTAAGTTTCCACGACCATTGATCAAGGAACAACGCGCCATTGCGGAGATTCTCGGCTCGTTGGACGACAAGATCGAGTTGAACCGGCGGATGAACCGGGCGTTGGAGGCGATGGCGCGGGCGATCTTCAAGGCGTGGTTCGTGGACTTCGAGCCGGTCAAAGCCAAAGCCGCCGGCGCGACACGCTTCCCCGGTCGCGGTCAAGGCGCGACAGACATCTTGCCGCCATCGGCAGGCCGCAGGTCTTCCGGACGATGATCGCTCCGACGGCGTGGTCAAACCAGACGTTGGGAGCGTCCGTCTGGCGGGTTCATGCTGGCGATCAGGGCCGTTCCGGCGGCCATCACGCCGCTGGACCAGGCCAACCGGGTCGCGCCGAGGGCCGTAGGCGGGTGCGATGACCGAGAGTGGTTCGAGTGGGGTTGTTCCTGGGGACCCAGCCTTTTGATTGCTCCTTATCCTCTATTTTTAAGTTGCACATATCCCGCAATAGCTTATTCTTATGACCTATAGTGACAATGTTTAAGGAGAGCTAATATGAAAAGAATTATGATCGGCCTATGTGTTGTTTTTGAGGCGTGCTTCGCTTATGCGGCAACGCTTGTGAATGAAAACATCGTCTATAACGGTGACTTTGCCATGCAGAATACACGCTGGGGTATAAATGGCAGCTATAGCGGCGTGCGCACGGACCGCGGCAATCCAACGCCGGCCATGCAGCTCAATCCTGAGTATCCCGCAAACCGGGCCTGGTTTTTCCAGGAGCTGGTGCTCCCCGACACGCTGACTTCCGCGTCCATTGCCTTTGATTATCAATACGAGACGACGGGTAGTGGGGCCTTTGGATTTTTTGCGTCTTACCTGCAGCAAGGTACGAACATCATCACCCAACTCACCTACACGACCAACGTGCCCCATTACAACTGGTCGTCCACCAATGCCACGCTCTCGGCAGATCAGCTCAACGCCATTCAGTCTGCTATGGTCAATAACCAACCCATCTACCTTGTTTACGATTTATACGCCCAATTCATCCAGGCCAATATTGACAATATCCGATTCACGGTCAGTGGCGAACAACAACTTCCCACGTTGTCAGGCCAGCTTATTTCGCCACCACGGCAGCGGGACGACACGCCAACCTTTCTCTCACCGACAGCCAAGGATCGTTCAACACCGTGTTGTGGACCAATCCCAATCCCATCAGCGCTTCCATGTACGACCTGGCCTGGAAACCCGATGCGAAAGAGATCGCCTTTATCAGCGGACACGAAGACGGATATTCTCCGTTCCATACCGATATCTATGCCATCCAGCCCGACGGATCCGGAATGCGACGCATCAGCAATCCTCCTACTCGCGAATTCCTGCTGGCCGGTGGTTATCAAATCGCATCTATCAAGGGCAAAATCTACAATGGCCGGGGCAATGTGTCGGTTTTCCTGGTCTATGTCGAAGGCGCTCGCGACTATGTTTCGGTCCCTCTGGGCGCCTATCAAACCGAGACACCATTCGTCATCAATAACATCAAGTACGATCCCACCAATTCACATTACGTGGTGTTTTGCTGGAGCGATGGCGGATGCGCCAATGGCCGTGAATACAGTGTGCCGGTTTTCACGCTGTTACCGGGTCAAACCACGGACGTCGGCACATTGCAGTTCAACGGCAGTTGCTTTCATCCGGAAGTGACGGACGTAACCTGGAAACGTGATGGTAGCGAAGTTGGCGCCATATTCGAAATCATGGGTTACAAGTTTGATGCAGATGGCCAGGTGGCAGGCAGCTCGCTATTCACCTCCAACGCCGTAGCCGATGATCTGGCTTGGTCGCCTGTGGACGACAGCATCCTTTATGTGGATGTGGTCAGCAAACACGGGTTGTACCGGACCTATTCCGGTGGCGGCACCGGCGACCTGCTGATCACCAGCGGCGTCATCAGTCCCGAGGATCCCTGCTGGCTGCCCGACGGTTCGGGGTTTGTTTACGTTATGAACAACCATATTTACGAATACTCCATGAGCAGCGCCACGTCCCAGGTCGTGAAGTTTTTCTATAACGAGATCATCAGCCATCCCGGCGTTTCACCTGATGGCAACTACATCAGCTTCACACGCGGCAACTCGATCAACAACAACACGGATTTATGGATTCTCAACCACACGAATCTCACCGAGATGTGGGCCGTAACCACCAATGGACGCGCAAGCTATGCATCCTGGAGTCTGGTCGATCCAGTCACGCAACCGGATGAAGACGGCGACGGAATTCCGGACTGGTGGGAAACCCAATATTTCGGCGGCGCCACCAATGCCATTGCCAATGCTGACCAGGACAACGATGGCGAAAGCAACCTGGCGGAATACATTGCAGACACCCATCCGGACAACGATGCTTCGACTTTTACCCGCGAGATTGTTTACAGCGCCACTGAAACCAACAAGGTGCTGAATCTGCAAGTGGGACCACCCTCCAGCACCAACCGCATCTACGATGTTTCCTGGAGTACCAACCTGCCGGCCAATCTGTGGAACCGCTTCAACTACAATCAGCGAGGACGAAGCGACGGCGCAGCCTTGACCTTATCCGTGACCAATGATAGAAACCATACCTATTACAGGACGCACGTAACCGTCCCTTGACATCGGTTTCAATATGGAAAGAATCAACATGGGCATACGTAAAGGCATCTGGAGCTTTATTGCTGGCAACAAGAACATGGTCATTGCCGTGGCGATCCTGGTCGTGATGAGCTTGATTATCATGTTCGGGGGAGGTTGCGGCAGTATCGCGCATAAATTCAGTCATACCAAGAGCAGTCTGTTTGGATTGCGCCGCAAAATCACGCTTTACTCGCTGAGCGGTGATGAACTGCGTTCATGGGAAGGCCGGACCAAGGTCGAAATCAACGGCCAGACTGCCCGCTTCGTGATCAACGGTAAAGCGATCACGATCTCCGGGACATTCGTGATCGAGGAATTGTAAGAAGTATTTTGGAGCGCCGTGCTGCTCTTCATCCTTCTGGCGGCAATCCAGATCATGAAGAAGGGAGTAGGGCGCAGGGAGCAGGATGCAGGGTGCAGGGGCCTTGTCATTGAACGTCCAATGTTGGAGGTTTTACAAGCACCATTTGGTTTCTTGAAACACGTTGAACCCTAACGTGTTGGCAGCCTATTTTTTGGGGTGCATCCTGATGGCTACTGGATCGCCTTGGGCTGGATGCCCACCATGCTGCGCCGATCCAGTTTATCGAACAACTGCTTGAGCAATTGTGTGCCTCTTTCAGTGAAGAAGTAATTGTTGTCGCCGTCGCCGGGGATGACGCGTTTGTTTTCATCGTTCTGTTCCACAGGCGGATATTTCTTGATGGCTTCCTTTAAAGCGTCCAGGGCTTGACGCGGTGGCCTTCAATTTTTGTTCGACCCCTTGGCGGTCGTCGGACATAGGATGCCGATCTTGACAATATTCGATGAACAGAGGAAGATGTATTGAATTGTGGATAAGGAATCGTGAATAGGTTTTATTTAACAGACAGATTTTTAGGAGCAGCGCCATGAAATTACGCCGGCAGTATGTGATTAATAAAAGGTTTCAATATTCTTTCCTCTCGTTCCTGATCGTTTGGAGTTTGTTGACCTTTGGAATTTTTTACTGTGGATTCTGGATCTTGCTGGATGTTTTGAATATGTATGCCAAGGATATCCCCAACGGTGTGGAAACCGTGAAAGGCATACGCGCGGAAATGAACTACGTTCTGTTGAGTGTAATCGTTGGGATGATTCTAGTGGATGCGATCATAGCGATATACACCATGAATAAGGTGGCCGGTCCGCTTTACCGCTTTCACAATCATCTGACCAACAATACGGACAATGGGAAAATGACGCCTTTGAGTTTTCGCAAGGGCGATTTTTTTACAGAATTAGCCGATGCATACAACCGCCTAGTAGTTAAAATCAACATCGAAAACGGATCTAGAAAAGACGTAACCTCTGATCCAGCCGGAGCTGGATCAGAGGCTGACGACAAACAGTCCAACAACGCCTAGTACACAGTGTAAAGACCAGGCTGGTTCATCGGTCCAACCCCGAGTCCACCGCGCAAGCGAGACACCGTTAAACCCCTTCTCGCTTGCGCGGGGCTCAACCCTTAAACTATTGAATCGTGAATCGTTCCATGTCCAAATCGCTAACCTAAAAGACTACACCACCCCCGTCGTTACAAATGCCAAACATTTGTCCGTTATGGTATTTTCTTTATGGGTCGATGTACCGGAATGGAACACAAGACGAGAAATGAAGAAAGCTATCAAGTATATCCAGCTTTCCCCGATGACCAGGCATCGGATTGCCCCACGAATAGCCATCGCCCAACGGCTGCATAGAAAAAAGCATCACGCTGGCTGCTCGTGAAACTGGCGATTTGTTACAAGGCGATACCAGAACAGTCGCCTCTTTAAAAACCACCATGTCACTTTCCCATCCATACATTCAAGAACAAGATCGCGACATCATCGAACATTGGGTGCACGTGAACAAAGAGTGGTATCACAATGGGAGAAACGCATGAACAAACACCATGCGTCAGGAGTTGAAGATTACCTGAACTGCCATGGACCTTTCGCAGCCGTGGCGCATAAGTCCATCTGTTTCTTTGTTGCCATATCTGGACGTCACCCGCGTTCTGAAGACCTTACGCTTGGCGCATACTTGCGGCGACATCGGCGATGTCATCCGCAAACAGCGTTGCACCATCAGTCTTCGAGATCCGATTTCTTCACCTTGGTCGTCTTGCTCAACACCTCAACCATCTCGTCTTTCTTCATGGTTGCTTTAACCGTAGCGACGCCGGCGCTCTCGGCCAGCTCCATCAACTTCGCCTTCGTCATCTTAGTCAACAACTCTTTCTTTGTAGCCATTTTATTCTCCTTTCGGCTTTACATTCGATTTTTCAATCACAACACTATGATATGTAAAACATTGTATTCTGTCAAGGGGTTTTTTTGAAAGAAAATCAAAAAAAGTGTTTTTTTTCTCGATTTTGGACTTCAAATGGCGTTTGCGGGGGAAGATGAAAAATTTTTATAGGGTTTGGACTTCTGATTCGACGATTTTTCTGCTAGGATCATAGAAGCGAAATGAGCAGAAATATAGATTTTTGTAGAAAATAAAACGTGAGGTGCGGGTGATCGCAATAAACTGTACTGACTGGCTGCAAGTTGCAAATATGCTTTATGCATTCCAAAAGTCTAATCTTTCGGGCAAGATAATCGTATTCTTGCTTTTTGTCTGGTCCATCATCGCCTGGTCGGTGATGGTGACCAAATATCGAGAGCTTCGCTGGGCAAGGCTCGAAACAGCCCGGTTTCTGGCACTGTTTCGCAAGGAGAGCAATCCGTTCATGCTCTTCATCAAGCAGCGGGCCTTTGAAGCGAGTCCTGTATGGAAGATATATGAATGCGGATGCATGGCTGTAGGAGACGCTTTGAATCTCTTTGACGAGCGTCAATCCGACCTCTTCATTGGCGGCGCCGGGCATACGAGGGAAAAATTGAGCGAGCGTCAGTTCGAGACCATGCGCAGCGCGGTTGATTGCGTGTTGGCCGACCAATCCATGCTGTTGGAGGACTATATGGGTTACCTCTCTACCGCGGTCAGCACGAGCCCTTTTCTGGGCCTGCTGGGTACGGTCTGGGGCGTGATGGACGCGTTCGGCAGCATGGCGGTCAAGCGTTCCGCCTCGTTGTCCGCGGTGGCGCCCGGCATCTCCGGCGCACTGCTCACCACGGTCATCGCCCTGGTGGTGGCGATCCCGTCGGCCGTGGGTTACAACATATTGGCGTACCGCATCAGGCGTCTGCAGATGAACATGGAAAATTTCAGTCGCGAGTTTCTCAGCGCCGTGCAACGTTTCTACATGCAGGATTGACTACCATGATCCAACGCCGTACAGCGATCACGCCCATGCGCGATATTTGCGAAATCAACCTGACGCCGCTGATGGACCTGACGTTCATTTTGCTTATCACCTTTATCATCACGTTCCCGCTGATTGAACAGGGCATTCCGCTCAACCTGCCCACGGGCAAAGCTGACGAGTTGACTCCCGAGGACACGCGCACCATCAGCATCCAGGCGGACGGCTCGCTTTTTCTGGACCAAGCGTCTGTGCGGGAAGATGAGTTGATTGCGGCCATGACCGAGCTGGGTGAAGCCAACCCGGACATTGTCGTCTACGTTCGCGCGGATGAAGAGCTGCGCTATAAGCGGTTGATGGATGTCTTGAAAATTCTGCACAGGGCGCGCATCGCACGCATGGCTCTGGTTACGCTGGCGGAAGGCGCCGGGGCGCCATGACACGCGATTTTGTACGTAACATCAGGCGGATCACCACGATTCATTTCGTGGTCATCGGTTTGCTGATGTTCATTGGCGCGTTTCGCGGTTGCGGCCGTCCGGAGCCGAAGCAACGGCATGAAATCGTGGCGGTTGTCGATGTAGGGCTCTCGGCTCAACCGGTCAGCGAACCGGCGCCGCCCGAGCCGGAGTTACCCGAACCGGCGCCGGCGGCAGTGCCGCTACCTCCACCCGAACCCGAGCCGAAACCCGAGCCCAAGCCGAAACCCGAGCCCAAGCCCGAGGCCAAGCCCGAGGCCAAGCCCAAGCCGCCCAAAATCAAGCTCAGTAAGAAACGGGTGCGCAATCCCAACGTCAAACAACCCGAAGTTAAAACTCCGTCCAGGCAGGACATCCGCAATTTGCTGTCCAAGAAGCTGGGCGGCGTTACATCCGCCGCCTCGAGCGCGGTGGACTTGCCGCTCTGGTACTTGAACATGATTCACAAAAAGTTTTACGATGCCTGGCGCCAACCAGCGGACCTGGTTTTGCCTTCGGGCGCCAAAACATGCGTCAGGATCCGTATCGCGCGCGACGGCGCCGTGCTGAAACACACCATGGTCAGCGGTTCGGGAAACGCGCGCATGGATCAGACGGTCATGGAGGCCGTGCAAAAAATTTTCCGTCTCGAACCCTTGCCCGACAGCCATGAATCATCGTATAAAGACATTGACATCAATTTTGTGTTAACTAAATGATAACAGACTTTGGACAAACGAAATGCAAGAAACGAGGTGCATCCATGACCCTGACAGGTGCGATACGATCGCTTTGCTTGGCGCTTTTACTATACCTTATATATATAGGCGTGGTTTACGCGCAGATTTCCGTGGATATAGAAAAACGCGGTCGCGACAAGATTGCCATAGATCTGGCCGACTTTGAAACCGATGCCGGTGTGGCAGCGGCTACGTTCACCAAAACGCTCCAGAACGATCTGGTGCGTTCTGGCTGGTTTGCTGTTGTGGGCCGCGGCCAGGGGGACCTGCGCCTGCTGGGTTCCTGTTCTTTGCGTGGCGCCGCGATGCAGGCCGAGTGCCAGGTCTTTGCCATCAGTGATCGCAGACGTTACCTGGGCAAGGCCTATAACGGCAAGGCCGACGAGGCACGCCAGTTGGCGCATCGCGTGGCTGACGATATTGTCGAGGCGGTAAAGGGCGTGCCTGGTATTGCATCGACCCGCATTGCCATGATCGGCACGGCCAGCGGCAAAAAGGAAGTATACATCTGCGATGCCGACGGCGGCAACCTGCTGCAACTGACTCGCGACCAGACCGTCAGCATTGCGCCGGTTTGGGATGCAAAGGGCGGCGCCATTTATTATACCTCCTATATCAAGCGTTTTCCCAACATTCTCAAGATCGATATGACCTCGGGCAAGCGCTCGCGCGTGGCCCATTTCCCTGGTCTGAACACCAGTGCCACGGTCTCGCCGGATGGACGCACGCTGGCCCTGATCCTGTCCAAGGACGGCAATCCGGAACTGTACACCATGGACATAAGCAGCCGGCGGTTGACGCGCATCACCCACACGCTGCGCGGCAATGAGGCCGGCCCGACCTGGTCGCCGGACGGACAGCGCATTGCCTATGTCGCCGACACTTCTGGCAGGCCGCAGCTCTATGTGGTCGCGAGCAGCGGTGGCAGTGCGCAGCGGCTCAGGCTGCGCGGTTCGGAAAACGTGGCGCCGGACTGGGGCCCCAACGGATACCTGGCTTACAGCAGTCGCATCGGCGGGACCTACCAGGTTTTTATTTTCGATCCCGACGGCGGTGGCACACCGGTCCAGATTTCCTCGGGTCAGGCTGATTTCGAGGATCCTTCTTGGGCGTGCGACGGCCGTCACATCATCTGCTCGGTAACAAAAGCGTATCGTTCGCAAATCTATATTCTTGACATAAAGAACGATCCTCCTGTAGTTTTACATCTTTATAAGGGCGATTGGTATTCGCCGGACTGGTCGCCGCAATAACTTTTAACGGGTGAAGGAAAGAGGTGGCTATGCGCAAACAGCACTGGATGATGCTTTTTTCAGTATGCCTGGTCGTGATCCTGGCAGTAACGGGATGTAAATCGAAAAGTGGCAAGAAAGGCCGGACAGCCGGCGAGAACGTGGATGATGTGATTATCGGTTCGTCTGGCGGCATTGGGATGGGTGACATTGGACTGGATGTGCCGCCGGAGTTTCTCGAAAATGGCGACATGCTTGGGTCGGGCGGCATCGAACCGGTATATTTCGAATACGACAGCTCTCATGTCAGCGCTTCGGAACGCGGCAAAATCGAGCAGGCGGCCAGCATGCTGCAACGTGGCAACAAGGGTGTGATTGTCGAAGGTCATTGCGACGAACGTGGCAGCCGCGAGTACAATCTGGCACTGGGTGAGCGCCGGGCCTTGGCGGTGCGCGCTTATCTGGTCGGTCTTGGCATAGCAGCAGATAAAATCCATACCAAGAGTCTTGGCGAAGAACAGCCCAAGGCCATGGGGCATGATGAAGCGGCTTGGCGCGAGAACCGCCGTTGCGAATTCAGCTTCTTTGATTATTGAACTGTCCGGTCAATCAATGCTCACGCGACCAGACCGGTTGCGTGGGCATTTTCTATACCGGCATAGATGAGGAGACAAGCCATGCATCGATGTTGGCTGGCGTTTATCGGGTCCGGTCCGGGTGGATGGGAGCTGATCGTCGTTTTTGTGGCTGTGTTATTGCTGTTTGGCTCGAAACGGCTGCCGGAAATTGCCCGAACTCTGGGGCGTATCATGGACGAGTTCCGGCGAACAGCGCGTAGCGTAACGGATGAATTGATGTATGCCGACCACACGACGGAACGTCTGGATCCCATTGACGTAAGTCCGGAGGAAACCACCTGCTACGACGAATCGGCGGGCAGTGAGATGCCGGAAGACGCTCTCCCTCAAGAAGATATGTGGTCATCGGAAGAAGCCGTCGAGGAAAAACCGGTGGCAGAAGCGCGGGATGTTGCGGACTTGACTAGCGCCGATGACGCGGTTGATCGAGCAGCAGACGAACCGTTGCCGGCTTCCGAAGAGGAGAAGGCAGGCCCGGATGAGCAGTAAACTTCTTGAAGATGACGACAACAAAACGGTGAAGCCGTTCCTGGATCATCTCGAAGATTTGCGCATGACGATCTTTCGCAGTCTGGTGGTGCTGGTGGTCAGCATGCTCATCGTCATTCCGTTGTCGCCGTATATTTTGAAAATATTGACCATTCCCTTGAAACTATCCGGCGTCGACCTGCCGCCGCTCGAATCCTACAGCCCATTGACCGCCATCACGTTGATCATGCGCATGTCGTTCTGGTCGGGCGTGATCATTAGTTCGCCTTTCCTGTGCTGGTTCATTGCCGATTTTGTGTTTCCCGGTTTGACCAAAACGGAACGCCTTGTTATTCTGAATTCTTCGGGAGGCGCGGTGTTCCTGATGATCGGCGGCGTCTTGGTTGGTTATTTCGCGGCGGTTCCCGGCGCGTTGCGGATCATGTTCAACCTTCATCAATGGCTGGGCATCGAGCCGAAGTGGCGCATCATGGAGTATGTGACGCTGGTGCTTCAATTGCTGTTGGCCTTTGGGTTGGCTTTTGAATTGCCGCTATTTGTCCTTATCCTGGGAAAAATCGGCGTGATCAATGCGAAACAGTTGCAGGAAAAGCGCAAGCATGTCATTGTCGGGTTGCTAATCCTGGCCATGATTTTGACGCCGCCGGACGTGTTTACACAGTTAATTATGGCCATCCCGTTGATTATTCTGTTTGAACTCTGTATTTGGATTTTGAAAGCCGGCGAGTTGAAAAAGGCTAAAACCGATTCGACATGAACTCGTTGAAGAACATGATGTGGAGCAGCTGGGCAGTGTACATCACGCTGTTGCTGCTCATTATTATCTTACAGCAATGCTATTTCTGGTACAGTCAAACCCAGAAGCTGCACGAAGAGCGCGGCGATCTGCTCCACTCGCTGCGTAGCGATTTCGGCATTCATCTCCAAATGCTGGAATTGCGGATACGCAAAAACAGGTCCCTGCTTCACGAACACCACATCCAGTGTCTCCACGCTCTGGAAGGCAACCCGGATACAAGCATCCCCGAGCTGGCTCAACGGATCAACGAAGACGATGAAGACCGGCGCTTCGACATCTGCCTGATCAACGATAACTACCGTATTATGGCGACCAGCTTATCCACTGCCGAGACAGAGGATATCCACCGCTATTTTGGACGCGAGCTTCAATTCGACACGATTCGCGACACCAACGATACGGCGTTTGCCGAACGGGATGCACCTGTGATCCATTACCTGTTCGCCCTGGTGATCCAGCCCAACAACGACCTGATGCTGTGTTCCATTTCTTATTTGCCGTTAAAACAGCAGTACCTGTTGCTGGGTTGCCGGTCTGAATTGATGAACACGCTGATCAAGCAAACCAACGCGGGGTTCGAACCCAATCGTTTCCTGCGAAAAACCAGGATACTGTTTCGTTTTCACAACCCGGCCACCGGCGCTTTCTGGGGCTGCAACCTGTTTGAGGGCGGTAGCGTGATAGGAGAGGAGGAATTTAACATCATTGACCGTGTCGTCAGGGATCGGGCGGATTTCACGGTCAAGCGAAAGGAACAACGCAAGGAGCAGCGCCGGTTCCATAAGATCTATATCAGGGATCATTATACCCTGGCGCCCCCGCTGGCCCGCGCCCTGCACAAAGGTCCGAACGCTTTGTTCCACTTTCCCGGTCTGAAAGCAGAACCCGTATTCGTGGCTTCGTTGGATTACTCCACGGATTACAACATGTCCTATAACAAGCTGCTCTGGGTGGTTCCCTTGCTGATGCTGTTCCTGCTCTATTCCATTTACACCTACAAAAATCTGGAGCACCGCTTTGTCCGGCCATTGAAAACGATCATCAACCATATCGAGCAGTCGGAACAGATCCCAGAGGATGATTCGAGCACGGCCATTCAGGAGTTGATGGTGTTGGCGCACAATTTCAACAAGCACATTCTCAAGGAACGCGAATATCAGCATACGCTTGAAATCACCAACGACGATTTGATCAAGGAAATCGCCGAGCGCAAGCAGGCGGAACGCGAACTGGCGGAAAAGCAGCAGCAATTGGAGCATACCGGAAGGCTGGCCGCTCTCGGCGAAATGGCGGCCGGTGTGGCCCATGAACTCAGCCAGCCGCTGCAGTTGATCAGCATGGAAGCCGAGGTGGCCCGGTTGGAAGTCAAGGACGGCAGTATGAATAGCGACAATTTGCTCGCTTTTATTCAGCGCATCATGAATAGTTCGGAACGGGCCAGCACCATTATCCGCAACATGTGCATATTTGCCCGTCAGGAAGAGGAAGATATCGGGCTGGTCGATCTATGCGAAACCACGCAAATGGCGCTCAGCTTTTTTATCGAGCAATTCCGGAAGCATTTGATCACGATGAAAAAGGAACTCACCGAAGAGTTGCCCTATGTCAAGGTCAACCCCCAGCGTTTTCAGCAGGTTGTCGTCAACCTGCTTTCCAATGCGCGCTATTCAGTGGACAAGAAAGGCGAAACCAGCCTGGACAGTTATGTCAAGGAAATCATGGTGCGACTGTTTTTTGAAGAGCGCGAGCGCGAACCCGGGCAGCCGGATGACGTAGAGCAAAAGGACGCAAAGATACCTTATGTGATTCTCGAAGTGGAGGACAACGGCATTGGCATGGATCGTGAAACTTTGGAGCAATGCCTGGAGCCTTTTTACACGACCAAGCCCACGGGCGAGGGCACGGGTCTGGGTCTGTCGATCATGCGCTCGATTGTACACGAGTTCAGAGGTCATATTGAAATCGAGAGCGAGGAAAATCTCGGCTGTCTGTTTCGGATCCTGATCCCGGTCAAGCAGGAGAGCGTGCGCGATGCGACGGCCGGGCAGCCGTCATCGAACCCAGATCTCCTGCCCATTGGCGCTGATGATTGCGGTTCGCTATGAAATCACTGCGCATATCCACCTTTGGCATTCGCGGTTTTGTCGGGGAATCGCTTTCGCCGAACATTGTGATGAATTATGCTGCGGCGTTCGGTACGTTTATCGAAGGTGGTCGCGTGCTGCTCGGTAGGGATACGCGCTATTCCAGCGATATGATCCACAATGCGGCGCTGTCCAGCTTGCTGAGTGCCGGCTGCGAAGTACTTGACTGCGGCATCTGTCCCACGCCGATCCTGCAATACGCTGTCCAGCCCTACAAGGCGACCGGTGCGGTCGCGATTTCGGGCGGACACAACGGCATGGGCTGGAACGCGGTCACCTTGATCGGCGAAGACGGTGCCCTGCTCGAGCCGGAGGGCGCTGAAAATGTATTGGAATATTACCATGCCGGCCAGTTCATGCAACGGGATTGGCTGCACCAGGGTACATGCCGTGAACCGCGGAATTTCTCTATGCGCTATTTTGAAGCCCTGACCAACTTCTTGCAAGTCGATGCCATACGCAAGGTCGGATTCAAGGTGCTGATCGATCCCGTAGCCGGCGCCGGTTGCGCCTACTTGAAGCCGTTTGCCGAACACCTGGGCTTTTCGCTGGTGGCAATCAATGCAAGCCCGTCCGGATACCTGCCGCGTGAGACCGAACCGCGACCGCGCAGCGCATTGGGCCTGGCCTCCATGATCCGGCATGTCCAGGGCGATGTTGGGTTTGTATTCAGCAGCGACATGAACCGCATGTCCATCGTCACCGAAGAAGCGGAACCGGGCAGCGAAGAGTTCACGTTTGCCGTAATCGCCGATCATGTGCTGAGCACGCGCAAAGGTGTGGTTGTAACCAATTGCTGCACGACGCGGATGATCGACGATATTGCGCGGCGACACGGCGTGCCGTTGGTGAAAACAGCGGTTGGTCAGGCCTATATCCTGTCCAAGCTGGCCGATGAACAGGGGGTGATCGGCGGTGAAGGCAGCGGCAGCACGGCTGTGCCGGCTTTTAGTAAAGCGTTTGACGGTTTCCTGATGATGGGGCTGGTGCTCGAGGCCATGGCGGTCAACCAATGCGCGGCCTCTGATCTGCTGCGTCGCGTGCGGCGCTATCACATCGTAAAGAAACATGTGCGTTGCAGCGGTGGCGAGGGCTACCATGCCTTGGACGATGTGGAGAACGGTTTGAAACGCCTGCAACCGTCCTGCATCGATTACACCGACGGCGTGCGCGCCGATTGGTCCACCGGTTGGATCCACGTCCGTGCCTCGCGAACCGAACCGCTGGTGCGCATCATATCGGAAGACATACAACAGGAAGCGGCGCAGGATCGTGCGGAGAAAATGATTCGCATCATCCAGCGCCAACTGGCATAACATCGGGCAGGAAAGGGAGCATACATGCGTCAGATGCTGAAAATAGGGGTTTCGGGCGTACGCGGCGTGGTCGGCGAATCGTTCACGCCGCAATTGGCTTCTTCCATTGCCCAGGCTTTCGGCGTCTATGCCGGCCGCGGACGCATAGTGGTTGGTCGCGACACGCGCCCTTCCGGCGAGATGATTGAACTGGCCGTGGTCGCTGGCTTGCAGGCTGTGGGATGCAAGCCGGTTCTGGTCGGTGTGGCGCCTACGCCAACCGTACTCATGCTGACCCATGCCCTGGACGCGCGTGGCGGCATCGCCATCACGGCCAGCCATAATCCCGGCCCCTGGAACGCGCTGAAGCTTATTAACAACGATGGACTTTTTCTCGATGAAACCCGGATGGAAGAAGTGATCGATATCTACCACCAGGGCGATTTCCCGCTCGTGCCCGAGATAGAACTACTGCGCGTTGATCGCTACGAGGAACCCATGCGCGATCATATCTGGCGCATCCTGCAGGTCGTGGACGCAGACGCCATCTGCCAACAGCGTTTTCATGTGGCCGTGGATTGCTGCAACGGCGTAGGCGCCGTTTATTCCCAGCGCTTTCTTGAAGAAGCGTTGGGTTGCCGCGTAACGCCCCTGTTCGACCAGCCCAATGGCCTGTTCGAGCGCGAACCCGAACCGTTGCCGCGGAACCTGGAAAAGTTGAAAGCATGCGTGAAGGAGCAGGGCTGCCAGATCGGTTTTGCCCAGGACCCTGACGGCGACCGCCTGGCCGTGGTCGATGAAACCGGTCGCGCCATCGGCGAAGACCTGACGCTGGCGCTCTGCATGGACCAGGTGTTGACCCATCATGCCAAAGGGCCGGTGGTGGCTACGGTTTCGACCAGCAAACGGATCGATTTTATTGCCAGACGTCATGGCGTGGAAGTGGTCCGCACCAAGGTCGGCGAAATCAACGTGGTCGACGCCATGCAGCGTTTAGGTGCGGTCATTGGTGGTGAAAATAATGGCGGCGTCATCCTGCCCGCGGTCCATGCCTGCCGCGACAGCTTTACGGCCATGGCTTTGCTGCTGGAATTGCTGACGTGTTCCGGCAAGAGTGTGGCGCAACTGTTTGAGGAAATCCCAACCTATTGCACGGTAAAGGACAAGGTGCCGATCAAAGCCGTGCAAACACCGCGCATCATGCGCCACATTCGCCAATCTTACGCCAATCGACCGCTCAACCTGATGGACGGGGTTTGGGTGGATTTCGGCGAGAGTTGGGTGCATGTGCGTCGTTCCAACACCGAACCGGTCATCCGCATCGTCAGCGAAGCGCCCACCCCGGAAGCCGCGCAGCAACTGGCCGCCGAATTCCGTCGCAGAATCGAAGAAATGCTGTAGATGAATTTTGCAGGTCAGGCCGGATCTCATGTTCGCGCCTTTGATCTCTTTTGTGGTTTTCGCGCAGGTTCTTACGGTCGACAATTTCGCGGTCTCACCATTGTCCGCTGCGTTCGGCGAATTTCGAGATCACTACACGCCGACGACATGTGTCGCTATCGGATCCGCACGATCAATGCTGGGCATCACCTTGTGCCATCCGGCAACACCATGAAGCACACCATGAAGCAGACCAGCCAGATGTAGGCGCACGGGATCAATACGATTTCGCTTGTTATCGACGTTTCCGATACGGGAAGCGGGGCCGTGTTGGCGACGGCGGGCGAGGTGAACCTGGTGATTCTGCGCTTTGACCCCGCGGCCAAGACGACTGGCTGTGGGAGCGAGTAGATGTCATCCCTGACCGCCTTTGAGAGTTGTCTGAGCATGGCTGCGCTTCGTCTGAACAGGTCGCGCCCGCCTCTACGGGGGATAAGGCTGCCGGGCAGAAATCGGCGGCGGTCAGATCCAACAGTGCCGCGGACTGCACGGTTGCCCTGTAAGCGATGCCCAGGAACTTGGCTTGGTCCTTCCCGGAGAAACGGCCATGACCCTCGTCGCAAGACTTTGTCGAGATTCTGCTTAGGAAGCGTTTTGTCTTTCATGCACCCGACACCCGGCTAGTCTTGAGCAACGGCAGCGCCGGTTGGCGGTGATCGTTGTGGATCTCTCACAACCTTTTAACTTGATGATACCGCTCTTTTTCGTATATGAAGTAGGAATGCAAAAAAAGACGTCTGGTAAATAAATGGAAAACTCGATATCCGATAACAGTCATACAGGGCTGTCACAACCTTGGTCCCGATTCACTGCAGGATGCTGTCTGCTTCTTCTTGTTCTCGTTGTTTGTGCATACATGGGTAGCTTATGGAACGGGTTTGTCTGGGATGACTGGTTTGTGGTGGTGGAGAATCAGTACCTGTTTAAGATGCAGTATCTGACGGCGCATTTCACCAATCCCCGCACGATCTCGTCGATCGACGGATTTCGTTGCTACCGCCCTATCCGCAATGTGTCGTTCATGATCGACGCGCTGTTTTGGGGCAAGGATGCCACGGGCTTTCACCTGACCAATGTGGTGTTGCACGGCACGATTTGCCTTATGCTTTTTTTTCTGTTACTGCATCTGCGTTTCGGCCTGTGGCCGTCGTTTGCGGCAGCAGGGCTGTTCGCGATTCACCCGGCCCTATCCGAAACGGTGTTTTGGATCAAGGGACGAGCCGACCTGCTATGCACCTTTTGGATGCTGGCCGCTTTTATCTTGTTCCGCCTGCAGCGCCCCAAACATGCTGTTGCACGGGGCCTACTCGTTGCCGTTTGCGCGATGCTCGCCATGGGGGCCAAGGAACTGGCCGTGGTATTTCCCTTTCTGTTGCTGGGTCACGATGTGCTGGAGCACAAAAAAGTACGCCGCGATACGTTGTTGCTGGTCCTTTTTGTGGGCCTACTCATGGTGTTGTTCTTCCATGGGCGTGCCAGGATGATTGCGAGCCTGCCTGGCAAGGTGGGCGAAAAGGATTTGCTGCCGCGAATGACCGCCAACCTGCAGGGGCTGGGTGAATACGGACGCCTGCTCCTGGTTCCCTGGCACCTGCACATCGATTACGCTGGTCTTATCGATGAACAGGATGGTTGGATGATCGCGATGGGCGTGGTACTGGCCCTGCTGTTTGCCGTTCTGTGGGTCGTGCTGGTAGTCCGGAACCAACGCTGCGCATCGTTTGGCCTGTTCTGGTTCGCCTTCAGCCTGATGCCGACCATTGGCAAGAACTTCCTGGCCTCCACGACCGCCTCGCAGTTGATTGCCGAGCGTTTCCTGTATTTGCCGGCCGTGGGACTGGTCCTGGCCGTGGCCTGCGGTCTGCGGCACCTCACGGTCCGGAAGTGGCGTTGGGTGCACTGGGCCTTGGCTGGGGTGATCGCGCTTCTGACGGTTCGCACCGCAGTGCGCGCCAGCGTGTGGAAGTCCAATTTCTCGCTCTACTCGTCGCATGTCGACTCCACCCCCTTTTCCAAACGCATTCTGCACAACCTGGCTGTTCTGCTGCACAACCAGAAGCGTTACGATCAGAACATCATGCTGGAGAAGAACTACGGCAACCGTGCCTTGGCAAAGACCGAAGCCGTTTTCGGTTTTTCCTACGCCATGGAGGGACAGGTGGAAAAAGGGGAGGCCCTGATGAAGGAGGCCCTGCGAAGTCAGCCGCACGATACGATCTGCCTCATGTATTACGGTTTCTACCTGGGACAGCAGGGCGAGCACGACGGCTTGATCCGGCACTTTCGAAAGGCCTTGGAAACCGAGACCTACCGGAACCACCGTCGTGTCTTGTATTTCAATATAGCGAATGCGTATATAAACAAACAGCAGCCTTTGTCAGCCATCGAGCAGTTGGAGTTGCTGGTCGAGGAGAGCCCTTTCTACAGCGATGCATACCAGCTTCTGGGCGCTTTGTGCGTCCAGGTGGAAGCCTGGAACAAGGCGTTGGCCGCTTACGAGAAACTGGAAACCCTGGAACCGGAAGAAGCACAATGGCGTCAGAAAAAAGCAGAGATTCTCAAGCAGATGAATCATGCGGGCAACCCGACCGACTAACCTTGGTTGTCCCTGTTTACAACGAGTACACGGCGATTCAGGCGACAATGGATCGCTTGACCGACCTGCTCGCGAAATCGCCCAGCTTGGCGGAGGTGATCGTGGTTGACGACGGTTCCACGGACGGCACGGAGAACGTGCTGAAGGGGGTCGCGGCGCCCGGTGTCCGCGTGCTTCGCCACCACCGCAATATCGGCTACGGCGCCTCGCTGCTCACGGGTATCCGCGCGGCTAAGACCGGTGTGATCGCGATCACGGACGCGGACGAGACCTATCCGACAGAGCGCCTCCCCGAGTTCTTCGTCAAAATGCAGGAGGAGCAGTGGGACATGGTCGTAGGCGCCCGGACCGGTAAGCACGTCTCCATCCCGTGGCTGCGCCGCCCCGCCAAGTGGATCTTGCGCAAACTGGCCAACATGCTTGTCGGTGTGCACATACCGGATTTGAACTCCGGCCTGCGCGTTATCCGGCGCGACGCGGTCCTGCGTTTTGCCCGCTTGCTGCCTGAAGGTTTTTCCTTCACCACGACGATTACGCTGGCCATGATGACCAATCATTACGCAGTGACTTTCGTGCCTATCGACTACAAACACCGTAAAGGCCATTCCAAGATCCAGCCGATTCACGATACGCTCAATTTTGTCCAGTTGATCCTACGCACAGTGCTCTACTTTGCGCCCCTGAAACTGTTTATCTGCGCCTGCCTGTTCTTCATGGGCGTCAGTTTCGCCATGCTCTGCTTCCGCCTGTTCGTCGCCAAGGCATTTGGCGTAACGTCCGTGCTCTTTTTCGTGTGCGGTATCCAGTTACTTGCCATCGGGCTGATTGCCGACATGATCGACAAACGCATAGAACTTTACAAAGGACCTGATCATGAAAACTGACCGCTCCGTTTACGCCGTCATGGCATTGAACCAGGTGCCCCGGCTGCTGACCTTTTTGGACCGGAACCCGTTCTCACCGACCTATGGCTGTTTCCACCGCGATTATTGGTTGTATAAAACATCGGATTTCCCGGACGCCGTGCGTCAGTTCGCTGTTCACGCCCTGGCCCTGGTCTATACGTGCGACTTCCCGGACAATCCCTATCGCGACAAGGCCCGCGTGTTAGAGTGGATTCTGGCCGGCCTCGACTATTGGACCCGGATTCAGCATGGTGACGGATCCTACGATGAGTTTTACCCCAATGAGCGCGGTTGGGTGGGGCCCTCCGCGTTCACCTGCTACACGGTGACGGTTTCCGCCCAACTGCTGCAGGACCGCCTGCCCGATCCTTTGCGCGAGCGTCTGCGGCAGGCCGTGCGCACCACGGCCCGCTTCATCGCGCGTGGCGAAGCTGAGGAGGATCACCTTGCCAACCACCACGCCATGGCCTGCCTCGCAGTCTGGAAAGCAGCGAGCTGGCTCGGTGACCATGACCTGCGCAAGGCATGGGACGCCCTGTGGCAGCGTTTTCTGACCTATCACAGGAACGAAGGCTGGTCCGTGGAATACGATGGGATCGATCCCGGCTACCTCTCGGCCACGGTCTCCTTCCTGGCCAAGATCTACCAGGACGAACCCATGCCGGAGATCCTGCGCGTGGCTGAAAAAAGCATCGAGCTGTGCAGCTACTTCGCCTACCCCAACGGATCCTATGCCGGTTTGATGGGCAGCCGCAACACGCAGCATTTTTACTGCCACGGTTTCGAGGTGTTCGCGCCCACCGTGCCCCTGGCCGCGGCCGTGGCGGAGCAGATGCTGCAGGGACTGGCGCGCGGCAAACTGGTGCCGCCGGCCGTCATGTCGGACCGCTATGTCGGCTACCGTGTCCCCGAATTTCTGCTCGCCTACTTGGACTGCGCGCCGCGCCCCGAGCCCTTGCCCCAACTGCCCTGGCAGCATGCGTCACACAGGTGCTCGCTCACTGGCGCCAGGGTGTGGGCCGCCGTACACGACAACTTCTACGTGCTGGTCAATGGCGCCAAGGGCGGCGCGATCAAGGTCTTCGATAGGGTCGCCGGCGAACTGCTGGTCTCAGACGGCGGCATCCTGGCTGCCATGGAAAACGGGACGATCTTGACTTCGCAGTGGATAGACCCCGAACATGATGTAACCTTGAACGACGACGGCTGCCGGATTGCGGGGCGCCTGAACGTAATCCCGTCTTACAAGTTGTTCACGCCCTTCAAAAACATCCTCTTCCGCGCTGTCATGTGCACCCTGGGCCACCACCCTACGCTGGCGCACTGGATCAAGGGACGCATTCGAAAAATACTGATGCTGGGCACCCGACGCTCTGGTGTCTGGTTCGAACGAATCGTCGGACTGCGGCCCGACGGCGTGCATTGGAGCACACGTATCTCCTTCAAGGAGCCGGTTCGTTTCAAGCGCATACAGATTGGCGACGAGTTCTTCGTACGCTACGTGCCGCAGTCGCGCTTCTTTCAGTTCGACGAACTGGTTGCATCAGGCTACAATCTCTCAGAAAAGGAACTCGCGTTGTTGCACCGGGACAAGTCCTTCACGCTCGAATGCAACACGGGGGGGCAAACGTTATGAACCGTATGGCCTTCGCGCTACGCAATGTGCTGGACAAGCTACGCAAATCGCTGCGCCAGCCAGATTTGCTGCTGTTCTACTTTCGGACATACCTGCTGGCCAGGTACAAGGCCCCAAAGCCCGATGTATTCATCGTGTCCTACCCCAAGTGTGGTCGCACATGGCTGCGCATGCTCCTGCTGGAGATGGCGCGTCAAAACGGCTGGAAGCAGGTCCGCTGCCCCAGCGCCGCGGTGCTTGCCTACGAAGGGCGGCCGGTCGTACAGTTCACCCACCACCAAGGCAACTGGGTGCCTGTGCCGCTTCACAAGCGGTCCATGCGGATAAAACCCGCCTCGTTCAGGGGCAGGAAAGTGGTATTCCTGTATAGGGACCCGCGCGACGTGCTGGTATCAAGCTGGTACCACCTGACGTATCGCGAAAAAAACCTGCGCATGCCCCTGGCCGAATTCATCCGCAACCCCTACCTGGGCATTGACAAGATCACCGGTTTCTACAATCTCTGGCTCCGGGACCAGCCACGTGACTACGGATTCCACACGCTCTCGTACGAAGACCTGCACGAACGAAGCACGCAGGTTGTCGCGGACCTGCTCTGTTTCGCAGGCTGGGCTGTGGCCCCCGAAACCGTCGAATCCGCGTTGCGTGAATCGACCTTCGAAAAGATGAAGGCCAAGGAAAAACAAGGGACCCTAAGCGAAGCCTGGATGCGTTCGGGCGACCATGCTGACGACCGTTCCATGAAGATCCGGAAAGGTAAGATTGGCGGATTCCGCGAAGAATTGAGTGCCGAGGATGTCGAATTCCTGAACCAGCGCATGCGCGATGCGCTCATCGTCCCTCTCCCCTATGAGCCGTGAATTGGATACAGCAGGATTACGAAAACGCAGCGCCATTGTCAAACATGTGGCCCTACTGCTACTCTCCGTGGGCATGGTTGCCGGACTGTGCGCCCTGACCGGCTTTGACCGCCTGCACGAACTCGGCGACGTGAACGGCTGGTTCATTGCCGTTTCCGCTCTTGCCACGCTCGGGTTGCTGGGCGCCAATGCGTTGCGGTGGTTTTTCATCCTGCGCATGTTCTGTGAACTCGGGGCGTCTTCCTTTGGCCTGCTGTTTCACTACCTAGTCATCAGCCGTGTGCTGGGGTACATCATTCCCAAGGATCTGTCCGACTTGGGGCTGCGGACACTGATGGCCTCCAAGCGCGGTGTAATTCCGTTGGCCGCCGCTGGCATCAGCGTGTTGCTGGACCGCCTGGCTGATTTGATCGTGAGCGGTCTGCTGCTGGTTCCCTCGCTGCTCTTCTGGTTCGGTCTGCTGTCCAAAGCCTGGGCCTGCAGTCTCGGTGTCGCGTGCGTGGGGGTGATGCTGGCCGTGTGCACGTTGCGGCGCGGGCAGGTTGTGCGAACGGATGGAATAGGGCGATACTTGGAGAAACTGCCCTGGCTGCGCAAGGTGGTTTGGCCATCGCAAGGCGTCCCAGTGGGCGTGCTTGGCACCATCCTTGGGTGTAGTCTCGTCAAGGTCGGTTTCACTGTGCTTCGTTTACGCGTCCTGGCTTGGGCGCTGAGCCTGGAGTTGGACAGCGCCTTGTTCCTGCTGACGATTTCGCTGGCGCAGCTCAGTTTCATGCTGGCCTTCACACCGGGCGGGCTGGGCGTCATGGAGATCAGTTGGACGGCCCTACTCGTGCTCGCAGGTTGTCCTGAACAGGACGCTGTCAAATTCGCACTGGGCTTACGGGCCTTGACCTTGATCCACATCCTGCTGATAGGGCTGGCGTCCCAGGCCATGTTTCTCGCGTTCAGGTTCAGGACGCAGCGCGCGGCTTGCCGCACCGAAAACGAGGGGGACACAGGTATGCGAAGGTAGGGCCGAAAGCGATCGGATTTTTGTTTTTATGAAAAAAGTTAATTCTTATCAATTATACGTGGCATGAAACCGAGAGCATATTTAAATAACGCCGAGATGTTGGCAAAGCGTTTGGGAAAAACTTTTCATTTTTCGCTTTTGCGCCTTTTACTGTCGCGTTTGATGCATGAATATCCGTCTATGGACGCTATTGTATTGGAGGAATGGATGGTGGATGTTGCCAACCAACGCGGTTACCGCATCATCGTGCGCAGCTTGGACAACTGGAAAGCGTTCAAGGCTCCAACTGAAAATGTGCTGCCCAACGAGGAATTGGTGATTGGCATGAGCCTGCTGCAGTGCCTTGACTTTCCTCAGATGTTACGCTTGCCCGCTCAAATCATTACCCGTGGCTGTATTGATCTGCGCCGGCTCCTGTTTCTTTCTTGTCGCGAGCGGACGAATCCCATACTCGCCGAATTGGCGAGGCAAGCCCTGAGGGTTGAACCGCAGCATGTTATATGGCAAAAAATTGCCGATGCGCTGGTAAAGGAACGCCCTTTAAGCAAGCCACTGCTGCATTGGACCCGCCTGGCTGAACCCATTATGTCATCATCCCATGTTAACGCTATAGGATGGCGCTTAGTTACATGACCAATGCCGAACAAATATTGAATATGCTGGACAGTAAACTCGCGCAACCCGTCGATATCACGCTTTACGGAAGAGCGGCCCTGGCGCTTGGATTTAAGAACGCACTGGATGAATTTGGATTGAGCCTAGACGTAGATGCTGTGCTATCACATGATGAGGCCGAACAAAAACTCGCGACAACCAATTTCTGGGACGCGCTGAATGAAACAAACAAAGCATTGGAAAACCAGGGGCTTTATTTCTCTCATTTCTTTGGTGAGGAGCAGGTTGTTTTAACGCCTGATTGGTTTGCACATAGAGTGCGGATACCAGGCGCCTGGAAACGCCTAACCATTTATCGCCTGTCTGACTTGGATTTATTACTAAGTAAATTGATGCGCTATGATCCCATCGATTTGCGCGATGCTTGTTTTATTGTCAACCAAGCCCACTTGTCCGAACAAGATCTGACTAAGGCTCTGGCTATCGCCAGAATTCCGCCTATTACTGAGATTCAAGAGCAAGTCGAATTAGCCTCCAGCGAACTGATACGCATGGCTAAAGAATCCGGAATATGGTAAATAAAGGGGGTGGGCAAACCCCTGCGATCTTGGTTTCAGGCGATGTGGTTGGTCGGCCTTCATCTACAACGGGCCGACAGGGGGCGCTCTCTTTACGGATTGCGTTAACCTGGCGGATGTCGCTTTACGTAGTCCGTTTAACCTGGTGGTTGGTCTGTTTTCTTTGCTTTTGGCTTTTTGCCGCTTGGTCTTTAGGGGCGGGACTGACAAATTCGCACTGGGCTTACGGGCCTTGCCCTTGATCCACATCCTGCTGTTAGGGCTGGCGTCCCAGGCCGTGTTTCTCTCTTTCAGGTTCAGGACGCAGCGCGCGGCTTGCCGCCAACCACCACCTGGTTCACAAACAATGCGTTGAATAGCTTCAATTTTTCAATCCATAGGTCGGCCTGCACCGAAAACGAAGGGGACACAGGTATGCGAAGGTAGGGCAGAAAGGCGATCGGCGCCCACATAAATTTTCGATAGGCCAACCGCTCGAATCCGCCGTTACAGAGCAGAGCCTGCATTTTCGCTTTTGTCATGTCAACCTCGTGGTGATCCTCCTTGAGCAGCCCTAGCTTGTGGGAAACGTGGTCCCATGCAGGCACAGGGCTTGAGGCAACCAAGAACCCACCCGGTTTCAGCACTTTGTAGGCTTCGCGGACCGCCTTTTCCGGCTCTTTCAGGTGTTCGAGCAGGGCCAGGGCCGAGACCACGTCGAAGGAGGATGCTTCGATCGCCCTGGGCAAACAGGTAGCGTCGCCTTGCATGAGCGTGATATGATCAGGCAGTGCTCCCGCTGTTTCCAGCAGCTCGCTGGAATACTCGACGCCCACGCACTTGCACAACGGCAGCCGCCCGGAAATGGCGCGCAGTGTGCGGCCTTCGGCGCACCCCAGGTCCAGGAGCCGCACGGGCGCTTGGGGCGCGTGAGTGCGTATGGTGTGGACCACCATCGCAGCCCGTACGTGCAGGCGGAACCGCAGTGATCCCTTTTTCTGTCTCAGGCTGGCGTACTGCGCGTCCAGTGCACCTTTGGATACGTGCTTGTTCATGGTTGTTTCTCTTGCTTTCGCATGGGTTTCATTCGCTTTCAGGATGGCGGTGACGCCGGCTGCAGGCGTCCATCTCATCGCTCCAGTGCTGGTACATGTTTATCATGGACTCGAGTTTTTCGGGGTGAACTCGGCTCAGGTCGCGTTGTTCGGCGATGTCCTGTTTGAGGTTGAAGAGCATGTTGGAGGCCGGCCTTTGACCGGGGTCCGGCCACATGCCGTCCTCTGTCGAACGGACGTACTTCCACGGCCCTTGTCGCATGGCGCAGTTGTTGTTGCCCGTGGCGCCGTTGCGCCAGAAAAGGGTTTTGTGGGGCGCGCCCTCGGTTTGCCCGAGGATGTGGGGAAGCAGATTCACACCGTCCAGCCGTAAAGTGTCCGCTCCCGCGGCGGCCAAGAGAGTGGCCGTGATATCGAACGTCATCACCGGTCGGGTGTAGGTGGAACCCGCCTCGATCTTGCCAGGCCACTGCATGAAGGTGGCGACACGCACCCCCCCCTCGAAGGTCTCGCACTTGGATCCACGCAGCGGCGTATTTCGTGAACCGTTCACCGCGTTGCGCGTGGTCGGCCCACCATTGTCGTTGTGAAAAACCACGAAAGTGTTCTCGCGTTGACCAGTGTCCTCCAGTTTGTCCAGCACCAAGCCGATCATGGTGTCCAGGGCGCTTGTCATGGCGGCGTAGAACCGACGCTGCTTGTCCTGGATGTGCTCGAATTTTCGCAACAGGTCGGGTGGGGCCTGCAGGGGTGTGTGCACCGCGTTGAAAGCCAGATACAGGAAAAACGGCTGCCGACTGTTGCGCTGCCGCTCGAGGAATGCAGAGGCTTCCACTCCAAATGCGTACGTCAGGTAGCGTGCTTCCTCGACCACGGTCCGGTCGCGGTACAGTGGTGCGCTGTACGTATTCTTGCCCCGCAGATTTGGGAAATAGTAGTGACCGCCGCCGTAAAAGCCATAAAACTCGTCGAATCCGCGGTCCAGAGGGGTGTGCCCCTTACCTTCACCGAGGTGCCACTTGCCGATCATGGCCGTATGGTAGCCGTGCTCTCGCAAGCGTTCAGGCAAGGTCCGGAGCCCTCTGAACAGCGGGCCTGAAACACGGGGCAGGTCGTCGTTGCCGAACCGGTGCTGGTAGCAGCCGCTCATTAGCGCGGCGCGCGTGGGTGCGCAATAGGAACCGTTGGCATAGGCATCCGTGAACCGCACGCCGCCGTGCGCGATGCGGTCCATGTGGGGGGTTGGAATGTCGGTGCAGCCGTTGGCGCCAAGGTCCGCATAACCCATGTCGTCCACGAGAATGAGAACGAGGTTTGGTTTTGCGGCGCTGCGCGGCTTGAGGGTGTGCACGATAAGGAACGCCGTCAGCAGGCACAGGCTGGGCGTCATGAAAAGCAGCGCGTAAAAAAGGGGCTTTTTCATGGTACTGCCGGTCTGATGAGAACAGATGCTCTCCACACAATGCGTCTTGTGGTGATCATGCGATTGCTGAGTATCAGACTGTTATCCGTAAGTCAAGTCCGAATGCTGCGTCGGGGGTCTAGGCGACCTGGGCTGTGCGCGAGATGATCTCGTCCTGCAGTTTGCAGTCGAGGTTGACGAAGTATTCGCAGAATCCGCCCACGCGGACAACGACATGGCCGTATTGCTCTGGATTCTGCTGGGCTTTGCGCAGCACCTTCCGGTCTACCATATTGACCTGCACCTGCAGACCGCCTTGGCGGATATAGGTTTGCAGCAGCGCCTTGAGCCGGGCGTGACCTTCCGGGCCGGCGACAAAGCCGGGGTTCATTTTAATGTTCAGCGCGCAGCCGCCGGTCAGCTTGGAGTAGTCCAGGCGCGTGATCGAGTTGATCAGCGCGGTCGGTCCGTGGCGGTCATGGCCCTGGGACGGGCCGATTCCGTTGCTCAGCGTGGTGGCGGCTTGGCGTCCGTTGGGTGTTGCCGGCGTTACTTCACCGCCGCGCACATGGCCGTGATAGCTGAACATCTGGGGCGCGTAAATGGCCCTGTTTTGCGAACGGTAGGCAAGGATGGTGTCGGCAAAGGCGTTATAGATCAGCCGGGCCAGTTCGTCGGTTTCGGCGATGTCGTTGCCAAAGGCCGGCGTTTGGTTGGCCAGCAGCATCCGGATCGGTTCGTGGTTTGCGAAGTTTTCGGCCAGCAGCGTTTTCAATTCGCACAAGCTGAATTTGGCTTCGTCGTAGACAAACCGCTTGATGGCGGCAAGGGAGTCGGCGGTGGTACCCAGCGTGGTGGCGTTAATTACGAAGGAGCGCGGATAGCGCGCGCCGCCCTGGCAGATGTCACGGCCGTTCTCCAGGCAATCGTCGACCAGTGCGGAGGCAAAAGGATCGTAATACGGCGAGGATTCGTTGACCAGGCCGGCCTCGCACTTGTCCATCAGGTGGTTGATGTGGAAGCGCAGTTGGGCCAGGATGGCGTCCAGAAAGGCTTCGAACGAAACGAATCGATCGAGTTCGCCGGTGGCTAGGATCGGTGTGTCGGCGGTGTCTTCGGCGGCAGCGCCGTTGTTGAGTACGCGTTCGATCATGGTCACCAGGCCGATGCCACCTGCGCCGCGGTAGGTCGGCATGGTGCCCGAGAGCATGATTTCGACGCAGCCCATGGGGTAGTATTCGCGCGCATCATGCTCCGGATAGCCCTGACGGACCAGCCCGGGCAGCATGTCGTCGTCGTTGAACAGCATGGGTTGCCCGCAGCCGGCCATGATGGCGTTGACCATGCTGTCCCAGAGCGGTTCGGGCGTTTCGGCATGTACGCGCACGCATGTGTTGGGATAGGGTTCGCCGGCTTCGCCCGCCACTTCGACACAGATGTAGGTATAGAGATTGGTCCCGTCGCGCCCCTCTGGCGTTATGCCGGACAGGCAGAGGCTTTGCACGGTCCGCATTTTGGGCTCGTTCACCTTGAGCCAGACGCATTCGGTCAACAGCTTGGCGTGTTCGCGGGCGATCAGGCCGGCTTCAAGATCGTGGCGATAGAAAGGATAAAGATATTGATCGAAACGGGCGAACGACATGGCGGAACCGCCGCCGATGTTGCTGATGATGTGCAGCATCCAGGTCAGTTGAATGGCCTCGTGGAAATGCAGCGGCGCATGTTCGGCGATCAGTTCGCAAATTGCGGCCATGCGCAGCAGTTCTTTTGCGCGCTCGTTGTTTGCGTGCGCCGCTTTTTGCTGCAAGGTCAGGGCGTAGCGCTGAATGAAGCGGATCGCGGCTTCCGTTGCGATCAGCGTCGAATCGTAAAAGATGCGTTGGTTTTCATTGGCGGCTTTCTCGCGCAATGCAAGGATCTGGTTGCGGATGCCGCCCAACCCCAAGCGCAGGCCTTTGGCAAAGTTGAGATGCAGGTGATTGGACGCAAACCAGGGCAGCGCGTCGATTTCGCGCATTTCGTCTTCATAAAAAAAGGAAAAGTGCAGTTCCAGCACGCGATAAATCTCGCTGTAGGGCAGGGGGGCCGTTTCGTTCTGCTCGCCGGTTATGACCTGGGCTACGTGCTGCAGGTCGAGGAAGTCGATGTTGTTGTTGTAATGATCGCGGCCCATGATAGCCCAGCGCTGTCCGACGCGGTCGTGGCGTCCCGCTTCCACGGCCTGGCGATAATCGGCCACGGCCTGGCGCGCCTGGTTCATCCGCTCGTCCATGTTGGGCAGATTCTGTGCCAGCGGCCACATGCCCAGGATCGAGCCGGCCAGCAGTTCGTGGGGATGGACCACCTGTTCCACCCGGTCCAACAGATGGGCAAATGCTTTTGCGCGCCTTATGGGTCGCGGTTGGCCATGGGTTTTGGTCAGCGATTCGGCGATCAGGGGGTAAAATGTGGTTCTGCGCACGCCCGCATTGAGCAGGTCGTGGATATGTTGCTGTAGTTTGATGTTACGCTCGTGCATGGTTTTCTTGCTCCTGTTCAGATGATAGCGTCGCTGCCGGCCAGCTCTTCCCGCAAGGCTGGTGAAACGTGCAATTCGGCAAGATTCAACGTGTCGCCGATACGTATAATCCGTTCGCGTCCGGGTTCGATCACGCCGCAGGTACGCAGGGCGATGCGCAGGCCCTGTTCGTCGTCTTCAGCGACCAGCGGCATTTTTACCCGTTCCAGAAACGTGCTGGTAATGGCGTTTTCATAGGTGGCGTTAAAATCGATTTTCCGCTGGAAGCGGCGCGTGATCACGTCGGCCAGGCCCATGCCGATGGCGTTGCCATGGGACGCGACGCTCAGGTCAAGGGCCAGGATGGCCTTGATCCGCGGCGTTGCCGGCTCGGGTTGACCCGGGATGCGGAGCCGGCCGATGATATTGGGATCCATGCCCACGCCGCTGATGTCTTTGCCTATGCGGTCGACTACCAGGACATCGCAGGTATCCACGGGCAGGCGCGGCATGCGTTCTCGGGCCAGGTCCAGCAGTCGCGGTTCGCGTTCCATGATCCGGTTGGCGGGCAGAGCCTCGATGATGCAGGGTTGGTCATAGGCGTTTTCGACAATGGCCACGCCGCCGCGCACTTTTCCGGTTGCCAGCACGACGCTGGCGCATTCCGGCAGGTGGTGCGCCAGTCCCGGAATGCCGAAGCGATGGATTTCCAGCGCCTGCCGATGTTTACCCAGCCCGATGACAGCCATTTTGACCAGGCCGCTTTCGTAGGTGTCATGGAAATCGGTGTGCGGTTTGACGCGATTGATCAGGATAACGCCGTCCGCTTCCCAGGCGTGGCGATCCATGTATGTTTTGAACGGCCGATCACCGACCGGCAGTTCGACGGTATCCATGGATGATCGGATAGGTGCGCCCATGGCATCGTCGTCAATGCCGTAGCTGCGCAACACATTGGCCTGCCCCTCTGCCGTGGCACCGCCATGGCTGCCCATGGCCGGCACGATAAAAGGAACCGCGCCAGCATCCCGTACGGCGTCAACCATGGCTTTGACCATGACCGCAAGATGCCGGATCCCGCGGCTGCCTACGGCCAGCGCAATGTTTTCGCGGGGCGTGAAACGGAATATACGCATTTGCTCGCCAACCACCTGCGCCGGGTCGTCGATCCGGTTGTCCTGGAAAGTCTGCCGCATGGCAATCAAATCCGTCAAGTGTATCGTCATCTTACTGCTCGTGTCATTCAGTTGCATGGTATTTCTCGTTAAATGTATAACATTAAATGGTGAAAGCAATGTCTCGCAGTGACCTATTTATGCTGAGCGGGGTCAATAAGATACATTCTTGGAGTTTTAATCTCAGCAGGGGGGGGGGGGACATTGAGCAAAAGCATACGAACAGATTACAGATAAGACACGGTCGAGTAGGGGGCCGAGTACGAGGAGATCGACAAATGAGTCAAAAGCACTCAAACTGGTGATGGACGGCAACTGTTTAATCGCGAGCAGTGATTTTGCTAGTTTATCGCGCTATTTCCGCAGAACGATCAGCTTGTCGGCGGTTTCATGGTCCACGGTCACATCGCCGCCTTTTTCGAGCAGCAGACGCCAGGTATCCGGTTTGCGTGGGCCAAGGGTGAAAAGCGCGCCTTTTTCCAGACCTTGGGGCCAATCGGTCTGGCAGGCGAAGACCGCGCCTCGGTCGCCCGAACGCATCAGGCTCAATTGCAGCACTGGGTGGGCGGGATCGAGGTCGCTGGTTTCGCCTGGGATCGGCAAGCCTTCCTGGTCGGCCACGGGGTGGTTCAGTTCGTCGTCGAACCGGTCCAGAACGCGACGGTCATGGAGGTGCTCCAGTTTTTCGGCTGCCTGGTGCGCTTCCTTAGGCGACATGCCGTCACTTATAAAGTGACCTTCCCACAACTGGTGCGAGCGCATGATGTGCGCTGCTTCGCCGCGCCCCTTTTCGGTCAATTGCGGCGTGATGTCGGCGTTGGTCTGTTCGATCAATCCCTCGC
>CAZOLK010000039.1:12508-31282 GCA_964580325.1 uncultured Verrucomicrobiota bacterium | reverse complement strand
AAGAGCGGCAGCCGACCCATCTGGTGCGGGGCGTGGCCGAGGTTGAGGTCGGGCGCGAACACGAGTTGGCGCTGGCCACACCGCACCTGGTTGCACGCGGCCGGGACGTGCGCTGTCGGTTGACGATTATTGAGGATGAACGTCCTTATACACGGATCGATGTATTAGAAGGCTATTTTTTGGTAAGTCTACAGACCAATGCTCCGCCCCTGATCCTGCATGCGGGACAGGTTTTGTGCGCGGGCGTTGACCGTGCACCCTTGCGCCTGCCGTCGGATGGGCACGCTTTTTCCCCGTTGTATGGCGGCGTATTCTTCAACCAGGCTGTCAAGGCTTATGAAACCGGGTCATGGGCCATGGCCGCGCACATCGCGAACCTGGCGGCGCTGCCACCCAGCGAGCGCGCCCAGACTTTCATCGGCAACCTACACGCAATAGCCGGCAAATCCCAGGTCATACCCATTCACGTGACCCATAACAACGAACGCTGGGAGGGTCGTCATATAGCGGATGCCGTCGCTGGCACGCAAGTTCGCTATGAAGCCCTGCCCGTGCTGGCGACCAGCCTGGCCCTGCGTTTCTACACCCACCTGGAACTGAAACCGGGCAGCCATCTTTTTGCCGTAACCCTGGCCGACCTGGTCCCGTACCAGCCGGACACGACCTGGCCACTGACCGCTGAAACTGCTGCCATCCCAACCAATATCCAGAATGGCGTTGCCGAGCACCTCGAGTTCATCAGCCAGGTCGGACGCACCCCGGAAGGCCTGCGCATTTTCGAAGCGCACACCTTGCGCAACAAGCAGCGTCTGGCCAGCCGCTGGCTGGTGGAAAAGCCAGCCAAGGCAGCGGAACAAAATGCGGCCTACAAAGCGATCAGCCTTGGCAAGCTTGAAGACTACACGCTGAAAAACGCGATCGAGCAACCCGATCCTCTGCACCTGAATTGCATGTTGGACCTGGCCAACCTCAACGCGACGATCTTTGGCGTGGAATATATAAAAATAGGCCCATGAAATCCAGCGTAGGCTGGAGCCTGAACGCCGGAAAGCAACCCTTACCGGGTGACGCGTGGCCGGAGTCGAGTGTCGTCGCTGACCTTCAACCTGGACGCGTGGACATTGGATATTCCGTGTTGGATTAGATTTTGATTGTCAGTTTTCTTCCCCTTTCTCTGCCCCTGCCTCCCTCCCTTCTCCCTTCTCCCTGCTCCCTGCTTCCTTGCATTCGAATCCCTGAGATAAACCTTTACCGCTCTCGCGTGTGGGTTTAGATTAAACGTGACGATTTTAAGGCGCATTGTACAATTAAAGCGATGTGATGTCGCGCAAGGAAAGGTATGCTATGGATCTGTTACCCAAACCCAAGGAAACCGCCATGCTTAACGATCGTCTTGAATTGACGCCGTCAACGGCCATCGTGTTACTTCAATCAGGAGGCGATGCCGCTTTGTTGCCGGCCACCCAGTTGGCCGATGAAATCGAGGAATGCTGCGGATTCCGGCCCTGCATCAAACGCACCCACGATTCGGCCAGCGCCGAAGGCATTGTCTTGTCCAAGGTGCAGGCCACACCGGCTGAGGCCTATACGCTCAACATTTCATCGAGGAACATCCTGCTGGAAGGCCACGACGATGCCGGACTCTACTATGCCGCCCAGACCCTGCGCCAGGCGATCCGTCAATACGGCGCTTTCCTGCCGCGCCTGCGCGTGCGCGATGAACCGGCCATGGCCGTGCGCGGCTTCTACCATGACATCACTCGCGGCAAGGTGCCGAGTCTGGCCACGCTCATGGCCCTGGTCGAGAAACTCGCGCATTACAAGATCAACCAGCTCCAACTCTACATGGAGCATACGTTTGCCTTTTCGCGCAATCCCGAGATCTGGGCCGGCGTCGATCCGTTGACCCACGAAGAAATCCTGCGCCTTGACCAGCATTGCCGGCGCCACCACATCGAGCTGGCACCTTCGCTGAGCACGTTCGGCCATTGCTACATGATTCTGCGCACCCATCGCAACGAAGCGCTCAACGAGTTACCGATCCGGGCTGCGCGAACCCCCTTCTCTTTCCGCGACCGGCAATTGCACTACACGCTGGATTGCGCCAATCCGAGATCGCTGGAATTAGTGAAAACCATGATCGACGAATACGCGCCGCTCTTTTCCTCGGATAAATTCAACATCTGTTGCGACGAAACCTTTGATCTAGGCAAGGGCCGTAACCAACAGGCAGCCAATGAAAACGGGACCGGCCGCCTGTACATGGATTTCCTCAAAAAGATCATGGACCTCGTTCGCGACCACCAGCGCATACCCATGTACTGGGGCGACATCATGCTGCACCATCCCGAGCTGATTGATGAGGCGCCCAAGGACGGCATCACCCTGAACTGGTGCTACCAGCCTGAACTGCCGCCGGATACCAGCCGGGTCTTCCGGGATGCCGGGCTTTCGTTTTACGTCTGCCCGGGCGTGCATGGCTGGTCGCGCTGGTTCAATAATATTGACGCAGCCTCGCTCAACATCGTGCGTTTTGCCCGGGAAGGCCTTGAATACGGGGCGCAAGGGTTGCTGAATACGGACTGGGGCGACTTCGGCCATATCAATTTCCTGGCCAATTCCTATCACGGCATGGCGCTTGGCGCTGCGGCGGCCTGGAACCTGAAGCCCTTGTACAACGAGGATTTCACCGGGTTTGACCAGGCGTTCAGCCGGGTCGAGTTAGGCGATGTGTCCGGGCTTTCCGGTCAATTGCTGCGTCGCATGGGTGCCTGTGCCGATAGAGGCTGGGGCGACTTGGTCATGTGGCTCGATTCAAGTACAGACATTCCGCCCGAGTGGCGCCATGCGGAAACGCGCATCCCGGACAGCATCCTGAAACGCAATCCCTGGGAATTGCTCAAAGCCTGGCATGATCTGGATAAGCTGCGCCACGACCTAGCCGATATCATGCGTGCGGCCAAACCTGACGATCCATTGGCGTTCCAGGAACACCTTGCCGGTGCACGCGCGGCCATGAACACGCTGGCCAGCGAACTGACGCTGATCAAAGCGGCGGGGCGTCCGACGCCGAATCTGCCCTTCACCTTGGGCGAGGTCGCCGATGCCTGGCGCCAACAGGAAGTCGACATCACTCGTTTATGGAATTTGCGCAACAAGCCATCCGAATACCATCGTGTCCGCACGACCCTTGTCGATTTGGCCGAGGCGTTGGATGGGTTGGCCGGCTGAGAGAAATTCAATATCCAGCACGACACGGTAGATTTGTAACCACAATAGGGTGGCGAAGTATTCTGGAGAAAAAAGACAACCACCGATTACATCGCTGAACACCGATATTTAAACAGGAGAAAACTGTTCTTCCTTATCGGTGTGTGTTCATCGGTGTCAGCGGTGGTTAAATCATAAACTTGAACGTAACCCCCGGATGCTTGGGCTTGGATTCGATCCAGATGCGACCGCCGTGTTGGTCGATGATGCGTTTGACAATGGCCAAGCCTACGCCGGAACCTTCACTGGCGGGTTCCAATTTGTGGAACACATCGAAAATTTCTTCGCGTTTCTTGGGTGGGATGCCGCGACCGTTGTCCTCAACGAAAAAGATCGGCTCGTCGCCTTCGATTTCGCAACCGACAGCCACGTGAGGGTGCTGCTGGTTGCCCATGAACTTGACGGCATTGTCGACCAGGTTCTGCACCAACTGTACCAGGCGCTGACGATCGCCGATGATGCCCGGCATGCCGCTGGCCACGTCGATCTTGACGTTGTGCTGCTTGATGCGGCCTTCCAGCAACTTAAGCGCTTCCTCGACCACTTCGTCAAAAGGCACTTCGTGTTCGGTAATAACGGTCGTGCTCGCGCGCGACAAGTTGAGCAGGTCGTCCAGCAGTTGGTGCATCTTGTTCGCCGCAAACAAAATCTGGTCAAGGCTGTCGTCGATGCTGCCCAATTTTTTTTCGGCTATGTCCTTTTTCAGCACCTGGATAAAACCTTTGACCGTAACCAGCGGGCTTTTCAGGTCATGGGACACGGTGTAGACGAACCGCTCCATCTCGCTGTTTTTGGTTTCCAGCTCTTGGATCAACTGTTCGTTAACGCTTTGTGCCTGGCGCCGTTCGCGTATTTCATCGTGCAACGCATGGGTGCGTTGACGCACACGCTCCTCGAGTTCGTCGTTGAGCTTGTGCAACGATTTCTGGCTTTCGCGCAACGCTTTTTCGTTCAATTTGAACGCAATGGTATTGCCCATCATGTCTGCCGCCATTTCCAGCGCATCGCGTTCGATCACGGTCCATTGGCGTTCTTCAAGGGCGTGATGAAAGCCCAGGTAACCCCAGCATTCGTCTTCCACGAAAACCGGGACCAGGAGTACGGATTTAATCTGCAGGCGTTCGAGCCGTTCGCGGTCCATGTTGGAGAAGTCGCGGGTGTGCAGTTGCAGGCTTTCATGCTGGCGCAGGATCGGTTCCCAGCGGGTAAACAGACCGGTATCGAAAAGGATTGCGCATTTCTTTTCCATCTGGTCGTCGACCCAAATGAATCCGGGGCAGTTGTTCCAGGATGTGTTGTCCAGTTCCCACTGGCCCACCAGATAGGCTTGGGATGCCTGGATGGAGCGGCCCAGCCGTTCCAGTACATCACGAATGCACAGTTCCCAGGATTCGGCGTGCAGGAACCGTTCCGAAGCATAGATCACGGCTTCGAGCACGGCCTCGCGCCGCGCCAGCACCTCTTCCATCTGACGCTGGGCGGTCATGTCGCGAAGCAGCGCATGGAAAAGACGTCCCTCGGGATCGGGCAGCGCGGTCAGCGTGATTTCGACAGGCAACGCATCGTCGCTATTTTTGCGGTTGAATCGCCATTCGAAACAATGGCTACCGCTTTCCAAGGCCTGCGCCTTGTAATCCCGAAATCTGTCGCAGGATGGTTGACCGTCGCGCTGTTCCGCCGGCGAGAAATCCCAGGGATTGCATCCAACCAGCTCTGCTTTGTCCATCCGCATCAAGCGTAAAGTTGCTTGATTGCAATCTATAACGCTGTTTTGATCGAGCAACAGGTATGCGTCGCGCGAACGTTGAAAAAGCTCTTTAAACCAGATTCCGCTCTGGCGAAATGGGTCCGGTCGTTCGACAGCGTCTTGGGAATGGGGGTTATGCGTTATCGATTCCACGTATCGATTTCCTTATTCTTTTGCTGAACGATTTCCCCAATGACCTGGTTCAATTTGTGCGGAGTGATCGGTTTGGACAGCAATACGTCTACATGTTCGGGAATATGATCCTCGGACTGCATCAGGTCGCCGAAACCGGTCAACATGACAATGACCTGCTTGGGATTGACCTCGCGGATTTTGCACGCTAGTTGGTCGCCGGGCATGCCGGGCATGGCCTGGTCGGTGATGACCACATCATAGCGACCCTGACAGTAATAGTCCAGACCTTCTGCGCCACAGGATGCGGTGACGACCTGGTGTCCGAACATGCTCAGCGCATAGGAGAGCATTTCGCGCAGCGCGGGTTCGTCGTCGACCACCAGGATGCGGAAGGCACCGACAGGGCGGGTTTCCAGGGCCACGTGTTGTTGGGCTACGGCGTCGGCCAGATCGACAATGCGATGCAGCCGGATGCGGACCGTCGTTCCCTTGCCCTCCATGCTCTCGATGTCCAAATCGCCGTCATGGCCCTTGATCACGCCATAGACAATGGACAACCCCAGGCCTGACCCGCGTTTGATCTTGGTGGTGTAGAAAGGCTCCAGGCAACTCAGCCGATCTTTTTCCGACATGCCCATGCCGTTATCGCTCACCTCCATGACCGCCCAGTCGCCATCCGTGTACAGGCGCAAGGTTACGCTGCCGTCGCAGGGCATGGCCTCGATGGCGTTGAAAATCAGGTTGATCAATACTTCGCTCAGTTCGTCCCGCTGGGCCATGGTGTAGCAGGCGTCGCACAGTTCCTGCTTAATCTCGATCGTGCATCCCTGGGATTGGGCCTCGTCTTTCCACTTGGGCTTGGTGATGTCGACCACGTCGCGGATCAGAGCGCCCAGATCGACCGCAGACATATCCTGGTTCTGGTTGGGCCGGAAAAAGCGCACCAGGCGGTTGACCGTGCCAGAAGCTTCTTTGGCCGATTTGAGGATTACCCGCACATAGGTTTGAAAGGCATCCTTGTCGTTCAGCACGAGCGGATCGTTTTTCAGCATGCCGGCTGCGAGCATGATCGGCTGCAGGGCATTGTTAAAATCGTGGGCTACGCCGCCAGCCATCTGACCCAGCGCACGCAAGCGTTCCTGACGGATGATTTGCTGTTCCTTGGATTTGAGATCGCGCAACGCATCGGATAATTTTCGATTGGTTTCGTTGAGCTGTTCTTCCACGAGTTTGCGCACGGTGCGGTCAACCAGTGTGCCGATTAGTCCCTGCGCGGCACTGTTTTCATTCCGCGCCAGGCGTACATGGGTTTCCATCCAGAGAAACCCGCCCTCGCACGTCATATAGCGCACCTCATATTTGCAGAACAACGCCTCGCCGGCTTTGAGTTTTGCGATCTGATCGCGGTCGATGAGACGGTCCGCAGGCAGAATATACTCCCAGTAAGGCCGCCCCAGGCATTCGTCGCTCGAAAAACCGGTCATTTCGCGCCACGCCGGGTTGAGCAGGGTCCAGCAATCCTGCTCATCGGTTTGAAAGATCACCTCTTTGATATTTTCGACCACGTTGCGGTACTTGTTCTCGCTCACGATCAGTGCTTGCTCGAACCGTTTACGTTCGCACAGGTTTTCCCATCCGCGTAAAGCGCGCGAAACAATGTGGGGCATGTCCAGCATGGTGGCCCCGGATTTGACGATATAATCCAGCGCACCCGCCTTCATGGCTTCGACCGCCAGCTTTTCGTCGCCGTAACTGGTCATGACAATCACTGGGCAAAGATCGTCCCCGCAGTCTGCCAGCAATGCCGAACCATTGCCATCGGGCAACAGCCAATCGGTGATAATTAGCGCCGGCGTATGTTCGGCAAGATAAGCGCGCGCTTCACTGAGGGTTGGAGCTACGGTCAGATGCACCTGTTGATGGGCATGTTCGAACGAGCGCCTGACCAATGCAACATGACCTGCGTCGTCTTCGACCATTAAAATGTTAAAAGGTTCACTCATAACTGACTTAACATAACTCAACCTAGTACTTTACCAAAAGAATGGCCTCTCGTCCAGCATATCGCGGGTAAAAAAATGGCGAGCGGCAAATGCCGGGCAGCGAGAGGAATCCGCAATCCAAAATGAGGTGGCAAGTGACAGGTGTTGCCTAGCAGGTGTTCTTTTGGATATTGAATATTCCTTGTTGGATGTTGAAAATTGTCTAGTTTGCGGCTGTGCCTGCAAATAAAATGTATCACGAGCCCTTGACTTGCCCAGCGCTTATCTCTATGCTGCCGCATTTAGTTCGGTTGAAGAGAAGGAGTACAACGTGATAGAAGCGCTGGAAAAGATGCTGATTTTGCAGGATCGGGATCGTCGCCTGGCTCAATTGCAGCGGGAATCCAAGGATATCCCGGCCCGGAAAAAGGAGATAGAGGCGCAACTGGATTCAACGCGGAAAGTTATTGAAGACGCCGAGGAAGAGCTGAAAAAAAATACGGCAAAAAGCAAGCAGATCGAAGTGGAAGTTGAAGCCAGGCAGGACAAAATCGCAAAATTGCGCAAGCAACAGATGGAGATCAAGAACAATGTCGAATATCGTGCCATCGATCGCGAGATAAAGAGCTTTCAGCAAGAGATCCGCAAATTGGAAGACAAGGAAATTGAAGCGATGGAGCTGGCCGAGGCGATCAAGGCCAGAATCGATGATCGACAAACAGAGCTGAACGAGAACAAAGACGCTGTTGATGAAGAATTGCAGTTTCTTGACGAGCGGATGAGCAGGATTGGCGGGGAAATTGAGGAGTATGCAGCGGAACGTAAAAAAATGGCAGAGGAAATCGATGACCGATGGCTTAAAAAGTACGAGCGTATTTTCAATCATTGGGGCGATTTCGCCATTGTGCCGATCGAAGAGAACGGTACCTGCGGCGGATGTCACATGGTTTTGCCGCCCCAGGTCTACCATGACGTAAAAAAAGCCGAGCAGATTCAAACTTGCTCTTTTTGCAGCCGCTTGCTATATTTGCCCTGAACCTTATGTGGATAAAAGACTTTTCGGATAGGAGACAGGTTGCGACATTCGGTCGCCGCGGTTCGGCCGCGGAGGAAAGTCCGGACTCCATAGGGCGGGATGACCCGGTGAAAACCAGGTGGCCTTCCGCGATATCGGAAGGTACGGAAAGTGCCACAGAAAATATACCGCCTCGCTTTGCGAGGTAAGGGTGAAAAGGCGGTGTAAGAGACCACCGGCTGTTCGTGAGAACGAGCGGCGCAGGGTAAACCCCATCCGGAGCAAGATCAAATAGGGAGTTGAGAGGCGGCCCGTCTCGTTTCGCCACGGCGAATGAAGACTCCGGGTAGATCGCTCACGGCACCGCGCTTGTCGCGATGCCAGATAAATGACCGAAACCGCTTCGGCGGGGACAGAATCCGGCTTACCGTCGCGGCCTGTCTCGTTATCCTCAAAAAGGGACGTTTGTCATGTTTTCGTTACGTGTTACAAAAAGTTTGATCTGGGGCGTAAAGTGTTTTTACGCCGGCCTGGCGGCAATGGCGCTCTTGGTGGTTGGCGCCCTGCATGCCAACCTGTCCGATCTCAACGGGGCGCCTGGTCCAGGCCGGGCTGCTACATGGCCGGAATACCCTTTGCGCGCCGATTTCCATTGGGCGGTGATGACGCGCGAACAAACCGCTGCCGCGCTGCCGGCCGACGACATCACCAAGCGCTACCGCTATATCGGCTGGAGCGTGGTGACCAACGAAGATGCCTCCGCCACCGCGTTCATCGAAGACCTGAAAATGGACCGGCAATACATGGTGCATGAAAACGAACAGCTCAACGACATGACCATCCGCGCGATCTTCCAGGAAAAGGTGGTTGTGCTGCATGAGGGTCGGGAAAAGATACTGCGCTGGAGTTTCTCCAATCCGTGGCAGCAGGATCGAACGTTGAATGCCGATACCCAGGGCGAAGCGCCGGACCAAAAAGAGGAGGATGCCGGCAACCGGTTCGGCATCCAAAAGGGGCAGTATCAATGGGTGTTTCGTCGCGTCGCGCTCGAGGAGTATTACCATGAAATGCTGGACAATCCGGAACGCCTGGTGAACCTGTTCGAAACGTTTCGGCCCGTGCGCGATGAGCAGCGCCATATTCAGGGGTATGTCATCGACCCTGTGGGCGAGGAGGCTTTCCTGCACGATATCGGGCTCCAGACCGGGGACGTGGTGCGCAAGGTGAATTCCATTCGTATGGTCAGCCAGAACCGGGCCGAGTATTTCATTGCCGAGTTTCTCAAGGAAAGACTAAACGCCGTTGTGATCGAGATCGAACGGGAGGAAAAGCCGATCAAGCTGATTTATATGATTCGTTGAGTTTGATCGATGTGATGATGCAACAGCCCCCGGACCTTCAACCGTCGACGCATGCCGGCGTGGCCTGGCGCCTGGCCGTGGCGCTCCTGCTGGGCTTTGCACTGCTCGGTTCTTTCGCCGATCGCGACCTGACCGGCGCCCTGGAAAGGGGCTATGCTCTGGTGGTCCAGGAAATGGTGCGCGACGGTCACTGGTTGCTGCCGACCCAGAACGGGAACCCCCGAATTCTCAAGCCGCTGCTGCCTTTCTGGTTGAGCGCCATACCCGCGAAAATCCTGTATGGCGACCAAGCGCCAATGGCTGTCATGCGGCTCGTTTGCGCGCTGCTGGGCCTGGTCACGCTGACCAGCATTTTTGCCATGGGCACCCTGATGCGCAATGCGCGCACCGGCCTGCTGGCGGCCCTGATCTGGACCACATCTTATCTGGCCTTGTTCGAGATGCGCAATGCGCAGCACGATGCCAGCCTGACCGCCTTTGTGGCTGTAACCATGCTGGGCTGCTGGATGGCGCTCCATGGCCGGCCCGGTTTCCGCCGGGATTCGACCGGCTGGTGGCTGGCCATCCTGGGGCTGTTCCTCGCGGTGCAGGCAAAGGGACCGGTCAGCATGGCCTTGACGTTGCTGCCGCTGCTGGTGTACATTCTCCTGTTTCAGCGTGCACACTGGCTGCTGGCGCCCGTCTTGACCGGGGTGGGGCTGTTCAGTATCGTGTTGCTGGCCTTATGGGCCATTTTCATGGTGCGCTCGCTCGGTTTCGATTTCAACCTATACTGGTGGGAGATCGTGGGCCGTTTCAATTCGCCGGTGGTTGAACGCGATCCCCCATGGCACTATCTTTCCGTGCTTTACCATGTCTTCCCCTGGACCTTTCTGTTCCTGGCCGCCTGGATGAAACCTTTGTTCATGCGCTGTTTCGGTGATGGCTTCGCGCGCGCGCGGCCCTACGCCTTTGCCTGGCTATGGTTGACCGTCGGTCTATTGATTCTCTCCTTGCCGCGCGAGAAAACCGATCGCTACGCCTTTCCGCTGATGAGCGCCGCGGCGCTGCTGATGGCGTTGTGGATCTCGGATGGCGAATCCGAGGATGAAAAACCGCGTTGGATGGGTTGGGTCGGCTGGACCCATGCGAGCATCCTGCTCCTCGTCGTGATCGCCCTATGGCTGACGCCGTTTTTCCTGCCTGACTTCTCCTGGGGCCTGGTCGCGCCCTGCGCTCTGCTGGTATCGCTGCCTGTCGCGGTTTGTTTTTTTGCGCTGGCCAGGTATAAACACCAACTTGTTCTTATCGGTTGTACGGCTTTCGGTTTTCTGTTCTACCTGGTGGTGCTGGGCGTCGAGGCACGCCATCCCCGCTTTCGTGAGCCCTTGCGTCAGGTGGCCCAGCTTGTCAGCAATCGCGTCGGCGATGCACCCATCTACACCTGGCCGGACACCAGGCCGCCGATGTCCCTGGTTTATTATATGAACCGACCCGCACCCACGCTGTGCCATTGGATCCACCTGGATGCCGCCTATCCCGGCTGGACCAATCACCCGTCCACGACCTACGACAACGTGCTTCTCGACCTGCTCCGCACCAATGTCCACGAACGCCTGTACGTGATTTGCGCGCAAGAAAATACGGAACAGTTGCGCGCCGCGGCCAAGTCGGCTGGTTACCAGGCTGTACAAGATTTGGACTTGACAACACGAAAGCCTCCGCGTGGCAAGTTGTGCAAAACCCTTTATCTGATGGTATTGTTTCCAGACAAGGGTTGAAAAGAATCGCATCGTGAAAATTTAAACAAAATCTAACCATAAATATCTTTACATGATCTTGATGCTTGCATTATATATTAGTTGAGATAATTTGAACTTAAATTACCGAGAGGATGCTTATGAAAAAGATGTGGAAAGTTGTTGGTTTTCTGATTCTTCCCTTATGCATGGTCTTATTTAGCGGATGTGAGGGGGACGAGGATTACCATGAGAACGGTCTGGCCCAGCTCAACGGCACCTGGCGTGGTACGTCGGATTCGGGTTATGAGATCAACATGACGCTCATTCAAAATGGTGAAGTGGTTACCGGAGAATTTCACAGTGGTCTGATCAGCGGTCGGCTCAGCGGTTTTATCGAGAATCAGGAGCATTTCACGTTTTCGGTCCGTAACGGCACGGAAGTGGGAAATGCCACCTCCGTAGTGGAAGATCGTTACCGTATTCGCGGCACGCTGGTTGCCAGAGGCGTGACCACCTTCTTCGCGGTTCAGAAAGACTGATAAGCTTTTTTTTCTTTTTCCAGGAAGCACGGCCCGGCGCGCCCGGTACCGTGCTTTTTTGGGTCGTGTAGGGGCATCCCCTGCTACCCGTTAACTCGATGCTCCGCAACAATGTTTGTATTTCTTACCACTGCCGCAAGGGCAAGAATCGTTGCGCTTGACTTTGGTTTTGGTTGTTTTAGGGGGTAGACGTTTGAGGCTTTCCATGATAAGCGCGGCCGGTTGTCCGGAGTGCACCAGGTGTGCCATTTCACGCATATAAGGGTCAATGTGGTGAAAGAATTTCTTATAGGCTGAGCACAGGTAATTGAGCCCTTTTTCACCGTCCGGCGTGCGGCTGAAGCGGTGCTTAGGACATTCGCCGTTGCAGATGAAACGCACGTCACAGCGCATGCAGTATTTGGGCAGGGCATCGCGCTTATCCCTGCCGAATTTGGTCTGTTGCGGCGAGTTCACCATATCAATCATGCTTTTTTCCATGATGTTCCCAAGTCGGTAGCGCGGGTAAACGTAATGATCGCAAGCGTACAGGTCGCCGTTATGTTCAATCACCAGGGCCTGGCCGCACGTTTCGGAAAACGTACAGGTCGGTGCGCGGTAACCCATCCAGGCGCTGAGCGAACTGTCGAAGATCTGGACAAAATATTCGCCGACATCGCAGCGCACCCACTCATCGAAAATCAGGCACAGGAATGTGCCGAATTGCTCCGGCCGGACAGTCCATGACGTGACGGCCGCTCGATCTTCCTCGCCCGGCGCCGGTGCAATGTCGTGGGCCAACCCCAATTCCGCTGCTTCATCATCCGGCAGACGTTCCACGATAGGTATAAATTGGAAAAATTTGGTACCCAACCCTTTAAGGAAGCGGTAGACGCGTCGTGGATGGTCGGCGTTGAGATGATTGACCACAGTCAGCGTATTGAATTCCGTTTTGTGTTTCAGCAGCAGTTCCACGGCGTGCATGACCTGGTCATGGCTGGGTTGACCGTGCTTGTCCTGGCGGAAATAATTATGAAATTGTGCCGGGCCATCCACCGATAACCCCACCAGGAAACGGTTATCGGTCAGGAACGTGCACCATTCGTCATCGAGCCGGGTGCCGTTGGTCTGAATAGCGTTATGGATTTCCTTACCCTGCGCATATTGCTGCTGCAATTTGACGATTTTGCGAAAATAGTCCAACCCCAGCAGTGTCGGCTCACCGCCCTGCCAGCCGAATTGCACGCTGGGCACATCCTGGGCCTCGATGTATTGACGAATATAGGTTTCCAGCACATCGTCCTGCATCCGGAACGTGCGCTGATCGCCATACAGGCTCTCTTTTTCAAGGTAATAACAGTACTTGCAGGCCAGGTTGCAGACCGGTCCGATGGGTTTGGCCAAAATATTGAAGGCCAAGGGATTTTGGTTGTCTGATTTGGTTGCTTCGCTCATCGCGCTGCCCGTCGCTTTCTATCATAAAATCAAAAACAAAGGAGGCCATCATATATGATGCGTCAACGAGTGGCAAGTGGCAAGTGGCGGCGATCCGAAATCCGAACCAGGTGTGGCAAGTTCATAAAGTCCGACGAGTCCGACTTGTCCGACTCCCTTTCCGTGGACATTGGATATTCCGTGTTGGATATTGGATATTGTTTGTCGTGTCGCCTGACGAGGTCGCGTGTTGAAGTGGCGAGTGGAATCCGCCATCCGCCATCCGCCATCCACAATCCGCAATCAAGAGATGGTCACATCGCCGCGCGAACCTTCTTCGGCGTAACACGTCAGTTCCGTATCGCCGATTTTGATGATGTCGCCGGGTTCCAGTTGACACACTTTGATTTGTTCGCCATTGATGAGTGTACCGTTGCTTGAGTTCATATCCCGGATGATGAAGATGTCGTCCCAGTAGCGGATAGCCGTATGGATCCTGGAGCAACGCGCGTCATCGATCACCACGCTGGCATTTTCACCCCGACCCAGGGTGACCGGTGGCGCTTGCGTGATGGTTTTTAAACGTATCATTTTGGTTTTGCCGCTTTCTTGGTCCATATATCGCAAAATCATCGTCTTTCTAACTCCTTTTATGAAATAGTCCAATACAACCATCATTATTGTTTAAAAAATAGCGTGGCATATTTAAAAGTCAACTTTTTTTATTCGACAAGCACAACAGCATACCTTTAAAATTTTTTAGTTGAAAACAGGCAAAAAACCGTGGATTAAAAGTGGATTAAAAGTGGATTATGAGTGAAAAAGATGAGGAAACACAGGATCTGCTTTCGATCAGCGGGCATATACCCGTGGACCAGGACGTGGTCGATAGCGGACAGTTGCTCGTAACCGAGCAGCACATTTCAAAACGCATCGAGCACGGCGCGATCGCGGATGCCGCGCAAGAACGCGCGAGCGTTACCCAGCGCATCGCGCTTGTTCGGCAGCACGTCGGGCAACCGGAGGACGAACCGCCCAGCATTCCGCCCCACTATATCCTTGAAGCCAGCCTGGGCGAGGGCGGCATGGGCCTGATCTACGAGGCCGGGCAAACCTCGCTCAACCGGCGCATCGCACTCAAAATGATGCGGCCCGAATTGCAGCAGAACCGCGAAATGCGCAACGATTTTCTAAACGAGGTGCTGGTCACTGGCTCGCTGGAGCATCCCAACATCGTGCCAATCCACGAAGTGGCCGTCAACGAAGACGGACAGATCTATTTTGCCATGAAGTGTGTGCGCGGACAGGATTGGGATCAGGTCATCAAAAAGAAAACCACCGAGCAAAACCTGGACATCATGATGAAGGTCATGGACGCCATTACATTTGCCCATAGCCGCGGCGTGATCCATCGCGACATCAAGCCGCAAAATGTGATGCTCGGCGATTACGGCGAGGTATTGGTCATGGACTGGGGGTTGGCCGTGGGCGTGCATGAAGGCGCCATGGCGGAAATGCTCAATTACCACAATGCCCTGGCTGGCACGCCGGCCTACATGGCCCCGGAAATGGCCAAGGGCGACGAACGTAAAATCGGTTTTCACAGCGATGTCTATTTGCTTGGCGCGCTGCTGTTCGAGATCCTGACCGGCGGCCCGCCGCGTCAGGGCAAAGACAATACGGAACTCATGACCAAGGCCGCCAACAACGTGATTCGTAAAGTGTTCGTGCGCAAGCGACAGGAATTGCTGAAAATCGCACGCAAGGCCATGGCGACCAAACCCGTCAATCGATACCATGATGTTGCCTCGTTCAAAGCGGCAATCCGGGACTACCAGGCTCACCAGGAAAGCATTGCGGAGACCGACAATGCCGAGGACATGCTTGAGAAAGCGCACAAAAACAGCGATTACGATGCGTATGCCCAAGCTCTTTTCGCTTTTCACCAGGCCCGGCGCATGTGGCCGGACAACGAACGGGCGTGCTGCGGCGAAGCCCAGGTGGTCAGCCAATACGCCGAATGCGCCTATGCCCGGGGCGATCTCGACCTGGCCGCCTCGCTGCTGGATCCGGCTGTTGCGGACCATGCTGTCATGCTCAAGCGCATTGACAAGGCGGAGCGCGACCGGCGGGCGCGGCGCAAACGCATTCGCATCTTGCAGGTCGGTGCCTGCGGAATGGCTGCGCTGGTCATCCTGGCGCTTTCCGTTGCCTTTTTCAGCATTCGCATTGCCCGCGGAAAAGCGTCGCGCGCTCTGGCCGATTACACAAGCGAACAGGCCCGGCGTGCGCATGAGCGCGCCCGATCCGCGCCGGTTTTTCTCAAAGCGGCGCGCAAAGCCTTGGGCGAACTGAATCTTGCCGCGGCCCAGGTCAATGCCGATCTAGCGATCCAGTACCTGGACGATCCCTCGCAACCGTTGATGCTCAAGGCCCAAATCCTGCTGGCGCGCCAGGAATTCGAACAGGCCGCAACTGTGTTGAAGGCGTACCTGGAACGCAACCCAAAAAACGCACGCGCCAATAAAATGGTCAACTTATGCGTCGACATGCGTAATCCCAAATTACGCAAGGAAAATCGTGAAGCGCTGGCATCCATGCTGATGCAGCAGGGCGCCATGGCGCCGGCCATGCTGCTGAGCAGCAACGACGCAAAATTGATCAGCGGCATCTCCAGCGCTATAAAAAAACGATACAAATTACACCGCAATCCCTTATACCACCAGGACGACGGACTTTTTGGCTGTATCGCTGATTGCGCGACCATCGAGAACCTGACCTGTTTCGCGGGTGTGCCTTTGGTGCAGTTAAAGCTGACCTATAATAAAAACCTGACCGACCTGGGGGCGGTCAGCAAAATGCCCTTGCTTTCGCTCATCTTGAACAAGTGCGAACGCGTGACCGATTTGTCGCCTTTGAAAGGGCTGCCGTTGCAGCACTTGCACATTGAAGGTTGCCCGCAAATCAACGATATTTCGGCGTTGCGCGACATGCCCTTGACCACGCTGGTTTTAAATGATGTGGAGAATATACAGGACCTTTCGCCGTTGACCGAGCTGCCCTTGACCTCTTTCTCGCTCAACCGAAACGATCATATCGAGGACCTTGGATTTCTTGCCGGCGCGAAACTGAATGCATTGACGGTGATTAAATGCAACCGGCTGACGGACATTTCCACTTTGCGTAATATGCCCCTTGAGTTGCTATCGATACAATATTGCGAGCAGCTCAAAGATTATGCTCCGCTCAGCGCCAAGACGACATTGCGTGAAATCGCTTTGGCGAGAAGCACCGTCAAAGACCTTGACTGGCTGCGCGACAGCGATCTCAAAAAAGTCGATTTGCATAGTTGTATGCACCTCAATGATATTGACGGATTGAGCGGTTTGGCCATTACTTCACTCAACATCTCGGTCTGTTCCAGCCTCATGGATTTATCGCCGTTGCGCGGAATGCCTTTAAAGCAGTTGACGCTCAAATATATTAAATACCTGGAGGATTTGTCGGTGCTGAACAGCCTCGAGTTGGAGGAGCTGTCTGTTTCCCATTGCGCCGTCAGGGACCTCGAGCCGCTTGCCGACATGAAAAGCTTGAAGTCGCTCAGCTTTCATAGCTGTTCCCGTCTTGTAGACTTGACGCCGTTAAAAGCATTGGCTTTGGAACGTTTCGCGTTTGAAGCCAATCGAATCGAGAAGGGTGTGGATGTTCTACGTAGCATGAAAAGTCTTCAACAGATCAAACCTGACGAAAGAATCGATTGGATGGAGCCTGCATCTTTTTGGACATGGTATGACAAGCGGCGCAACTCGTTATCCGGAAAGGACAAGCGATGAAGAAAAAGCGTAAGCCATACGTAAAAAGCGAGAAAGATGCGCACGTCACCAGCAGCCAACTTTCCGAACGCTGGAACGACAATATGGTCAAGGACGCCGGACCGGACAGAACCCAGAAGCTGGGACTACGCCATCCCGATCCGGCCGCTGTTTCGCTGGTGGAGCGAATCTGTTTGCGCGAAGAAACGGTCATGTACGAGCAGGACGCCGTTGATGTACAAAAAAACGGCATCAAGTATGTTGTATCCACGGTGGTGGAGGAAAGCAGCCTGGGGCGCGTATTCAATGCCCGTCAAACCACGCTGGATCGTGAGATTGCGCTGAAAATGATTCGCGGGCACGATAAAGAGGACAACGGATTACGGCTCCACTTCCTGTCCGAAGCCGTGGTGACCGGAGGCTTGGAGCATCCCCACATCGTGCCCATACACGACCTGGCGATCAGCGATCACGGACAGTATTTCTACACCATGAAAAAGGTTGAGGGGTTGCCTTGGAAAGAGCGGATCAACGAGATGAACGTTCAGGAAAACCTGGAGGTCTTGTTGAAAGTCGCCGATGCGGTGGCTTTTGCCCATAGCAGGGGTATTATTCACCGCAATCTGAAACCGGATAACATCATGCTCGGAGCTTTTGGCGAAGTTTTGGTCATGGAGTGGGGCGTTGCCGTGGCTGTACGCGAAGGTGCCATGGCCGAGGCCATCAACTACGAGAACGCGTTGGCCGGAACACCGGCCTATATGGCGCCTGAAATGGCACGCGGCGACGATGCCGGCATTGATTTTTGCAGCGATGTTTATCTGCTCGGTGCGCTGTTGTTCGAGATCGTCACCGGACTGCCACCACACGGCGGCGAAGATGTCCGGGAAACCTTGACCCAGGCCGCCAATAACGTGATCCAGCCGCATGAAAGTACGGGCGAATTGATCAAGATCGCGCTCAAGGCCATGGCCGCTGACTCGAGTGAGCGCTATGCATCCGTCATCCACTTGCAGACCGCGTTGCGTGCTTATCGCACCCATACCGAGAGCAGCGTTTTGCGGCGCAACGCCGAAGAGGCCCTCGATCGCGCACGTGCTCGCAGCGATTACGCTGAATATTCCCAGGCTCTCTACGGCTATCGTGAAGCCGTGCGCATCTGGCCGCAAAACAAGCATGCGGTCCGGGGCTTGTCCAAAGCCTGCACAGCCTATGCCCAGTGCGCGTTTGAGCGGGGCGACTTCGACCTGGCCATTTCTTTGCTCAAGCAACCGGACCAAAGCCAGTTAGGCTTGTTGACACGCGTTAAACAGGCCCTTATCGAGCGAACTCGGCGCAAGCGTCTGGCTCAGGCGCTTTCGTTTGGCGCCGTTGCCCTGGCCATTACCATTATCGTGGTGTTGTCCGTGGCCTACCTGCGCATTCGCTCGGCCTGGGCTAGTGCCGATAAACACTTGGCGGACTTGAAGAAAGCGCGCGCCATGGGACGCCGGGAGCGGACCCAGTCCGCGCCGGTTTTTCTTGAACTGGCGCAAAAAGCAGTGGTGGCGCAAGCGTTTGACACGGCCCTGACCTATGCTGAGATTGCCGCCGAATACCTGCGGGACAGGCCGGATGTCCTGATGCTCAAAGCTCAGATCCAGTTGGTCGGCAAACACTTCGAACAGGCCATATCGACGCTCGATGACTACCTGGAACAGCGAGGCGACGACGCCTATGCCGTACGGTTGCGCAACCTGGCTGTCAAAGCACCTGGCATGGAACCGACCCAATTGAATG
>CAZOLK010000039.1:0-12498 GCA_964580325.1 uncultured Verrucomicrobiota bacterium | reverse complement strand
CATCCTGACCGCCCAAAAAGCGTTTGGCATCGCAGCGGCATTGAACATCGAAAACGAGCAGGCCATCCAAAAAGCGTTTGAGCGTATCGATTCGCGTTGGGGTTTTTCCTATCGCGCTCCACTCTCCAGCGATCACCTGGGCCGCTGGTATTTTTATGGCGGTCACACCAACTTCACCGATTTGTCGGACCTTGCCGGTTTACCCTTGCACAGTCTGCACCTGACACAAAGCGATAATATAACGAATATCCATGAGGTCGCAAACATGCCGTTGCGCAACCTGGTTGTCAGCAGAGGCTATAAGCTGGCCGATCTCAATGGGCTGCAAAACCTAGCATTGACCAACCTGACGCTTAGATTCGTCAAGCTTCTGGTCGACTTGCGGCCGTTGCGCGGCCTTCCCCTGCAAAGCCTGAGCATCCGTTACAATGATCTGATCACGGACATATCTCCTTTGGCCGGCGCGCCTATCCATACGCTTGACTTGCGTTTTTGCACGGGGATCACCAATATAGACATCCTCGCGAATATGCCTTTGCGTCACGTGAATTTGGCTTACTTCAATCCACACATAGATATATCGCTGCTTTTCGGCAAAAAGTTGGAATCGTTCGATATCTACCGGGGCCCTGCCGTAACCAATTTGAATTTTCTTGGGAGTATGCCGTTGAAGCATATTTCCATCGGCAAAATCCAATCGTTGACCAACCTGGCGTTCCTGCGTGACGCGCCGCTGGAATCCTGCAGCGTGAAAGAATGTAAGGCACTCACCGATTGCTCCGCATTGGCGGGTAAACCCTTGCGCGTTTGCTGCTTGAGTGGATGTGGCGCATTGCGGGATTTGTCGTTTTTGCGGGAGACGCCGATTAACGATCTCGATATATCTTCGTGTTGGTCCATGCGCGACCTGACCCCGCTGAAAGGGCTCCCTTTGACGAAGCTGGACCTTTCGCAATGCCCACGAATAAAAGACATCACCCCTTTGCGCGAGCTTCCGTTGGAGCAATTGGATATTCACCAGTGCTCTGGCATCAAAGACATCAGCGCCTTGGCGAATTTGCGCTTAGTTTCCATCACCTTGAATCCATCCATGGTCGAAAAAGGCATGGACGTGTTGCGGACAATAAAATCACTGAAAACCATCATGATTGGCAAACAAAAATACAGCCCCGCGGATTTTTGGGAACACTATGATCAGGGCGCCTTTGAGCCCAAACCCAAGATACCCAAACCCAAGATACCCAAACCCGAGATACCCAAACCCGAGATACGCCCTTAATCAAGATAAACCCATTTTCCTTGTTGAATGCAGAGCGTTTAGCGATTATAGTTTCTAAGTATTTTAACCTTAGTTTGTTGATGGATAGCGCAATAAAAAACGAAAAACTGGATTTGACCATTCTCTACGTGGAGGATGAACCGGAAGTGTGCAACATGATCACCATGCTGCTGGAGCAAACCGTAAGCTTGGTGCATGTGGCGAACAACGGGCGCGACGGATTAGCCGCGTACCGTGAGCATCGACCGGACATTGTCATCACCGACATCATGATGCCCGTGATGGACGGGTTGAGCATGGTGCGCAAGATCAAGCAACTGGATCCCAACGCTGTCACCGTCATCACCACCGCCATCAACGAGACCGATGTGTTGATCGAGGCCATCGAACTGGGCGTCAACCATTTCCTGATCAAGCCCGTGGAAATGTCGCGCTTCCTCGATTTGCTCGGTGAGTTGACCGAGTTCATTTCCGTCAAGCGCCAGTTGCGTATCAAGGGAAAGCTGTTGGATCAAATCAACCGTGCCGTGGAAAACAGTACTATTGTCAACAAGATGGATCATGAGGGACACATAACCTATGTCAACAACCGGATGATCCGCGTATCCGGCTATCATGTCGACGAATTGGTCGGCGCGCCCCACGAGATGTTCAAGCATCCCGATATGCCCGACCACGTATATAACGGCATGTGGCAGACCCTCAAAAAGGGCGAAATCTGGAAAGGCATGGTGCGCAACATCTCGCGTGACAAGAAGGATTTCTACTTGGACATGACCGTCACCCCGTTCCACGATGAACAGGGGCGCTTGATCGAGTACGTGACGCTTTCGCATGACGTGACCGAGTTGATTGAGAAAAAAGAGTTGATCTTCCGCCTGTACACGGACGAGTTGACCGGCATGCCCAACCGGATGCGCCTGCTTTCCGATATCCAGGAATGGCTGCACCCGGTCCTGGCCATTATCAACGTGGATAAATTCGAGACCATCAACAATTACTATGGTCACGACATAGGCGATCAAATCCTCAAGATGATGTCCGAGGTGATCCAGGATTTTGCCGAAAGTACGGGCGCCGAAGCCTATAAGCTGCCTGCCGACGAGTTCGCCCTTCTGGTCAATGACGAAAACGGCCCTGACCGCTGTTGCGAGTTGATCAAGCAATTGCACAACCGAATCATGAACCGCTCGTTCATGTGTCGTGGCCACGACATAGGCGTGCATCTCACCAGCGGCATTTCCAATCATCACGAGGCCCTTCTGGAAACCGCGGGGATGACCCTCAAGCTGGCCAAGCGCACTCGTCAGCGCATGTTGATTTATCGCGATACCCTGGAATTGACCAACAAATATAAAAACAATCTGCAATGGGGCAGCAAGCTGCGCGCTGCCATTGCCGATGATCGGATCGTGCCCTTTTTCCAGCCCATCTACAACAACCGGACGAACGTGATCGAAAAATACGAGAGCTTGGTGCGCCTCATCGATACCGACGGTTCCGTGGTCTCGCCCGCGTTCTTCCTCGATATTGCCCGTCAATCGCGGCAATATGCCCTGCTGACCCAGGCCGTGGTCGACAAAACCTTCAAGGTAATGGAAAAATACCCTTACAGTTTTTCGATCAACCTGTTCATCTCCGACATCCTCGATGCGGAAACAACCTCCTACATCAAAGATAAACTGCGCTCCACCGGCTTCGGCGACCGCTTGGTGATCGAGCTGCTCGAATCCGAGGGCATTGCCGATTACAACGAAGTCGATGATTTCATCGCGAACTTGAAATCGTTCGGCTGTAAATTCGCCATCGACGATTTCGGCAGCGGTTACTCCAATTTCGCCCATGTGGCCAAGCTCCATATCGACTACATCAAACTGGACGGTTCGCTGATCCGTGAAATTGTCGACAGCGGCATTTACCGCAAGATCGTTTCGGGCATTATTTCCATGGCCAACGAAATGGGATTCAGCACCATTGCCGAATTCGTTTCCAGCAAAACCATCCAGGAAATGCTGATCGAGTTGAACGTAGACTTTTCCCAGGGCTATTACATCGGTAAGCCCATCCCTGAAGACCAGTTGAACTGAACTGCAATGTAGGCGACGTTATTGTTTGGGTGCCAGGTACAAATCGGCTGGCCACGGCGCATCCACTTCGCCGGCTTTTTCGTAGTGCGCCTTTTCCGGCAGCAGATCCTGGGCCGCGACAAATGCCTGGCGGATTGTGTCTGATTTAAACGCTGGGTGCAGGCGCTCCTTTTCTTTATCGAATTCAGCCTGCCAATGCGGGTCGCCGTGCAATACATGACGCTGCTTGAGCGTTGTGTTGACCATCGCGATCAGCAATTCCTCAAGATCGAGATACTCGTGGACCACCACCAGGCGATGCACGGTTCTGCGCCAGGCATCGGACGTCTTCTCCTGGTTGGCCAGAAAGGTTTCCAGGATCTGCTGCTCGATGAATTCAGCGATCGCATCGCGCCATAAACCGCGCATCATAGCCACGGTATCCTCGTCAGGCCCTTCCTGACCGCCGAGTCGGGCGACCCGGAGCAGTTCGTCGCGGGTTACGCCGCCGCGTTCGATGCGCCAGTCCATTTCGCGGGCATAGCTCTGGGCCAACATCATGGCAAAGCTTTCGGGCGGCACAGGAAACGGGATTTTGTCGCACCTTTCCGCCAGGATGCGCTCATGAATGACGCGAGTCGACTCGGGCTGGGTGGAAGGGTCTTCCGCAACATGGATCACGGGCGCAAACGGTGGCCGGTCCAATCCGGTCTCCGGCGAAGAGGTCACTTTCAACAGCATGCCGTCGGTGAAACTGCGTAGCACATCCACGAACGGGCCGCCCTCGCCCTGCTCGTAGACAGTGGCCATGAGTTGCTGCTCAGGCTGGTGCCAGGTCTGCAAACGGACTTCCCGCAACTGGGGGATGGTGAATATGCCGATCGGTTGATACCTCAGTTTTTTCAGCATATTGGCTATTGCGGACATGGCCGCGGGATTGGACCAGGTTATCCGCTGTTGAGGGATGAGCATGATGCGGAACGGCGGGACCGCGCTTTCGCCCTGGTCAGCCATTTCCTGCATGGTTCCGGCCAGAACCTTGAATTTCCATTGCAGCCAGATCCAGAAGCCCAAGGCGATCAACAGCATAACGCCTAGGAGCAACACCAGCAAACTGAAAAGTATATACAACATCCGCATCTCCAGTAATCAAAAACACAGTATAGCATGAGAATACGGCCTGGAACAAGGGGAGGGTTGGGGATTTCGGAAATGGGAGGGAAATGGATTCGGCGTTGAAAGTTAGTTGCTCAAAACCTCAAACCTTAAAAAATTGGGATTACTGCGGCAGCGTGGTGGCGCGGCTTCTTTTGCGGTAGATGCCGGGCGACATGTTGAACTGCTGCTTGAATACGTGGTGAAAATGGCTCAGGTTGGCGAAGCCGCTGTCGTACGCGATCTGGTCGATTTTGTCGTCGGTGGCCGAGAGTTGTTCGACCGCATGACACAAGCGCAGTTCGTTGACAAACGCAGTCGGTGTTTTGCCCAGCCATTTGCGGAACGAACGCGCCACGTGCTCTTGGGTGCGGCAGGCTTTTTGCAGCAGGTAGGGAACACCCCGGCGCCAGTGATCCGCTTCGGCCATGTGTCGACACAGGCGCATCAGCCATTCGGGCGGCGCCATGTCCGCATCGCCCGGGAACCCGGAGAACCAGTCGAGCAGGGCCTGGGCCAGCAGGGCGCGCAACGCGGCGCGCAACCGGGTGCGGTCGGTCAAGGTGGTCTTGCGGACCTTTTTCAGCGCTTCGGCAAAAGCCCGGCCCTCTTGCGGATCGATTCGCGCCATGGGCGGTCGCGACGCACGCTGCAAGACGCAGAACCTTTCGGTCAAACCGAGAAACGCGCCGATTTCGGCAAACGTTTCCGGCGCGAACGCCAGGTTCACGTAATGCGCTGGAGCAGCTACGTCCTGTTCGGCGCTGTTCATGGTATGGGCGTCAAACGGACGGATAAAAACAGCGGCCCCTTCGTGCAACCGAACCGTCTCGTTTTCCAGTACATGCACCACTTCACCAGCCACGACAACGAAGATTTCCATGAAATCGTGGCGGTGCAACCGACAACTGGATACACTGCTGTGCTGCAGATGAAACCCGGTCTCCCGATCCAATATATCGGCCTGACGCAATAGCATGATGGTTTCCATAATAGATCAATATAGCACATAAATTGATCAAGGCACAACAAGTCAATCCAAAAAATATGTGCTAGGTTTTATACAAAAATGAACAACCGTGGAGAAATATCAATGATCAAATGCGAACAAGAGAACGTGGCTTTGCAGGATCGCGATGTATTGCGGCACCTGGCCGATGAGAAGATGCGCGTGGCGCAATCAAGCGAGCAGGCGGAACGTAAACTCGCCTGGCAGCGACACAACGACCTTCAGGACGATGCGCCTTGGATGCTGTATTCCTATGAGATCCCCTGGAACGAGATGAACGTGGATGGCGAACTGAACACCCAGTGCAAGCACCCGTTCCTACGCTCTATCGAATGGGGCATGCGCCAGGAGTTGTACCAATGGAAACACCTGAGCGACGATATTGTGATCGAACCGTTCGTGGATTGCCCGCTGGCGGTCAGCGACGACGGGTTTGGCTTGGAAATCAAGCAGGACCTGATCGCCCAATCCAAAACCGGCAACATCCAGTCGCATCACTACATTCCCCAGCTGCGCGACGAGTCGGACCTGGCCAAACTGCGCGAAACCCATGTGGTGCACGACGAGCAGGAGAGCCGGGCGCGGATGACGCTGCTCGAGGATGTTTTTGAAGGCATGGTGGCGGTTAAACCCCAGGGGCCGAAGCTGTCCGCCCACCTGTTGGACGAGTTGTCGACCCACTGCGGCATCCAGGAACTGCTCATGGACTTGGCTCTGCGCCCGGAATTCGTGCATGCGGCAGTACGCCGCTATCTCGACCTGCTGCACGACCGCCTGGATCAGTACATCGCGTTGAACGTATTGACCTCAAACGTGCGCAATGTGGTGTTCGGCTATGGATCTTACGGCTATACGTCTCATTTGCCGGCCAAAGGGTTTGACCCGGATCATGTCCGGCCATGCGACTGCTGGACCAGTATGGCGCCCCAGATTTTTACCGAAGTTTCTCCGGATATGCATGAGGAATTTGCGCTGACCTATGAAAAAGAATGGATGCAGCGGTTTGGCCTGGCCTATTACGGTTGCTGCGGCAGAATGCACCACAAGATCGAGCTGCTGCGCAAACACATTCCCAACCTGCGCAAGATTTCGTGCAGCCCCTGGTCCAACCCGGCAACTATGGCCGAAGTCTGCGGACAGGACTTCGTGGTCTCGCTCAAGCCCAATCCAGCGTTCCTGGCCGAAGATACCTGGCGTCCCGATATCGTGCGCGCCGACCTGGAGGAGAAAAAGGAGAAACTGCAGGGCGCCCGGGTTGAGGTGCTGATCAAGGATATCAGCACCGTGCGCAAAGATCCGCGCCGGTTATGGGAGTGGAGCCGGATCGCACGCGAAGTGTTTAAGAAATGACGGACTTCAAAGCCGGGGGTCGTCAGGTAAAAGCGGACGCTCCTTACTATACTACGGAACAAGCTGGTCCAGCACCCAGGCTCAACCATGGAGATATAGATGACCATTGAAAATCAGTATCCAACTGTATTGGACTTCAATGAAGGCTATATCTGGCATCATTCTCCGGAATACAAAGCGGATTTTCCCGACCTGATCAATTGGCCCTCGCTGAAAAGCCCGGCGTTGTGCGCATCGCTTTTCTTGGCGGTTCCACCACTGCGCCGCATCCCTACGCGTCCTATCCGCGCCTGGATCCAGAGCGGCGCGTATTGGAAAAACCTGGCACTCGAAGATCATCAGGCATTTCAACCGCTTGTTTGCGCCTATATCCATAAATAACTATTGACTTTATCCCGGTTGTAGGATTTGATTCATGCTTTACGATCATTGATATGATTGATCGGTGTTCAGTGCAACCGGAAGGCGGTGAAAATCCGCCGCAGACGCGCTGCTGTAACCGGCAACTTTTTTTTCGCCGCGCCACTTGCCAGGATCCTATCCTGGCTGGGAAGGCCGGCGGACGAGCCGGAAGCCAGAAGACCCACTGTTCACCGGGTACTCCGCAGACCTCCTCGCGTTTCGGGAGAGTGGAGCTGCGTTCTGATCGAACACGAAGGCAAGCAATCTGCGTGAGTACCGGTTCAACATAAAATGAATGCAGGAGAATGCTCATGCGGGTTATTTTTGTTTTTTCGCACCCGGTCCTGTTCCGGGTATGGCCGCAGGTTGTCGATCAACTTCAACATGACAACATCCAGGTCGATGTGGTCAGCCAGATGGCGCCGCTCGATTGGGACGAGTTCATCCATCAAACCCTGGCCCGGGCCGACGCTGTTTATCTCGACATTTCACGCCATTTCCCCAGCTTCGATGCCTTGGTTGCCGGCTGTCCCGAAACAGCCCTGCTCCTTCCCGGCGGTGTGGAGGCCGCAGCCGCGCTGCCTGAACATGACGCGGCGCTTGCGGCGCGCATCGCCGATTACCTGAAAGCCGGCGGCGCCACGGACCTGGCCCATGCCGTGCGCTGCCTGCTGCACGCTGCCGGCGCTCTCGACCAGGCGCCGCCACCACCAGCCAAACCTTTGCTCTGCGGCATTTACCACTCTGGCGCGGAACAGCCCTTCAGCGACTGGGCTACGTACAATGCCTGGTTAAAGGAAAGCCGCCGGGACACTGAGGACAAGCCGGTGGTCATGTTCTGCTTCGGACGCAGCAGCGTCATCGATGGCAATACGGAACTGGCCGATGCCGTGTTCAATGCCCTGGAAGCACAAGCGTTCCAGCCGGTCTGCGTGTTTTGCGACTGGAACCTAGCTGCGAATATCGGCAACGACCCAGGCCACCCGCTAGCCCGTTTGCTCGCTGGACCAGGCGCGCGTCTGACCGCCGTCTGGAACAACCTATTCACCCACACCACCAAGGCGCTGGCTGATGGGGACAGTCCCTTCCGCGTATTCGGCGTGCCCGTGTTCCAGGTCGTTCGCAACTATACCAGCACGGTCGAAGACTGGCTGGCCCAGCCCGACGGGCTCTCGGCCATGTCGATCTGCTACAGCCTGACCCAACCCGAAATGCTGGGCTGCATCGAGCCGACCGTGCTCGCCTGCAACCGTAAAACAGCGGTTCGCGGCTTGACCGGCGAAGTGAACGAAGCCGTGCCCGTGCCCGAACGCATAGCCATGCTGGCCGCGCGCACACGCCGTTGGCATGTCCTGCGCACGCGTCCCAACGCGGAAAAAAACGTGGCCATCATGTTGCACAATGCACCGTGCAAAGGGATCGAGGGCTCAGTGGGCACGGCCGGCGCCCTTGACGCGACCGAGAGCGCGGTGCGTATCCTGCACCGCCTGCGCGACGAAGGATATCGCGTCGAGCAACCGCCGGCTGACGGCGCGGCCCTGCACGCCATGATCATGGAGCGCAAGGCGCTCAGCGAGTTCCGCTGGACCAGCGTCGAGGAGATCGCGGCCCGCGGCGGCGCCCTGGCCTATATCGATGAAACGACTTATCGCCGCGATTTCGATAATTTGCCGCAAGATATCCGGGCCGACATCGACCGGGCCTGGGAACCTTTTCCGGGCAAGGCCATGGTGCACCCGGACCCGAACGGCCGGCCTTCCTTGCTGGTGTCCGGTCTGCGCTTCGGCAATGTGCTGGTGCTGGTCGAACCCAAGCGCGGTTGCTGGGGACCCAAATGCGATGGCGAGGTCTGCCGCATTCTGCACGAACCCGACATTCCACCCACGCACCAATGGCTGGCCACCTATTGGTTCCTGCAACGCGAAGTGGACGCCCTGGTCGTGATGGGCGCCGAAAGCCCGGTCGAATACCTGCCAGGCAAGCGCGCCGGACTGTCCGAACGCTGTTTTCCGGAAATCACGCTCGGTGCGTTGCCCGTGATTTATCCTTTCTTGATGAGCGGCACAGCCGCCGGCCTGATGGCCAAGCGCCGCGGCCACGCCGTGCTGGTGGATCACCTTACCGCGCCCCAGGCGCACCTGGGAACGCTGGACACACGCTGGGCCGAACTCGAAGAACTGCATCGTCAGCATGACCATGCTGCGGCCACCCGCGATAAGGCGCGCATGAACCAAATCCGTGCGCAACTGACCGGGTTGATGCGCGACTGCCAACTGCTGGATAACGCCGCGGCTGTCGAGATGGTGACGCGGCGCATCGATGAATTGCCGCGGCGCCTGGAACAAATGCGCAGGCGTATGACCGACGTAGGCCTGCATGTGCTGGGACGAGCCCCGGACAAGACGCTGCTTACACATTACACCAACGAATTGCATGCGACCGGCGCCACGGGCCAAGACGCCCTGTTGCGCGAACGACTGGCTCAAACCCCTGCCGAGATGGACACCCTGGTGACAGCGCTGAACGGTCGGTTTGTCGCGCCCGGACCGAGCGGGCAGATCGTGCGCGGCAAAATCGATGCGCTGCCCACAGGACGCAATTTCTATGGCATCGACCTGGCGGTCATCCCCACGCCCGCGGCCTGCGAGGTAGGCGCTGCCATGGGACGGCAACTGCTGCTCAAGCACCTGGACGAGGAGGGCGCGTTCCCACAAAGCATAGGCATTGTGCTCTGGTCCAGTGACGCATTTCGTGCTGATGGCGAGTTGACGGCCCAGATCCTGTGGCTGCTGGGATGCCGGCCGCACCGCGTCATGGGCGGTCGTGTGCGCGGCGTGGAAGCGCTCCCGATCGGAGAGTTGACCATGACCGATGCGCAGGGCCATACCATCTCGCGTCCGCGGGTGGACGTGGTGGTTCAGATGAGCGGGATCGTGCGCGATACGCTGCCGAATATCTATGGCCTGCTCGACGAAGCGGTCGCCTTTGTGGCTGCACTGGATGAACCGGCCGAGGTCAACTATGTGCGCGCCCATGTCGAGTCGCGCATGAACGAACTGGCGCGTGATCTGACCAATGCTGACAACTCGGCACTGCGCCGGTTGGCGTCGTTGCGCGTGTTCTCGTCCAAACCCGGCTCCTATGGCGTTGGCGTGGACTATGCCGTGGACGCTTCGGCCTGGCAGGACGACCGCGACCTGGCCGAGGCGTTTGTCAACTGGACCGGTCACGCCTATGGCAAGCGCGGCGCCGAGCCGATGCCTGTGCCTGGCCGGCCGGATGCCTGTTTCGCCGAGTATGCCAAACTCATGGGCGGGTTGGACGCCACGTACCAGCGTGCGTCGGGTTCGGAATCCGACGCCCTGTCCATCGGTTGCTATGCCGCGTTCCAGGGCGGCATGGCCACGGTCGGCCGCGCCCTGGGCAACAAAGCGCCACGGATGTACTGGGGCGATACCGTTTCCGGTGCCGAGTTCGAAGTGCGCGGCCTGGAGGAGGAACTGGACATGTCTTTCGCGACCAAACTGCTGAACCAAGCCTGGCTCGCGGCGCGCAAGCAAGAGGGTTATCGCGGTGCCAGCAGCGTGGCGGCCATGGTCAATACCGCCTTTCACTGGTCTGCCACGGCCCATGCGGTGAATAATTCGCGGTTTGACGCGATCTGCGCCATGTACGTAGAGAACGAAGAGAACCGCGCCTGGCTGGCGCGGTACAACGTGCATGCGCTGGAGGAGATCTCCCGGCGCCTGCTCGAGGCGTCGTCGCGCGGCTTGTGGCAGGCTGACGAGACCAAGCTGGAGGCGCTCAAGCAGACCGTACTGCATCTCGAGGGCGATATCGAGGAGCGCATGGGCCCGGTCCAAGGCGAGTTCCAGGGCGGCAGCGTGGATATCAAGACGCGCGACCAGGTCAAGGAATGGTCTTACATGTATAGACTGAAATGAATATGCCATCGATCCATCCAGAAAGCGTTCCGGTTGCCGATGCAGTGAACCGGTCGGGCGTCTACCCGTTCGTCGCCATTGTGGGCCAGGAGCGGATGAAACAGGCGCTGCTGCTGGTGGCGGTCAACCCGGCGATCGGCGGGCTGCTGATCCGCGGCGAAAAAGGCACAGCCAAGTCCACGGCTGTGCGCGGTCTGGCCGAGTTGCTGCCGGTTGTCCCGGTCGTCAGGGACTGTCCCTTTTATTGCGACCCGGACGATCTGCTGCTCTGTCCACGCTGTCGCCTGGTACGGTCCGCGGAACGGCTGTTCGATTCTCCAGAAAGCCCAGGGGCGGGACGTCCCGGCTGCCAGGTGGTCGAGCAGCGCCCGCGCCTGGTGGATCTGCCGCTGGGCGCGACCGAGGACATGGTGCTGGGTACGCTGGATTTTGAGCGTGCGGTGCGCGACGGCGCAGCCCATTTCCAGCCCGGTCTGCTGGCGCGCGCTCATCGCGGAATCCTCTACGTGGACGAGGTCAACCTGCTCGACGACCATCTGGTCAACTGTATCCTGGACGCATCTGAGTCAGGCCTGAACCTGATCGAACGCGAGGGCATGAGTCTGTGGCATGCCTCGCGTTTCACCCTGATCGGCACCATGAACCCCGAAGAGGGCGAGTTGCGGCCCCAGATCCTAGACCGTTTCGGCCTGGCCTCGGAAATAGGCGGCGAGCACGAGCTGGACTTGCGCGTGGAACTGTTGCGTCGGCGCGAAGCGTTTGACGGGCAGCCCGTGCGATTCAATGCGGCCTACAGCGATGCCGCCCGCTGTTTGCGCGATCAGTTGGCGCGCGCCCGGACGCTGCTGCCTGATGTGCGCGTGCCGGATCGCCTGCGTGCGTTCATTGCCGAGATCTGTACCCGCAATTACGTGGCCGGCCATCGTGCCGATCTGGCCATGGAACGCGCGGCCGCGGCCCGTGCCGCGCTGGAGGGGCGCCACCAGGTCAGCAGCGACGATATCCTGGCCGTGGCGCCCATGGCGCTGCTGCACCGCATGCGCGAGAGCCAGACCCCCGACATGCCGCCGTCCCCTCCTCCCACGCCGGACACTGAACAGGACGAAGGCGAGCAGCAGGAGGGGCGAGCGCACGGTCATGAACAAGAACAAGCGCCGGAAGAACAGGGCGCGGACGAGCATGCCATGCCTGAAAGCGGGCCGGCGCCTGTCCCGCCGGATGACTTGCAGGAGGAGCGTGAAGAGATCCAGGAGATCGGCGTGCCCTATCGCGTACGCCAGATCGAGACGGACA
>CAZOLK010000038.1:0-31317 GCA_964580325.1 uncultured Verrucomicrobiota bacterium | reverse complement strand
CAGCCGGCGGCGCTGCATGAGCCGGGCGTTGCGCGCCAGTTCGCGGTTATGGCTCAGAGCCCAGGTCATGGCCTGGGGTAAGTCCAGTTTTTGCATCGGCAGGGGCTGCTCGCCGGCACTCCGCCTGACCGGCGCCAGCCAGAGCGCCCCGATCAGGATCAGCGGCCAGGTTTTGCCCATGGTCGATTTACCCTCCACCTCCGCGCTCCGCTTGCCAGGGGTTTTCGCGATACCAGGCAATGGTTGTGCGCAAACCTTGGTCCAGAGTGGTCTGCGCCTCGAAACCGAGCAGCTTCCGAGCGCGTGTCACATCGAGCATGCGTCGCGGCTGCCCGTTCGGCTTGCTCTTGTCAAAGCGCATCTCGCCCTTGAACCCGCTTGCTTCGGCGATCATCCGGACCAGATCCTCGATCTTGATCTCGCGGCCGGCGCCGATATTGATCGGCTCTGGACCGTCGTATTTCTCGGCTGCCAGCAGAATGCCTTCGGCTGCGTCGTCCACATACAAAAACTCGCGTGTGGCCTTGCCCGTGCCCCAGACTTCGATATACGGCGCGTCCGCGGCGCAGGCCTCGACGCACTTCTTGACCAGGGCCGGGATCACATGGGAACTGGCCGGATCGAAATTGTCACCCGGTCCGAACAGGTTGACCGGTAGTACATAGATCCCGTTGAACCCGTACTGCTTGCGGTAGGCCTGGGTCTGGACCAACAGCATCTTCTTTGCCAGGCCGTAGGGGGCGTTGGTTTCCTCGGGGTAGCCGTTCCACAGGTCATCTTCCTTGAACGGCACGGGCGTGAATTTGGGATAGGCGCAGATCGTGCCCACGGCCACGAATTTTTCCAGCCCGCGCAGCCGAGCTTCCTCGATCAACTGCACGCCCATCATCAGGTTCTTGTAGAAATATTCGCCTGGATGCTCGCGGTTGGCGCCGATGCCGCCCACTACGGCCGCCAAGTGCATGACCACGTCCGGCCGGCCATCTTCGTACATTCGGCGCACGGCCGTGATGTCGCACAGATCGTATTCCCGGCTGCGCGGAACAAAAACATCCCGGCAGCCGCGTTCCTGCAATTTGCGAACCACGCAGCGGCCCAGGAACCCGCCGCCCCCGGTCACTATCACTCGTTTTTGAGCAAGATCCATTGGTTTCCTTTCAATGCATGTATTCGCCGGGATCCGCGCCACGATTTTTCAAATCCTCTTCCACCATCAAGCGGACCAGCTCCTTGAACGGGACTTCCGGTTTCCAGCCGAGTTGGGTTTTGGCCTTGGTTGCATCGCCCACGAGCAAATCGACTTCCGCGGGGCGGAAATAGTGCGGATCGATCTCGACATAATCGTTCCAGTTCAGGCCCACGCAGCCGAAGGCCTCTTCGAGAAAATCGCGTACCGAATGGGTTTCGCCCGTGGCGATCACGTAGTCGTCGGGCTGTTTCTGTTGCAGCATCATCCACATGGCCCGGACATAATCTTTGGCATAGCCCCAGTCGCGCTTGGCGTCGAGGTTGCCGAGGTATAGTTTGTTCTGTCGGTCGGTCACGATATCGGCCACGGCGCGGGTGATCTTGCGGGTCACAAAGGTTTCGCCACGGCGCGGCGATTCGTGGTTGAACAGGATCCCGTTGCAGGCGAACATGCCATAGGCTTCGCGGTAGTTGACCGTGATCCAGTAGGCGAACACCTTGGCACAGCCATAGGGACTGCGCGGGTGAAACGGCGTCTCCTCGTTCTGCGGCACCGCTTTGACCTTGCCGTACATCTCCGAGCTGGATGCCTGGTAAAAGCGGGTGGACAGACCCAGTTGGTGGATGTTTTCCAGAATGCGCAAGGTGCCCAGCCCGGTTACGTCGCCGGTGTATTCCGGTTCATCGAAACTGACCCGGACATGGCTCTGCGCCGCCAGGTGATACACCTCGTCCGGCTTGATCTCGTTTAGCAGCCGTGCGATCACCGAAGAATCGGTCAAATCGCCGTAGTGCAGAAACAGTTGCGTGCCCTTGACATGCGGATCGAGGTACAGGTGATCTAACCGGTGCGTATTGAACGTACTGGCCCGGCGAATGATGCCGTGTATCTCGTATCCCTTTTCCAGCAGCAACTCCGCCAGGTAAGAACCATCCTGCCCGGTAATGCCTGTAATCAAAGCTTTTTTCATGACCATATCTTCTCCAGCCCTGTAGCCACGTTTCACTCATCTGGTAAAAACACATATTTAGCACGATGGACGGCTTTCAGGCAAGCATGAATGGAAAACCAGTATGATCGAGCTTTGTCGCGAGCCAGCCAAGGGCCTTCGATCACGAGAATCTGAGGGAAGAATTCTCTCAGAGCCTGCGCATGTTGGTGGGCTTATAGAAGTCCTGGGCGCGCAGGCCGCTGACTGTCAGAGAATAGAACAAAGCTCGCGACAAAGCTTGCGACCAGCACGATCCTGGCAGGCTAAAGCCTGGACTACAAACATTTGGCCCCAAACCAAGAAAATCCACGACGGCAGTTTCGTTGTCAGCGCCAGGGCGCCATCGACATGCTTAACCTTATGCCATTCACTTGTTGCGGTCTTTTCAGTTTTGGAAGTTGTTCCTCATCTACCAATAGCTTGATGGATCTTGGCTGTCCCGGAACCCGGGAGATGAAGCCCTTTTTATGCAGTTTCCGGTGGCACGTCATTGTCATTGGTGGCGCAGGCGCCAATCCTGCTGTACGGCCAGGGCTTCACGAGGTTGGCCGGTTTGTTGGTAAAAGGCGGTCAGCACCTGGGCTGAACGGGTGTCGGCCGGGTGGATCAGGCGCGCTTGCTGCAGGGCGTATTCGGCTTGGCTCCAGCAGCCCTGCCAGGCAAGGCATTGGCCTGTATCGGGCGTAGATGTGTGCTGCGTGACGGGCTTGCCGTTGCTGGATTGCGGCCAGCAAACGGTTGGTTAAGCTGTTCCAGTACGGCGGCGATGCTGACTGGCGCCGGTTGGGCGGTGTTGCGGGCGGAAGGCCGATCAGGCCATACGAACAGGTTATGGATGCTGCAGGGCCTTCGCGGTGCAACGGGAAGGAGCAGGCGCAGCAAGACCAGCAACCACAAGGCGTAGCGTGCGGCAAGCGAAAAAGCTTTGCCGGAAAGCCGGATGACCAGGCCTACGATCAACACCAGCAAGCTTGCCTGTAGCGAAAGCACGACAAGGTTGCCGAACAACACCTCCACCTCATGGATAGGATTCATTTTTACCCTCATCTTTTTTGTCCAGAAGGCTGCGCAAATGTTCAATTTCCTCCTGCGAAAAAACGGCTTCCTCAATGAAATGGGCCAGCATCGGCGTGGTTCGGCCGCCAAATAACTGGTCGATGAACCGCCGACTCTCTTGCCGAACGCACTCCTTCTCGGTTACGGCCGGATGGTAGAGATAGGCCCGGCCCTGATGCTCGTAGCTCAGCACTCTTTTTTTGACCAGCCGGTTGAGCATGGTCTTGATCGTGCGCGGGCTCCACCCGTGCTTGCGCTCCAGTCGCTCCACCACTTCGTTGCCGGTCAACGGCGCCTCGTCCCACAGCGTCTTCATCACATGCCACTCCGCTTCCGAGACCTTCTTCATCGTCATCATCATGCTCCCGATTTTAAGATTACAGTCTTAATCTTAAAATAAGAGCAATGGCGGGTTGAGTCAAACACAACCTTGGGCTATTATGTTGCCAAGTAGCGCAGCCAAAACCACTTCTAGCAATGGTTATTGACGGATAGCAGACGCCCTTGTATCCTGTTTCTCGAACCGCTGGAAAAACGAGCGTCTAAATATTGCACATAGGATCGTTGGATGCGAATATTTTACATTGAGAAAAGGTGAGCCATGCCGTTTCGTAAAATCGTGTTAAATCCTGATTTCACTTCGGAATCGATCGCTGTCGGTGATTTTGACTGCAACGGGGTCATGGACGTGGTCGCTGGACCTTTCTGGTATCAGGGGCCGGACTTCCAGACGCGCCACGCCATTTTCACCCCGTCTTCGTTTGATCCGCACGGGTATTCGCGGACCACGCAACCGTGTTTTGTCCACGATTTCACGGGCAACGGCTGGCCGGACGTTTTCTACGTCATCCGGCCGAAAGGCTTGCGCGGCAACTACGGTTTTTATGGTTGGGATGGCGCAGCGGGTTGGGAGGGCGTCTGGTACGAGAATCCGGCCGGCGTATCCGCGCCCTGGAAAGCGCATCATGTTCTCGGCAACATCGCCAACGAAGCCGTGATCTGGCATGACGTGGATGGCGATGGGCGGCCGGAACCGGTTTACACCACGCGTGAGCAGGTCGGATATGCCAAGTTCGATCCGGCAGCGCCGGAACAGCCTTGGCGCTTTTATGCTGTTGCTGACATCGGCCCGGTCACGCTGTCGCACGGCATTGGCTGCGGCGACATCAGCGGCAACGGACGCCCGGATATTATCGGCGCCGGCGGCTGGTGGGAGCATCCGGAAAACCCGGCTGCAGGCAATGCCTGGACGTTTCATCCGGAGCTGTTCAGCCAGAGTGCGGTCACGCTGCATGTGCGCGATGTGAGCGGCAATGGCTTGAACGACGTCATCACGGTCTGGCACGCCCACGGCTACGGCCTGGTCTGGCACGAGCAACTGCGCGATCATGATGGAAAGCTGAGCTGGCAGCGCCACGACATCCTGGCGCCCGAGCCGGATCTTGAAAGTAACGCTTTGCGCATCAGCCAGATGCACGCGCTGGCCGCGGCGGATATCACCGGCGACGGGCTGCCGGACCTGGTGGTCGGCAAAAGGGCCTGGGCCCATGGACCTGATGGCGATGTAGAGGCGGACCAACCAGCCGTGCTGTACTGGTTTGAAACCAGGCGCCAAAAAGACGGCAGCATCGCGTTCATCCCGCACCTGGTCGACGACGACTCTGGCGCTGGCACGCAAATAGCGGTCGCCGACCTGACCGGTCAAGGAAGACCGGCGATCCTGACCAGCAACAAGAAGGGTGCCTGCGTATTTCTGCCGACCGTCAAATAAATGGATAAAAAAAGTTTTTTCCCTTAAGTTATTCGGCAAGTCTGTCGATAAGTCGAATGTGAAAAAATTTCGTCCAGCAGTACAGTTTATCTGGGCGGCGCTGGTGGCGTCGTGTGCCATGGGACAGCAAGAAAAAGTGCACATCCTTTCGATCATGGATAATAACTACTTGCTGATCAAGACACAAGAGCAGGATCGCTACATTGTCAAATCCGCTGATCCGGCCGCTGGACCCACGGTTCTCGAACCGGGCCAGACCTACCAGGCCAAAGTTGAGAGCAACCGCTTTTCCGTGTTTATCGAAGACCAGGACGAGCCGGAAGTCTATGTCCGCGAGATGCAACTGGTCACCAGGGAGCGAAATTTGCCGCGAATCGCGAATGGACAGCGGAAATACCGTTATCCCGGCTTAAACAACGGGCACTGGGTCAAGCGCATCATCAATAACGGTCGCATTGTAGTGCTGGAGGACGGTTCGCTGTGGCAGGTGGCACCCATGGACGCGAACAAAGCCTTGTATTGGTTGCCGGTGGCCAACGTGACCGTGATGCACAACTCAGGCGTCTTCCCCTATCGCCTGATCAACCTGGAAGACGCGCACGGTTCTGTAAATGCCTTTTATTTGACATTGTAGCACCGCATGGCGTTGACAGCGCGACAACTTTTTTCGCAAAAATATGGGGCACGTTGCGGAACACAACCGGGAATCCCGTCCCACATGATTTGAATGCCCCTACACTGCGGCTAGCGCTGTTACCCCCTGCATATTCCGCGTTTGCCGTCGCGAAATCCGGATTTGTAGCCGGCTGCGTAGGCCTTGTTCATCAGCATTGCGTATTGTCGGGCGTTGTCTTCTCCGCGGCATACGATATACGTGATCCCGGCTTCGCTGATCACGCGGAACCGGTCCCCCTGTTCCAGCTCCACATATACATAATCGTTCTTCTCGCTCATCCGGTTGTGTCCCTCTCGAATTTTTACCAGGTCAGGGCTGTGCGCAACTGTTTTTTCAGGGTGCTGTTTGTCATGCCGATTCTCTCATTCAATCCACGAGGCGGGGCAGTGTTCTTTGCGGCCGCAACCGTCGCAGCGCTGGCCCATCCAGATCAGGTCGAACTGCTCTATGATCCCGGCGATCAGCGCCGGTTCGTCGGTCAGAACACCGGCCTCGAAATTGCGTTTGTGTTCGCTCTTGGCGCCCATGCCGGCGCCAGTCAGGTTGGCGCTGCCGGTATAAGCCAGGCGTCCATCAATCACTACCGATTTAAAATGGACCCTCGGGCAGAGCAACTGCTCCAGGTTTTTGATCAACAGCGGGTAGCGGTCAAAGTCCTGACGAAAGATCGGCCCCGGCTCCTTGGCGTGGAGCAGGCGCACAGCCACGCCGCGCTCGATCAGGTCGGATAGCACTTCGAGGAACGGAACCATGCGCTTGTTTTTGTCCACGTGCAAATCCTTCAAATCCGCGGTGGCCAGCCAGACATATTCGCGGGCCGCGGGTATGGCCTGCTGGATCACCCGCGTGTAAATTTCGCGGTCGGTCAGGAATTCCAGTGCCATAGGACACACACACTCAACAACACGCAGGTTTCGGTCAATTCACAAGTTGCGCCCAGCGTATCGCCGGTGGCACCGCCGATGGTGCGCCGGCAGGAGCGGATAAAGAGCAGCAGCGCGGCCAGCGTTGTTGTCGCCACAAACGCGCCGTACCAGGCATAGAACCCCAGGCAGATCGCCAGCAGCGTGCCGAGTGAAATCGCGACCACCCGGAGCGAGCGGCCATGGTAGAAATCGGCGCCCAGCCCCTGATTGCCGCGTGCGTAGGGCAGTGCGTTCATGGCCATGGCCATGGCGCAGCGTCCGGCCACCACCGCGGTCGGCGTTGCGGTCCAGCGCCATGCCACGGGCAGGGAGGCCAGGGCCACGGTCTTGAGCATCAGCACGGTCCAGAGCGCCATGACGCCCATGACGCCGATATGGCTGTCTTTCATGATCTCCAGCTTGCGCTCGCGCGAGCGGGAGCTGAGAAAAGCATCGGCTGTATCGCACAAGCCGTCCAGATGCAGTGCGCCGGAGATGGCGGTCATGGCCACGATAGTAAGGCAGGCTGCGGGCCAGGTCGGCAGCAGTGCGCCGCAGACCCAGGTTGCGCCAGCCAGCACAGCGCCCAGCAGCGCGCCGGCCAGCGGGAAATAGAGCAGGCTGGCGCGCCGGGCCTGCTGCGACTCGCCCCAGGCGCCCGGTAAAGGTGCAATGCACAACAGGCGCATGGCCGCGCAAAAAGCCTGACCAGGATGGGCGCTGTGGCTTGCATCGCTCATGCGTCGGCTGATCCTTTTAGAAACAGCGGCAATCCGCAGGCCATGAACACCACCATATCGGCGAATGCGGCCATGTCCTGGTTGCACCGACCGGACAGATCGCGGAACAGCCGACCGTCAGCGCTGGGAGGGACCACGCCCATGCCCACTTCATTGGTCACGAAGATCACGTGCGCCCGGGTTGCGGCGCATGCTTGGCGCAATGTTTCGCAGTGTGCTGCGATCGTGTCCTCGTCCAGATGGTTCGGTTTGGTCTGGAACATTAGGTTGCAGATCCAGGTGGTCAGGCAATCGACCAGCACCACATTCTCGCTTGCATTGCGCAGAACAGTAGCCATCTCGATTTGCTCTTCGATCGTGTTCCAGTCGCGATTGGCGCGTTCGCGACGGTGGCGCGCGATGCGGGCGCGCATTTCGTCGTCGAGTACGGGTGCGGTGGCCAAATAAAGCCGGGGCGCCGCGGTTTGTTCAGCCAGGCGCTGGGCCCAGGCGCTCTTACCGCTGCGGCATCCGCCGGTAACCAGAACCACCTTGTTCATGGGCGCATCTCCGCCAGAACGCGCAGGCTCGCGTCCAGGTCTTCGGCATTGAACACTTCCAGGGTGACTGCGCGAGGTGTGACCGGTTCGCTCAGGAGCAGGGCCATGATCTTGGTCAGCGTTCCGGCTGGCAGAAAAGTCAGCGGCCCATGATCGCGCGCATCCCGAATGCCATGCAGGTGCAGTACGCGGGTGAGTGTCCAATGGGCGGCGAGATAGGCGTCTGGGTCATAACCGTTGTGCAGCAGGTGGCCGATATCCATGCAATAGGAACATCCGGCGGCCGCGACCAGACTGGCCACCAGTTCAAAAGGGTATTCCAGGGTCTCGATGCAGAGCCAGGACGGCTCATCCAACAGGGGGGTCAACGTTTCCAGGGTTCTTGCCAATTGCGCCTGCCAGTGCGCAAGGTCGTTGGATGGCGTGGCACCGCGCCGGTCGCCGACCAGGTGCAGGATCCAGGCGAACGGTTGCAGCGGTTGCATCAATTCGATTACACGGCGGCACTTGTCCACGGAAGCGCGCCGCACTTGGTCATCCGCGGCGCCAGGGACGATGTCCAGCGGCAGGTGCACGGTGTAGGATAGGTCATGACTCTTGCCCAGATCATGCAGGTGCGCAACCTCATCGGGTTCCGGCAGGTTCGAGATTTCATCGGATTCGAACAAAACCAGTTCCACGTCATCCACCTTGTTGGCCAATAGTGCGACATTGGGCAGGATCTCGTCAGGAACGACATAGGAGGTGGCACCTACGCGAAAAGGGAAGGCGTTTTTCAAGTTCAGGATGTGAATGGCATGGGTCAAAAGATAAATTCTCCTAAAATGGAGCCAACGGTCGGATTCGAACCGACGACCTGCTCATTACGAGTGAGCTGCTCTACCAACTGAGCTACGTTGGCCATTATCACCGGTGCAACACCGGCACCATGAACATGTAACGAGAAAAGATAGTGTTTTATGGCAAATGTGCAAGCAGAAAACGTGAAAAAAGTGGGGCGAGTGGCAAGGGGTGAGGGACGAGTGGCAAGGGTGAATTTCCGTGCCGCACGGCGGGTTAGATTGATTCGCAAAAAAAAGAAAAAACGCGTCTTGACTTTCAACCCGGTTCTGCCGTGGATTTAGCCTGCCAGGATCTTGCTGGAAGCGTAATGCATTGCAAAACAACATAGTGTTGCTTGCAGGCTCGAAGCATTCGGCAGGCTAAAGCCTGGACTACAAACGTAATCCGACCTCTATATCTGTTAAAATCCACGGCAGTTTCGTTGTCATCGGCGTCCTGCCCTACTACCAACAGCGAACAATTATTCAGGAAGGGCTTGAATTGAAACATAAAAGGGTTTAGTTTCGATGAATTGATGGAATCTATGAAACAGATAGGCGACACTTATCGCTTTCAGCAGGGGATGCCGACACTGGTCGCGTTTCCCAGAGCCGTGGTTGTGGACGGTGATGGCGCGCTTTATGTGGGTGGGTGCATGGGGCATCGCAATGGCGGGTTGCAGAAATTTCAGCGCACGGTAGACGGCAGGTTCACGTCGTGCTGGTACGAGGAGACCGGTCGCCTCACCGATGTGGCGCTGGCGCCGGATGGGACCGTATGCGTCACGGTAAAAGGTCCTGATCATACGGGAATTCGGGAATTCAACCCCAATGGAACCCTGTTGCGCGACTGGGGTCGGCTGAGTTCGGAACATGGCTGTTTCATGAATCCCCAGGGATTGGCCATCGATTGCGAAGGTTTGACCTACGTGGTTGAGACCCGCTATTGGGATGGGGACCGTCTGCATGGCGCAAACCGCGTCCAGTGCTTTTACGCTGACAAGCTGCTGCGTGTCTGGAACGCTCATCCTGACGATGTCGCGTTCAATCTACCCATGGGCATCAGCCTGACCCATGGCCATGCGCCTGTGGTGGCTGACACCTACAACTGCCGTGTCACACGGTTGCCGATCAATGCAACAGCCGTGACCTGGGGGGAATACGGGCAGGAAGCGGGTCAGCTCAATTGCCCCCAGGACCTGGCCGTGGATCGATACGGTCGCGTTTTCGTTGCCGATACCTACAACAACCGGATCCAAGTCTTTGACGATGGCGGCGCCTATATCTTGGCCTGGGGTAGTCAAGGCGATGGCGCAGGCGAGTTTTGGCTGCCCTGTGGTATTGCGCTGGACCAAAACGGCGCTGTGTATATTGCCGATACACTTAATCGGCGCGTGCAGGTTTTCGTGCCTGGTGAATGAGGGAGGATAGCGGGTTAAGTCCAGTCTTCGGTCGGCAGTGACTGCTGGTTGGCCCTGGCATAGTGGACGTAATCGCCGATCAATTCTGGAATGGTGGCGTTGATGTCCCGCTGCAGGGCATCGGACAATTTGTGAGAGTGGGGTAGGGGATCCTGCAGTTCGGGGTGGAATTTGGCCAACAGATAGCGGGCCAGGTGCAGGTCCGCCTCGTCGATGGTCCGCAGATTGTAATGGTAATCGTCCAAATCGCCCTGGACAACCCTGTTTTCCGAGGTAAACATGGCCTTGTTGGCCTGCCTGCAGAAATGCTTGATCGCATCCCGGATCAAGGTTTTGCCGTAAGCCTGCTCATAGGTACGGAAAGCGTGGCGATAGAGGTAGCCGTCTCGTTCGACCTGGGAATCCTCAATGGTGTAACCCGTACTTTTTTCATAGCGCTGTTGAAAGGTGAGACGGAAATGACCGCGAATGATGGCTTTGAGCAGCGAATCGAACCGTGAAGCGCCGACCTGCGCATCCAGGTCGACTTGATCGGGCAGCAGCCAGGAAAAACGGCAGCGCGTCGAATCGCTTACGCTGTGCAGCATGCCCTGGTTGTACATCAGGGCCAGATAGCTTTCGAACGCCGGTTGGGTGATGCCCATTTTGACTGGTCCGCGATACAAGTATGACGCCAGCATGCGGTGTGCCTCAGCCACGTTGAGCCGTTTCCCCGGGTCAAACTCGAGCAAACCGTGTACGATCCTGGCCAGTTCTTCGGGAATGTCGTGACAGATGTCGGTCACCGGCGGGATTGCGTCGATTTGCTTGTAGTAGTTCCAGACATGCTGGCAGCGCTCATGGGGATTGCTCCAGTCCAGTTCTTCGCTGTTGGTCATGGTCGGAACAACGCCGGTCAACATGTAATACATGGAAAGCCCCAATGCAAATGCATCCAGCCGCCAGTAATCGCAACGTTGTCCGGCTAGTCCAAGCAGGCTTTCCGGTGCGTTGTATTCGGGTTTGCCGAAAATCATGTTGGGATCGACGGTCTGCAGGTCGCGGTCCGTGCCAGCCGCGCCGAAATCGCCGATTTTAACCACGCCGGCCACATATTGGATCAGAAAGTTTTCAGGGCTGATATCGCCGTGGTAAATGCGCGCATCGCGAAAGCGGCCCTTATCGTCGAGTTCGCGGATGCCGTTGTGTACGACCTGTAAGGCTTCGGACGCGCGAAAAAAGGTGAACATCAACTCCAGCGGTGGCAGGCGTTCGTGATAGAAGTGGGTCTGAGTCAATTCGCTCAACGTGCCGCCGTCGAGAAACTCGTAGGGCGCGTACACTGATCCATCCGGAAAAACGCCCGGCTCGTGAATCAATTTGACGATATACGGATTGATCTTGGAGATCCGTGCGGTAATGGCTTCTTCTTTGCGCAGTTCGCGGATCACTTCGTCACGCTCTTCGCCCTGGATATCGGGCGACATGATCTTGAGCGCCACCGGAAAACTGGGGTTGTCGTTTTCCCAGGCTTCGAATACGATGCCGCGGCCACCATGACCGGCGACCCTTTTCAATGCGTAACTGTGGTTGCCGTGAATGGATTCGCCCTCACGATAACGCACCGGCGGCGGCGTTAATTGGGTCGTTGGTGGCGGAGCATCTTCGGCGCTCTTGATCCGAATGGTCTTGCTGGTGTTGCCCAGGGGATGAACAACGGTCGTGGACTTCTGGCGTTTGGCCAACAGTTCTTTTTTATCCGGCTTGGGGATCCTGATAATCATTCTGTTGACTTTGGCCATATCCGTCCAAGCCTTATTACCAGGATTCGCGCAATTGACCGACCCACTGCTTGATCCGTTTTTCCATGAGAGGCGCCTGGTTGTCCGCGTCCAGCACCAGACCGACGAACCGGTCGTCTACCAGCGATTCGGAACTCTCGAACGTATACCCTTCGGCGGACCAGGCGCCGCTCAGGACGATGCCGGTCGGTTTCAATGCCTGGTACAGCTTGCCCATGCCGTCGCAAAACGAATCGGCATAAGATTCCTGATCGCCCAACCCAAACAAGGCAACAGGTTTATCCTTGAGATCACGCTTCAACAACTCGGGCAAAAACGTAAGCCAATTGTCCTGCAGATCGCCGATGCCCCACGTCGGTGTGCCGCAGATCAAAGCCGTGCAGGCGTCTGTTTCGGCTGGATCCGCCTGGGCCACGTTGAACAGGACCGCGCCATCGCCCCATTCGCGTTGAATTGCCCGCGCCACGACCTCGGTATTGCCGGTGGTGCTTCCGTAGAAAATGCCTATCTCACTCATGATCAATCTCCCTGGCCGGTGCGGCCTCTACGTCTGGTTCAAGCAGTTCGACATGGCGAACCTTCATGAAAATGTGCCACTGGGGTTGTGTAATATTGGTGTATTCCGTCAAAATTTGGCCGCGAACCATGACCCGTTTGCCTTCCGGAATATCGATCAGCATGTCTCCGCGCAAAAAAAACTTTTCGCCGGTGCCTTCCAGTTCAAGGTAATAAGGGCTGAAGTGGTTGTTGGCGTGCCTCAAGGCGCCGGCCAGCTCCGGAAGCTCGATCGGGTTCGAGTAGACGAACATCATCATGCTGACCAAAATCGGCAGCGTGATCGTCACAAATAATACATGTAAAAACTGTTTAATACGCATAGTGCTAACAATTATTTAATAAATATAGGAAGTCCCCCGGAAAATCAATCACCATCTGTCGGTTTTTAAGCCGCGGCGTGTTTCTTTACCCTGCGGCAAGCAAATCTTTTATGGTTTTCTGATCCAGCGCCTCCTTGAGCGCTTTATCCATTTTGCGCAAAATATTCTTCACGTTCAGGCTCATGGCGCCTACGCCCAGTTCAGCGGGCGAGCTGCCGGTGTCGACCACCAGTGAGACCACGTCGCGGATTAAAATCAGCTCCGGCGAGCGGACCAGAACATAGCACTCCGGTTTTTCAGCCACCTCCACCAGGTAACCGGCGTTGACCAGCAGGTCGACGATCTCGTTGAGCAGTTTCAAAGGGATCCGGTGGGCGCGGGCATATTCGTGCAGATCCAGGTATTTTTCCGGGCCGGTCAGCACTTTCGAGGTTTGCATCAGCACGGCCAGCAGCAGCATTTGCTTGGAACGCACGCTGGTCCGTTCATCGCCGCGTTCCAGGTAGAGCGTGTTATGGTTCTGGATGGCAAACGTGAGTTCTGCACCCAGCAACACGATCAACCAGGCCACGTAGAGCCAGGCCAGAAAGATGGGAATCGCGGCGAAAGCACCGTAGATATAGTTGAATCGGATCAGGTAGATTGACATGTTGATGAAAAATTGCTGCCAGACCAGCCAGAGCACGCCGGCAAAGAACCCGCCGATACAGGCTGCCAGATTATTGACCTTGGTGTTGGGCAGCGACAGGTAGAGAAATGTGAATGCGAACCATGCCGTGATCGTGGGCATGCATTTGACGATCAGGTTCAGATCTTCCTTGATGTTTTCCATGATGCGCTGTTCCATAAAGGTCGCAATGGTGCCAGCAATGCCGATCAGGATCGGCACGATCAGGATCAGGCTGATGTAGTTGCTGACCCGTTTGAGTATGTTGCGCCGGTGCGAAATCCCCCAGATCCGGTTGAAGGAATGTTCGACGCCGTTGAGCACCAGGGTGGAGGTGAAAACCAGGCCGGCCACGCCGACCCAGCCCAGTTTTTTGAAATTGGTGTCTTTGACAATGTTGATCAGGTGGTTGATGAAATCTTGAAACTGCTGAGGCATGTCCTCCTGTAGCCTGACCATGCTGTTGATGGCGTTTTCACCCAGACCCCAGGCATTGAGCACGGAGAGCACAATCGCGAACATGGGCACTAACGACATCAGCGTGATATAGGTCAGGGCCGAGGCGTGGATCGAAAGCGCGTCTTGCTCCACGGAACGGAACGTCAGCATCACGGTGCGCACGACGCGATAGAGCAGGGATTTAAACCAGGAAACGTCATCTTCGTCCGCTTCCCAGACTTCGAAATAAAAGAAACGCTGAATAGCGAAACCAGTGTCGTATATCGCTTGCAGCGGGTTTTTTTTCATGGGGTATCGCCGACTATTTTTTCGTAGAGCAGCCAGGCGGCCAGCGTTTTCGAGTCCTGCACTTCGCCGCGAATGACCCGGGCGATGAATTCCTCGCGCGTCAGAAATACGGGATGCACGTGTTCGTCTTCGTCAGGGTCGGTTTGGCCGGGTTCGTGTTCCAGTTCGGCAAAGAAAACCTCGACAAACTCGCTGGTATAGCCTGGCGACGCATTGACGGAACCGAGGTGGCGCAGGCTGCGTGCTGCATAGCCGGTCTCCTCGCGCAATTCGCGACGGGCGCAGGTTTCGGGTGTTTCGCCTGGATCCAGGATGCCGGCCACAATCTCGAGCCGGTAGTCCTCGACAGCTTTGCGGAACTGGCGCACAAACGCGAAACGACCGTCAGGCAGACGACCGAGTACGCCGGCCGCGCCCTGGTGACGAATGATCTCGCGCACGCTCTTTTGGCCGTTCTCGAGTTCAACGTCCAATACCTCCAGGCGCAACACCCGACCAGAAAACACCTTCTGTGTTCGTATCGTTTTCTCAACCATATCGCATCTCCCTCGCGCTTGACAGCAACCCCAGCCGTAGTTCATGTTTAGGTCAAAACATCAACCAGGTTCAGGACCGGTATTCCATGCTGCATACTAAAACAGAACGCGAAGAACTGGAAGAACATTTTTTGGCGCCCTATGCTTTGCGCAGCCGCCGGAGTCGCGGTCGGCGCTACGAGCAACCGCCGCATCCGTGCCGCCCCGAATTTCAGCGCGACCGTGATCGGGTCATCCACAGCCGCTCTTTCCGGCGCCTGGAATATAAGACTCAGGTGTTTGTCAATGGCACGGCCGATCACTACCGCACGCGGCTGACCCATACCATTGAAATGGCCGCGGTCGGCCGCACCATTGCGCGGGTGCTGCGGGTCAACGAAGACTTGACCGAAGCCATTGCCCTGGCCCATGACCTGGGCCACAGCCCGTTCGGGCACAGCGGCGAAGAAGCGCTGGACGAGTTGATGAAAAACGAGAACGGGTTTGACCACAACCTGCAGAGCTGCCGCTGCGTGGAATTGCTCGAGATGCGCTACCCCGATTTCCCGGGCTTGAACCTGACATGGGAAGTGCGTGCTGGGCTGCGCAAACACCAGGCTGCCGTTCCGGGCGTGGAACTGGACGGCTGCGCCATCGGCCCGTTCCAATCCATGGAAGCCCAGATCGCCGACGTGGCCGATGACCTGACCTACCACGCCCATGACGTTGACGATGCGATCGAAGCGCAACTGATTGGCGTCGAGGAGCTGAACAAGCTGGAACTCTGGCGCGAAGTGGAAAGTAAGACACGCCGGCAGTATCCTGTAATCTCAGACGACGATTGCCTGCGGATCAGCATCCGCAATCTGCTCGATATTCAGGTAATGGATGTGCTGGAAACCAGCGTTGCGTTGATCCGGCAGCACGCGCCGGATTCGCCGCATGCGGTCATGAACGCTCCGGAGCGACTGGTTTCGTTCAGTCCGCGCATGAAACGTATGCTCGAACCGTTTCGCGCCTTTTTGTTTCAGAATATCTACTGGACCTCCAACGTCAGCGACGCCAACATGGAGGCGGTGCGCATGATGCGCAAGCTCTTTCTGTATTACGTGGAGAATCCTCGGGCCATGGGCCGCAAAGCCCGGGCCCGGATCGAGCAGGAGGGGTTGTGGCGCACGGCCTGCGATTACGTGGCCGGCATGACCGACCGCTACGCCATGGAAGAGTGCTTGGCGCATGGATTGAATTAGGGAAAACGTGCGGAGACGGGTTTTATGCATGGAAGGAGGAAACGACCCATTGCATAAGCGTTTGTAGTCCAGGCTTCAGCCTGCTTCCGGAAGCAACGGCTGGCCTACACAATCGGGCTGAAGCCTGGACTACGAACCTTATGCAACAGGAAGCAGGCTGATGTCTGTACAAAGTATTCCCTGAACTCAAATATCTAGCAACTCGCGGATTTCGTCCCAGGACATTTTAGCCAACGTGTTTTCATTGGCCGTGACCGTGGCATCGATGATCCGCTGTTTGCGTTGCTGCATGGCCATGACTTTTTCTTCGATCGTACCTTTGGCAATCAGCTTGATGCTGTATACGGTGCGCTGCTGGCCGATGCGGTAGGCGCGGTCAATGGCCTGGTCTTCGACTGCCGGGTTCCACCAGGGGTCGAACAGGACGACCATGTCCGCGCCGGTCAAGTTCAGGCCCGTACCGCCGGCTTTGAGGCTGATCAGGAAAAGCGGGATTTCGCGGCGCAGGTTGAAATCGCGCACCACAAGCTGCCGTTGCTTGGTGGCGCCGTCCAGGTAGCTGTAGCGTAGACCGCGCACGTCCAGTTCACGACGCAGGATGGATAGCATGGAGACGAACTGGCTGAAAACCAGCATGCGATGGCCCCCGTCCAGAGCCTCGTCCAGCAGTTCGAAGAACAGGTTCATTTTGGCGGACGGGTATTCGCTTTTCAACGCAGCGTTCTTGAGCAGGTCCAGGTGGCAGCAGACTTGGCGCAGGCGCAGCAGGACTTTCAAGATTTCCATGCGCGCGCGGTTGACGCCCCGGGTCGCCACCAGGTCGCGGATGCGGTGGCGCGAGGACGCCAGCAATTCGGTGTAGACCATTTGCTGATCGCGGGTCAGCGCACATGAGGCGACACGCTGAATCTTGGGCGGCAGGTCACGGGCTACGTCGGTTTTGAGCCGGCGCAGAATAAAGGGTTGCAGCTTGTGGCGCAGTCGGTATTGGGCCTGCTCGCCTTCGCTGTCGCCGCGGGCAATGGGCCGTTCGTAGTTTTTGCGAAAACACTCGCGATCGCCCAGGTAGCCGTGCGTCAGGAAATCCATGATGGACCAGATATCGGACACGCCGTTTTCCATTGGCGTTCCGGTGAGGACCAGACGGTGGTTGGCCCGGATGCGTTTGGCAGCCTGCGCGTTGCGGGTGGAGCTGTTCTTGATGTGTTGCGCTTCGTCCAGCACCAGCACTGCATATTCGTGTTGCGCGTAGCGCTCGATGTCGCGGCGCAGCAGGGCGTATGAACTGACCACCAGGTCGGCGTCGGGCATGTCGCTCCATTTTTCGTGCCGGTTCGCGCCGATCAGGGGCAGCACGCTCAGGTGCGGTACAAAACGCGCGGCTTCCTCACACCAGTTGTCGACCAGGCTGGTGGGACAAATGATCAGCGTGGGTTTGCCCACGGCCTCGGCGCGGCAGCGGTCAAGGCTCAGCCAGGCCAGGGCCTGCAAGGTTTTGCCCAGCCCCATGTCGTCGGCCAAGATGCCGTGGAATCCGTTATGTTCGAGAAAGCGCAGCCAGGCAACGCCGTCGAGTTGGTAAGCGCGCAGGATTTCCTTCAGTCGGCCCGGCAACGCGATGGGCGGCAGGGGTTGCTCCCGGTTGTGTAGCGCGCCCCGTTGCAACCAGGCGGATGGCGCCTCGATGACCACGCCGTCAAGCGCCTCCAGCGATGCCTTGACAAACGCGGTATATGTGTCCGCAACGCTGAACCTGTCGGATTCGGCGCAGTCCTGGCGCACGCAGTCGTCGAATACGCTGGTCATGGCTTCGATGGCGTTGACATCCAGCAGGATAACCTTGCCGTCTCTTTCGATGAAAGCTTCGCTCTTGGCCAGGGCGTGCTGCACTTCGGCGCGGGACAGGCTGCGGCCTTCGGCATGTTCGTAATCGATATGCACGTCAAACCAACCGGCGTTGCCGGATGGTGCAATGCGCACTACGGGCGCAACCATGTCAAGCGAATCGAGGTAGGGCGCGATGCGGCCCTGTAATTCGACTTTCCAGCCACGGCGGCGCAGTTCGGGCAGGTGCGCGCCCATGAAATGGAGCACGTCGCGACAGCCGACCAAGCTGGTCAGCGCGTCGCCACGGCAACCGCGCAAGCCGGTTTCAGCCAGTCGGTGCAACGCCTCTTTTTCGGCTTCACGGTTGCGTACGGCATAGCATGTGATATCGTCGGGGTCGGGCAGGGCAAAGTCGCCGGCCGCCCTCTGGTCATTGGCGATCAGGCGTACGCTTTTCCCATAAACAGCATGGAGCGTGGCGGATAGCGAGGCAGGGCTGCCCTTGATGGCCAGGCAGAAGGTCGGTTTGGCCAGCCGGGTGGTGCAATAATCGGGCGGGATCGTGCAGCGTACGGGTATCTGCTTCTCCAAGCGGGGCAATTCGCACCGCAGAAAATGCAGTACGGACTGGCGGTCAAGGTGCGTGGGGCGGCGATAAACCTCGTGCAGCGACTCGGGCAGGATTTGGGCTAATTGTTGCAGGTAGCCTTCGCGATAGACCCAACCCTCGTTGCCGCTCACCAGGTAGACCAGTTCCGTGAACGGATACAGCTCGGGCGCCTGTACGGTCAGAACCAGTTCACCGGTGCGTTCGTCCAGGTCGACATGCAGCAGCGTATCCACGGCACCGCCGCAAACGAGAACCTCGGGAATGCCTCGTTCCACGGCGCCGAACCGGTCGTTGCGGCGCAGCTTGCAGACATTGATGAAATCGGCTATACGCAGGTCCATGCAACCGGGAGGCGGTCCTTTCGCTACGTCTTCGAGCACGTAAAGGGTGGCTTCATCCATTTCGGACACGGCAAACACCTTGTCGCGCGGGACTTGCTCCAATAGTTGCGCATGGCCGTCGTAACGCAGACGGCTGACAATGGGTACGCAGCCCTGGGCCAGGGCGTGACGCCAGTCTTTTTGCAGATCGATGCGCAGACCTGCGCCGATCGCCTGGCCGCCCCCGTTGGTCGTCCGTTGGATGTAATCCATTTCACGCACGCGCGCCACCCGCTCCGCCTGCATGGCTTCGCGCAATAGCTTTTCTTCGCGCAGCGGGTCGCGGTGGTCCTCGATGACTGCCAATCCCAGGGCCACCACGTGGGAACAGATCAACCCGCGCTCGGTATTGTCATAGCAGGGGCAGTGGTTTTCCACTGAACCGTCCGGCATGACCTTGAACGAGCACTTGACAAACCGTGATCCGCGCAGGATGGCGCCCTGGACAATCACGTCTTTCTGACGTATGTCCCTGACCATGCCTTTCTCGAACAAGGCCAATCCCTCGCGAAACTTGCGGGGCCCGGCCCAGTCCATCAACATATTTCGCGTAAACCGTTTCATACCTCTTCGTTGGCGCTGATGCGCCTATCCCGTAAATCGGCCTCTTTGTCGGTAAAAAAATATCGCAGCCGCTTATCCTGACTAGATAAAAGTAAAATATAGACAAAAAAAGCCCTTTCAACAAGAACAAGTTTTTACTAGTTTGATCTTGAAGGTAGCTTTATGCAGCGGAAAGAGTTGAAAACGATGCAGCCTTTATCGAGCGGACAATTGTACAAACTGGCCAACGGCTTGCTCTGCCTGTTCTGGGGCTATGTGCTCTGCTTGCTGTTTTTCATCGATTTTCTGCGGATCGAATTGCTGGCCAGGTATCATGTGCCGACGCACCTGGTGGGCGTGGTAACGGCGTATTGGGGCATCCTGCTCATGTACAGCGCCGGAATCGAGCACCGGGACTTGAAAAAGAGCATGCGCCATGTCGCTTTCGGTCTGTTGATGCTGGTCTACCTGACCCCGTTCCTTTACTGGTGGCGACAAGTGCGTTACTCCGACTACTTGTTTTTGCACGTCATGCTATTTATCTGGGCTGGGGCATGGACGCTCTTCTTTACCAATAAACTCACGCGCCTGATCGCGGATTTGATCGGCGAACGCAATCTGGCCGCGGAATCCAGCATCTCCAATCTTCCGGTGATACTGCTGATCCTGGCGCCGTGCCTGTTGGCCGCGCACCTAGTTTTCCGCCGCTACCTGAATCCGCATAGCAATTTCTACTACGAGTTTCATCAACTGTTGCGCCGTTTTCCGCCCGGTTTAGCGGTCCTGCTCGTATTCCCCTTCACCATGACCTTCTCCTCGCTATGGAAAGGTCAGCACTTCTGCTTCCAGCGCGTCAGGCAGAAGCCGGATGAGTGAGAGGAGCAGGGAACAGGGAGCAGAGCGCCAGATGTTCGTGTCGATCCGTGTCCTGATGCGCCAGAAGGGATTGTCGATTTCTAAATTTAAATTAATAATTTTAAAAATTAACGAAGAACCTGATCCAAAACAATCTTGATCCGCGCAACCACTCGATCCCAAGTCAATTTTTCCAGCACCAGGCGATGCCCCGCCGCGGCGAGATTGTCCCATAGAGCGGGATCGTCCATCAGCACGGCCATGTTGTCGGCCAGCGCTTCAGCGCAACCTGCGGTGAAGAGCAGGCCGTTGCGGCCGTGTTCGATCCAGTCCGCCGGACCAGCCACATTGCCGGCGATCACTGGCTTGCGCATGGCCATGGCTTCTACCCAGGTCATGCCGAATGCCTCTTGCCAGAGCGAGGGCGCGATCACTGCGTCGCAGCGCGCCAGGTGCGCGCGCATGGCGTCGCGATAGAGCCAGCCCAGTTCATCCAGCCACGGAAGCTGCAGCACCGGACGCCGCGTGATCCCCATGCGTATGCGCCGACCGTGCGTCTGCAGTAACCGACCCGCTTCCACGGCCGTGGCGCCGCCCTTGGATGCACTGTCCATCCGGCCCGGCACAAATGCCACAAATTCACGGCATTCCCGTTCATGTCCGCGAATTTCCTGAGCCTTGGCCGGCGTGAACAGCTCGGGGTCCACGCCGCCCGGTACGACATGGACCGGCGTTGCGGTGCGCGAGCGCAGGTAGGTTTGCAGCATGGTGTTGTAGACGATCAGCGCATCCACGGCCAGGGTGTCGCGCAGGGCGTCTGCGTAATCGCCGCGCCAGATTTCCGCCGTTTCCATCTCGTCGATCAGCATATTGGTCTGTCCCTTTTTATGACGCAGCACCAGTTGCCGGTACTCGTTGGCGCAGGCCAGGCAACGGGTCGTGTCATCCAGGGCCCAGGCGTCGCAGGGAAGGCTCGGATGTTCCGCGTCGTAGCGCCAGCGCTCGTTGGTGCGTGGGCACAACCCCTCGTAGGCGTAGAAACGTACCACCGTGGGCCAGTACTGTTTGACCGCTTGCGCGATGTAAGGCTTGAGCATCCAGCCGTCAGCCAGGAACACCAGGTCAGGTCGATAGCGCTGGATCCGCCGCAGAAACGAATCCACCACCGCTTCCCGGCTGGGCCGGGTCAACACCTCAATATCCGCGGGCAAAGGCGGTGGTGCGTCAAATTGACCGCGAGGAAACGCTGGGTTCCAGTGTACGCCGAACAGTTTGATTTCATACCAGGCCACCAGACGTGTAAAGGTGTGGAAAAGATCCACGCATGCGCCACCGTGCGGCGGATAATGCAGCAGCAGGTCGATAATGGCGATTTTCGGTTTGGCCATGGCACGTTCATTTTTGAAAATGGGGCCGACTGAAATCGCTGTAGGGATGGACAATGACGACCTGATTGCCCCATAATTCGCGGCAGCGCTGAGCCATTTCATCTGCGTAGGTGTCGGAACTGACCATGACCAGGTCGATCCCGTCCATGTTGATCTCGCCGGGTCGGTGCACGGGTATGCCGGCCACGACGCGCGCCTGGGGCTGATCGTCAATGAGCACGCGCGGCAGCGGGAGTCCGGCGGCTTTAACCAGGGTCAGCAGCCATTTGCTGTGCTGACCCGCACCGAACCAGGCCGTGGCCTGCGCCATCAGTGTCAGGTTGCGCCAGAGCGTTAGTATGTGTTGGGTCATCAGCAGGGTCTGCTGCTTTTCGCCCTTGCTCAGCAGATCGAGCAGCGCGCTGTCCGCGGCCTGGTTGCGGCGCAGGTCGCGCAGTTTGATCCGTTTTTCCGGTTCCCACAGCGCGCGAAACACATCGACATCCTGTAAAAACGGAGCCGATGCAGGTCGTTCGCGCAGCGCTCGGGCGCGGATGTTGAAGAGCAGCGCGGCCCAGGGGAAGCCGTTCGGGTCGCGCGCGCCGGGCACGAATCCAACCAGCTCAGCGCCGTCGGCATGCTGGGCCGGCGGTGTCTCGATATAGCGCTCGCCGATGCTGTAAAGGCAGCCGGGATTGAAGATCCAGGCCCGCAGCATCCGGCGCAGATCGGAACAGACCTTGACGTCCGCGTCCATCAGCGCCACCCAGTCAGCAGGCGACAGCAGTTGGTAGGCGCCGTTCAGCGCCTCGCGGCCGCGCGAATCCTCCGCGATGTACAGGCGCATGTTGTCCGCCCGGATCGCATCGATGTCGGCGGCGTGGGAAGGCCGTGTCACCACCACAACATTGTCGAAATGGCAGGCATTGGCCAGCAGCGCGTTGAGGTGCGCCGGGGTGTTGTCGCCATGCACGATCAGCGCGTCGATCTGTTGCGGTTTGAGCGTTGCGTTGGTGGACGTTACGCGTCGGGTATTATCGCCGCCGGGCAGATACCATTCCGAGGAATAATCGCTTGCGCCGCGTGGCCACTGATATTGTTCCACGGGCAGCACCTCGACTTTTCCGGCCCTGGCGCGCGGGCTGCCCCGTTGCTCGAGCTTTTCCAGCATGCGCGGCGAGACCAGATCGCGACCCGACTGGGCCGGTACGCGCGGCACGTTCAAGGTGGCCGAACACATCTCGCACCAGTGCAACTGGTCGCTGAAATCTTCCACGCCGCGGCGCCACCAGCCTGGTTCGATGGGCCAACCGCCCGGCCCGTCGAACAGCATATCCATGGCCGCAGCCACTTCGCAAAAGAAACAGCCTTTGGGCGTCACGCTGGCGCTCCACAAGTTCTGGGCCCAGCAATTATCGCGCAGTTCGATCCACGACTCGTCAGGTATGCCCAGTTCCTCGCGCGTCACGAGCAGCGTCTGGTGCAGGCCCGGGTGGCCGTGATCGTTGATCAATTGATAATCGAACACCTCCTGGATCAACTCGAAATGGCGGTAATAGCCTTGACCGAGCGACGACCACAAACCGAGCCGCTGCTTGATGTTCATGCAGTCGTTTTCAATCAGGTAGCGCGAAAAATCGGCGATCGGCGCCAGCCCTTTGCGCGACGGCGCAGGTTGGCCGCGCTTGCGCGCCAGATAGGCGGTCAACGTTTCGAATTCGGGATGCAGCGTCGGTTCGCCGCCCATCATGCCAACCATGCCGGGAAACGCTTCCAGCGAATCGACCGCGCGCTGAAACGTATCGCGATCCATGAAAAAAGGGCGCGCGTGATGGCCGCAGAAACGCGTGCAGTTGGCGCATCCATGGGAGCAGGCGTTGGTGATCTCCACCTGGATTATTTTCATTTTATATATAGGTCGCATCGACTGTCGAACATAGGAAAAAATGATGTGCGCGTCAAATAGTTCTCATGTAGTGCGTCAAGAATGACCGCGTTTCGCCGGGACAACGGCAAACGCTGGAAGCTGAAAAGCAAAAATCCATTTAAAAAAAGATGCCGCTGTTTTACAGAGCGTGGTCAATGGTTCCTGGTCCCACCGTTTCTTCAAGGAATGAAGTTATCGCGGCTTATATAGACTTTTCACCGGCCGCGGTAAAGCCGCCGGCATAGTATTTGCCTTGGTGTTCAGAACTCAGCACTCTCTTACTCTTTTCGAAACAGCGCTTTCAGGTTCATTGAATCGTGTTGCTTGTGCAGGTGCTTGATGTGCTCCCCGATCGCGGCTCCCAGTTGTTCAAACGTCTGGTAACGATCGGCGGGTTCGGGTTGAATCGCATGGTCGATGATCTCGCCCGCGGCTTTGGAAAAAGCGGCATGCTGGGCGATTTTGTTCTTCAGACGCAATCCCGTTACATGGCGTTTTAGAATGCCGATCGCGTTGTCGGATTTGTGATACGGCTCTTTGGTCAACATGAAATAGATCAGCAGGCCAACGCTGTACATCACGCTGTCGGCGCGCTCGTTGAGCGCGTGGACACGTTCCGGCGGCACGAATTCGGGCGTGCCCGATATTTCGTTGCGCAACTCGTCGGGCAGCTCTTCTATGGTCGCTGCGTCTTCGTTGGCCAGGGCCAGGCCGAAATCGATCAGGGCCAGTGAACCGTCCTGCTCGCGGATCAGCAGGTTGCCCACGCTGATGTCGCGGTAGAGATAGCCGTGTTCATGGATGTGGAGCAACGCGGAAACCAGTTGTTGGGCCACGATGAATGCCTGGGGTTCGCTCAATGGTCCGCTGTCCATGAAATGGGATATGTCATGGCCCATGACATGTTCCATGGCATAATAATAGCGGCCGTTTTCCAGCGCATACTCGCCAAATTCGGCAATGTTGGGGTGGCCGCTCACCTCGTAGTGGATCTGGGCTTCGCGAAAAAAATTGGCGATAACATCGGGATGGTCGGTGGTCAGCAATTTGACCGCATAGAGCTGTTTGCCTTTATTGCGCCGATGCGCCTGGTATACACTGGCATTGCCGCCTGCACCCACCGGTTTGAACAGCATGAAATCGCCCACGAGCAAGGGCAAAAAGTTGTTGGCTTCGCACCTGGGACAGCGTCTGAACTCCAGCCCTGAACTGTCGCGGCAAGCAATCAGGTATCCGCATTCAGAGCAGTTGATGGCTTGTTTCTCGAAAAAAAGCTTGGCTGGATCGCCACCTAAAACCGAAAAAGTATTGTTTATCCATTTAAACATAAAAGATAGTATATTCTCGCTAACAGCTTTTTCAAGGACTATGCATCTCGGTTTTTGGATTTCAATGTTCGATTCGATACGATATGCGCCAAACAATATCCAAATATCCAATATCCAACACGGAATATCCAAATTTTAAGGAAGAGAGAACCTGACAAACCTGACACACCTGCCGCCCGACACCTGACGCTCTCCCCTCTCCCCCTCAACCGAAAAAGTGTTGCTCCAGCATCAGGCAAAGGGCGTGGTAGACGGGTACATGTAGTTCCTGAACCTTGTAGGTTTCCGTTTCCGGCACGTGGATGCAAACGTCGCATCGGTTGCGCATGGCGCCGCCATCGGCGCCGGTCAGGCCCAGCGTTTTCAGCCCTTGGGACCGGGCCGCTTCGAGGGCGCGCAGCACATTGGCCGAGTTGCCGGACGTGCTCAGTGCCCACAGTGCGTCGCCTTTACGTCCATAACCATAGACTTGCTGGGCAAACACCAGGTCCGGAGCAGCGTCGTTGGCATAAGCCGTGGTCAGCGAGATGTTTTCAGCCAGGGAAAACGCCCGCAGCGTGCGCTGTAGATGGTGCGTTGGAAAAAACATGCTCAGGGATGCGGCGTGCGCGGCCGGGATTGGGCGCGGCAGCACAAACGACTTCATCAGTTCGCCGACGATATGACTGGCGTCCGCGGCACTCCCGCCATTGCCGCACAGGTACAGGATGCGGTCCTGTTCAAATACGCCGCGCAGCAGATTGAACGCGGCCTGGACCGCAGTCTCGCATTCGCGCAGGGCCGGATAACGCTCCAACAGTTGTTTCAATCCATTCATGCAATCGGATCCTTTCCCTATTCTTCGGGCGTCGCCTTGAACACACCAAACGAAGGCCGGCATAATCGGTCACCATAAGGTGCGCGCCGAGTTCACGGTGCAGTGCACACTGCCTGGCTGCATCGAGCGGCAGCACGCTCATGGCCAGTACACCCATGGCGACCGCGACTGCGATCTCGCTGCGACCGTCGCCAACGATCAGTAACTCGCGGCAGATCCGCTGCATGACCTCGATCTTCGGCTGTTTGTTGTCCCACGTCGAACCGTACAACACCAGGCCGTCCGGGCTAATGCTTAACCAAATTCGGCGCGCTTGTCAATCAACTGGAAACAGGATGTTGCGGGGGCATTTCGCCTATGGCGGCGTTCATGTCCGGATGGAATAAATCGACACGTTCTGTTCAGTTTGCTTCCGTCAAAAAGCCTGGCTGCACAAGGCCGCAATCAAAAAAAGAAAAAGCTGGACAAACAACAGGTTTTGGCCTACAATTTTAATGATTTTATATTATTGGGCTGATCCTCAAAATTATATGAGCGTTTTGGCAACCCGTAGGATAATGGTTTTATGGCTAATATTGTAGTAGGCATAGCGGATATGGCGGTTGGGCGGAAAACTGGCGACATTTTGATCACGCATTCCCTGGGATCATGTCTCGGCGTGATGATTTACGATCCGGTCGCCAAAATGGGCGGTATGGTCCATTGCATGCTGCCGTTATCCCAGATAGACAAGAAAAAAGCCCAGGCCAACCCGTTCATGTTCGTGGACACCGGGGTGCCCAAATTATTGGTGGAAATGCTGGATAAAGGCTGCTCAAAAAAGAACCTGGTCATCAAGGCTGCGGGTGCGGCCAGGGTGTTGGATAACAAGGACCTTTTTCGCATCGGTGAACGCAATTATGCGGTCTTTCGCAAGATCCTCTGGAAAAACAACCTTTTGATCGATGCGCAGGATGTGGGCGGCTCGATCTCGCGTACGGTTTATTTTGCCGTCGATACAGGCCAAATTACGCTCAAATCAGGCAGGGAGATGAAAACGTTATGACCGAAACCTCAACTTCATCCGGAACATCCAAAAAACCGGAGTGCGCAGCACGCGTTGAAAAGTGCATCCGCGAGTTTTCCGGCATGCCCGCTTTCCTCGCCGATATCCTGACCATGTTGCAGAAGCGCGATGCAGATATGAACGAGGTCAGTGAAAAGATCCGGCTCGATCCCGGGATAACCACCAACCTGTTGCGCCTGGCTAATTCCGCTGCCTTTGGTGGCGCGCAGTCGATCAGCTCTCTGCGCGATGCCGTGGTCCGCATGGGCATCCGCAAAGTCACCGATGTGGTCGTCACCTACCATATGGCGGAGCGCTTGATCAGTCCCCTGGAAGGTTACAACCTACAACCTGATGAACTGCTGCGGCACTCGCTCTGGACCGCAATCGCCTCGCAGGAGATCTGCCGTCTGCTGAAAATGCCCAAGCCCGATCTGCTCTTTACCGCTGGTTTGCTCCATGCCATGGGCAAAATCGTGCTGGATCCGTTTGTCGACGAAAACCAGGAGGCCTTGCTCACGCTCGTGCGTTCGGAAAACCTTTCGTTTGATGCCGCCGAAAAAAAGGTGCTCGGTTGGACCCATGCCGAAGTGGGCTCCACGATACTGAGCAATTGGCGCTTCCCCGACACCCTGGTCAAGGTGACCCGTTGGCAGCATGATCCCGACCAGGCCTGCGACTTCAAAATAACCGCCTACATCGTGCATATCGGCGCTTACCTGGCCTACAGCAGTGGCGTCGGTTGCGGCATCGACGGTTTGAGCTACCGTCTCTCGAATAAGGCCATCCACGAGTTGGGTATGAAAAAACGGGACATCGAGTACGTGGCCAGCCAGACCCTTGATCAGGTGGCGGAGATTATGGATAATCTATGAAGCGACGGAGGACTTATGGCATATGATTTTTTAATTGTGGATGACTCCAAGCTGGCGCGCGCGTTTACTAAAAAGGCATTGACCCTGTCCGGCGTGGACGTGGGTGAAATCCTGCAAGCCGCCAACGGTCGCGAAGCGCTGCAGATTTTGGAGAAAAACTGGGTCGATCTCGTTTTCGCCGATATCAATATGCCTGAAATGAACGGCATGGAATTGGTCGCGCGCATGAAACAGCACGATATCTGGTCCCATATTCCAGTGGTCATGGTTTCCACCGAAAAGAGCGAAACGCGCATTGAAGAAATGCTTGCGTTTGGCGTGAAACGTTATATCAGTAAGCCGTTTACACCGGAAAATTTGCGCGATGTGGTCGATGACCTGATCCGGAACCAGCCCGGGGGAGAGTGAAACACGCCATGAGGGAAGAAAACTATTCGCTGTATACAGTGTTCACCGAAGTTCTCGAACGCTATGCGTTTATGTTTTCGGAGGTCGCCGACGCCGCCGAATGCGTGGTGGATCCGAAGCAGCGTTATCTGCACGCCGAGATCGGTTTCGATGGGCCCTTGAAAGGGTCGATCAGCATGATGGCGACCCGCAAATTCGGCTACTGCGTCGCTGCCAACGTCCTGGGATTGGAACCGGACGATGTGGATGAAGCCTATGCCGACGATGCGTTTCGCGAATTGCTCAACATTACCTGTGGCGATTACCTGGAAGCGCGGGCGGGAAACAAGGCCGTGTTCGACGTGGGTATACCCTGCGTTAAGTTGATCGACAGCAACGCCGCTAAGAAAGCCGTGCGCGACCTGTTGAACATCGTGATCATGGTCGACGATTTCCTGGTGGTCATGTGCGCCTCCTACATCAAGCAACCGCAATGACGAACCAGACAGAGCACGCACGGGCGACCATATTGATCGTGGACGATCAACCGCTGTTGGTTCGGTCTGTGGCCAATTACCTGGAGCGCCAGAATTACGGCGTGCTATCCGCGACCGACGGTCGCCGGGCCCTTAATATTTTTCGCGAATGCGGTCGGGAGATTCAACTGGTTATGTTGGACCGCGACATCCCGAACATCGACGGTCAAACCTGCGCGCGGGAAATGCTGGCCTCGAACCCGGACGTTAAGATTATTATGATGAGCGGCGATTACGAACCAGATGATGAGCATGCCGATAAAACGGATGAAGGGCTTTACGCTTTTCTGCCCAAGCCCTTTGAAATGCGCGACGTGATGGCCATGATCGCCCTTGCGCTGCACGAGATCGAAACATGAACGTATTGCTGATAGAGCCGGATAAACAATTGACAGCGCGCCTGGAAGCGCTGCTGGCCGGAGCGCAGCCCGTCGTGGCGCGGCATGTGCAGTGCGCTGCGCCGACCGCTGCCCTGGATGCGTTGCGCGATGGCCATTTCGACCTGCTGCTCTATCACCCGGCCCAACGCTCCGTCGCACAGGTCGCCGACGAGCTGCGTAACCTTGCCGCCGCCGCGCCACATGTACCGGTTGTGTTGCTGGTCGATGCGCCCGATGCCGTGCGCAAGTTGCTGCAACTCGATGCCTTGGATGTGCTGCTGATCCAGCGCCTGGACCAGGATATGATGGACCGCTTGTTGCGTCAGGCAGGAACCTGGAACCGGAATATGCACCGTCTGGTCGACCTGGAACAACAATTGCGGCGCTCCCAGAAAATGGAGATCATGGGTAAACTGGCCGGCGGCATTGCCCACGATTTCAACAACCTGCTGACCGTAATCCTCAACAACGCGCTGTTCACCCAGGAGTCTCTGGATGCTTCTACCCAGGCCTATCGCGACCTTGACGATCTGATCGAAACCGCACGCCGTGCCGCGGAATTGACCCGTCACCTGCTTACGGTTTCCAAACCCCAGTCCAGTGCTTTCAAAGTGCTCAACCCCAATAATGTGATCCAACGTCTGACGCGTGTGCTCAAGCGTTTACTCGACGAGAACATCGAGTTCCGTTGCACCCTGGACGAACAGCCGTGTAGTGTCAAGGCTGATCGGAGTCAGTTGGAGCAGGTGCTTCTGAACCTGGTCATGAACGCCTGTGAAGCCATGGCCGCGGGCGGCACGCTCGAAGTCTCCTCCCATGTCGTTACCTGCCAACCGGCGCAAGTCGCCCAATTCAGCATGCCGCCGCCGGAAACGCCAGGCCTGTTTGTCGAATGGCGGGTCAGCGATACAGGTGAAGGCATCGCAAAGGAGGTTCGGGATCGCATATTCGAGCCTTTTTTCACCACCAAAGGCGGACGTGGCGGGTCAGGCCTGGGCCTGGCCATTGTGCAACGCATCGTGCGCGGTCATGACGGTGGTTTACATGTTGAAGACCGACCGGGCGGTGGGACCGTTTTCCGCGTCTTCTTTCCCGGTAGAAACAGGCAGGGTCAACCGCGCGAAGATGTGGTGGAAGACAAGGTCATGCCGCGTGGCAGTGAGACCGTGCTGCTGGTCGAGGATTGCGGCGATGTCCGCCGCACCACCAGCCGCATCCTGCAAAGCCTGGGTTATCAGGTCTTGGAAGCTGGCGATACCGAAGAAGCGGGCGCTCTTGCTGGCGGCTATGACGGCGTGATCGATCTGCTCGTTTGCGACTGCGTATTGCCCCGCAGCAACTGTCGCCGGCTGGCGCTCAAAATAGAGGGGCGTTTCCCGGCAATAAAAACCATGATCATCACCGGCCACGCCGCCGATAAGCTGACCGACAACAACCTGTTGCCCCCATGCTACGATCTGGTCCAGAAACCTTTTGTCAAAGCCGACCTGGCCGCCAGAATCCGCACCCTGCTGGATCGCCAAGCGTAGGGCGTGCGCAAAAATAAGTTCGCCATTTGTGGAGGGTAAGGCGCCCAGCCCAGCAAGGCCGCTGGATGGGATAGCCCTCTGGCATGTTATTTTTCTGTGGTCCCGATGTTTTTTATGGTTCCGCCAATGCACGTATGCGCAGGTTGCGCCAGCGTACTTCGGCTGGCTTGGCATTCATCACTTCGTGCACTTGCAGGCCGATAAAACCATGTGGCTGTTTGGCGCTCGCTTTTGGCAATTCGGCATCCGTCACCAACTGGCCGTTGAGCCATGTCTGAATGCGAGGCCCATGTGCTACAATGCGCAGATGGTTCCAAGCCTGGGGTTGAAAATGTTCGTTCTTGGGCAGTTTGCGCGGATAAGACGGGTCCAGCCGGATGCCTTGCCCGTACAGCGCTCCGGTTGTACCTGGCGATTTGCCGTCAATATCGACCTGCACCCCGCACATGCGCCCGTAAACCGGTTTGTTCTCGTCCCACCTGGAACGGATCTGGATGCCCGAGTTCATGCCGCCGGTTTTGGTCGGCGGCCAGCTCACAAAGGTTTCGCAGGTGAACTCGAAGTTGACGAATTCGCGCTCGGAGCATAGATAGGAGTGAATCGAATTGCTTTCCGCATGGCCGACGATAACGCCGTCTTCAACAAAAAAGCTGGCTTTGCCGCGCTTGTCCTCCGGCAGCAGGTGTGCTGGAGTTGGTTTGGCTTGTTTCTCCGCTTCCGGCCGGTGGTCGGGCCGGACCGGTTCAATCACCTGCTTCCAGCCGGTAAGCGTTTCGCCGTCAAACAACGGTTGCCAGTCTTGTGCCGCCGCGCCGTTGATCAGCATCAAACCGCAGTATATTGTAGTCAGGATCGTTCTGGTCGTCATATTGTTCCTTTCGTGTGGTTGAAAAAGTGCAGTGTCCCAAAATAATTTAGAATGGCGTCCCACATAAATTAGAATGATTGAACGGTAGTTTATGTT
>CAZOLK010000037.1:19531-31717 GCA_964580325.1 uncultured Verrucomicrobiota bacterium | reverse complement strand
GCATCGTGATTGCAACGCCCGCGCCCTTGTCGAAAATCAACCAGCTCAAGCTTTGCAACAACACCGGTTTCACCATGATCAAACCCTTGACGCCGGATCTTTTGCAAAGCGAATTCGGCTTTCAGGTAGCCACAAACCTTTTTTTGTACAATTTGTTGACCAAGCACAAACCTGCCGGCGCGAGCAGCATTTCCGCGGTGCGCAATGCCCTGCGCGGGCGCCAGGCCACGCTGATGCCATGGGCTTCCGTGCAACCGGTCAACCTGCTGGATCAGCAGGGCCAGGTCATTACCAACCTCACCTTGCGCGCATTGGCAGCCTCGGCGGAAGAGGCTGCGCAAGTCGCTCTGCAACCCGCTCCTCCCTGGGGCGCGGGCACCGAAGCCATGGTTTCCAACCTGCTGATCTACCCGCCCACCGGCTGGCCCCAGGGCACAGTTTTCCAGGTGCGCCTGACCAATAACCTGACCGAACTGAGCTTCCCGGTCACGCTCCTGGAACCGCATCAACAGGACAGCGCTTTTGTACCCACTCCGCTGGCCGGTATACTGAAACTGGCCGAAGCACGTTCGATCAAATACGAGCCCACTCTGGGCGAATTCACCTTGTCGCGGCGCGGATATGCCGGATTCCGCCTCTACGCCGACCAGATCGAACAGGTCGACGGGCTGCGTCAGCATTTTGAAGACACGGGCATACCCGTGCATACCGAGGCGGAACAGATCCGCAGCGTCATGGAAATGGACCGCTACCTAACACTCATCTTCTGGCTGATCGCCACGGTGGGCATTGCCGGCAGCGTGGCCTCCCTGGTAGCCAGCCTCTATGCATCGGTAGAGCGCAAAAAGCGCGAGTTGAGCGTGCTGCGCCTGATCGGCGTGTCGGGCCACGAACTGTACCGTTTTCCCGTTTTTCAAGGTGCGGTCATCGCTTCCGGTGGTTATTTTGCCGCGCTGTTGTTTTTCGTTGTGCTGGCAGCGACCATCAACGGCCTGTTCCAGAGTCATCTGCAAGCCGGCGAGAGTTTCTGCCGGCTCCCTCTGCCCCACCTGGCCATGGCCTATGGGGCAACCGTACTGCTGGCCTGTCTGGCCGCCGTGGTGTCGGTGGTGCGCATGGCCCGAATCGAACCAGCGGAAGCTTTACGCGATGAATAGATCCATGCTCCTTTACCTGACCGTCTGCCTGATCTGCATCCACGGGCTGAATGCAACACAGGCACGCGATCCATACAATCCGAAACCCGAAGACAGCGACCTGGTCCTGCCCATGCCCGGCGATGCGATAATGGTGTTCCGATCAGTTTTCCTGGGCATCGGCGACAGTCCGTTCGCCATGCGTGAATACAAGGTGGGCGACCGCGCTGGCGGCGGCTTTAAAGAGTACCCGACCACGGTTTACATCAGCGGCGCGTTCCAGGACGACAACAAAGGCAAAAAGGATTGGCTCTTCTACCTGGGCAAATACGAGGTCACGGAACAACAGTACAATGCAGTATTGAAGGGCGCACCCGAGGGCAAGGCCGATCCGGTCGTGAATATAAGCTGGTTTGACGCAAAAGATTTTATCCACAAATACAACACATGGCTGCTGGAAAACGCACGTGACAAACTGCCGACCAACGAGGACATGCCGGGATTTCTGCGTATGCCTACGGAACTGGAATGGGAATTCGCGGCACGCGGCGGCGACGCGGTCAAACAGGCTGTTTTCGACAAGAAAGAGCCTTACGAAGCCGTATTGACCAAGCACGAATGGTTTTCCGGCCCAACCTCGTCCCACGACAAGATCAAGAAAATCGGCCTGCTCAACCCCAATCCGCTGGGCCTGTATGACATGCTGGGTAATGTGTCCGAAATGACCGAATCTTTTTACCGCGTTGAATATTACCAGGGCCGTTTCGGCGGGTTTGTCTCGCGCGGCGGCAGCTTCCGTACGCCTAGTAAAATGATCCGTTCGTCGTTGCGCTATGAACAGCCTTTTTACAAAGTCGACGGCCAGACCACCAAGCAAGACAGCATGGGCTTTCGCCTGCTGATTTCCAGCCCCATCTTTGTCAGCCGCAACACATCACAGACCCTGGAAGACGCCTGGACGGTCTATCGCCAGGTACGTCCCACCCCCATGAGCGCTGCCGCGTCCACGGGTCCGACATCGGTCCAAACCGGCCTGCAAATCGAAGACGCGCGCCGCAGCCTAGATCGGCTGGAAAAGGAACTCGAGCACATGCCCAACGTCACCGAGGCAGCAAAAAATTCACTGGGCCTGCTCAAAGCCTCGTTCGGCGATATCGAGGCGCTGATTAAAAAAGCGGAGCAGGACTCAGCCGACGTGTTTTCGCGCATCGCCTCGTTCACGGCCATGTTCTTTCAGCGCGAAATGAAGAAAGTTCCGAGAAGCCTGCGCATTATTGAAATCAGCGAGAATTTGAAAGACACGGCCGGCCTGGCACGGCAAAAAGAGATTCACGCCACTATTCTGAAAAACATCGAGGACGCAGTGGACCGCTATGGCGACTGTATGAAGCAGTTGGACAAGTTTTCCATGGATGCGGTCAAAAGCGGTTTCAAAAAATACGAGCAATACCTCATCGGCAAGGGGCAGGCGGAACAGATTAAGGTCAACCGGCTTGTCATGAAGCATTTTGAGGAGTATAATAGAAGTAAGAGATTGAATATGGACACATGGAAAAAAGAACTTGGCGAGCCATGAACGGGTTCGCACGTAGAAAGGATGATATAGCCAGGATGAAAAAGTTTATTGCATTGATGTTGGCGATCCCGCTGATTAACGGATGCGGCGGTATGTCGGACAAGAACACGACGCGCGCCCAGGGCGCGGGGATGGGCGCGGTACTGGGCGCGGGACTGGGTGCCATTATCGGCAACCAGATGGGCGATTCCACCAAAGGCGCCGTTATCGGCGGTTTGCTGGGCGCAGCGGCCGGCGGCGTCTATGGCAACCATGTGGCCAACAAGAAAGCGCAATTTGCCAGCCAGGAACAGTATATTGACGCTTGCATTGCCCAGGCCGCCCAGGTGCAGCAGCAAACCTATGCCTACAACCAGCAGTTGCGACAGGACATAACCGGTTTGGAGCAGCAGGTGCAGCAGGCCAACCAGGCTTATAAGCAGAAGCAGATGTCGCGCGATCAGATGGTGGCCATGAAAAAGGATCTGAACAACCGGGTGCAGCAGGCCAACCAGAGCCTGGAGCGGGTGGGTCAGGAAATCCAGATCCAGAACCAGGTGCTGGCCAACGAACGCCAGGCCGGCGGTTCCGGATCGCACTTGGCCAAGCTGGAACAGCAGATCAACGCCCTGCAGCGCCAGAAATCGGAATTGCAGCAGCAAACGCAGCGTCTGGCCGCGTTGAACAACAGCATGTCCGTGTAACTCGGGAGCCTGTCATGAAGCAACTCATCATCCTGGTCGTGCCGGTCCTGCTCGTGGGCTGTACCGTGACCAACGATCCGAGCAAAGGCGGCTTGATCGGCTATATGGCCACTGGCGAAAAAGGATACCAGAAGCGTATCGACGAACGCACGGGTCGCTTGCAAACCGTGCAGCAGCAGAACCTGGCCATGCAGGGCCAGGCGCGTAAACTGGAAATGGACCGCGACGCCATCAAGGCTGAACTGAAACGCCAACAAGATCTGCTCAAGCAACTGGACAACGATGTAGCGCAATTGCAGCAAGAGTGCCAGAAATTGAAAACCTCCACGGCCAAACAGGAACAGGAAAAGAAAAAGTTGATGCAGCAAATGGGCGCTATGCAGCAATCCGTGACCCAACTGGATCAAGACGACACCTTGCTGGTGGAAGAAAAGAAAAAGAAACTCGAAGCCCTGCAGGCGGAACTGAAACTGATGCGCGAACGCGCATCCCTGTTGACGACCCTGTAGACCACGACGCTCCACTTCAATGGCATCTTACAAACGAATAGCCCCGGCTGTTTGGACCGGTCTTGTCGTGTTTCTGGCCGGCGGCCTGGTCCAAAACCTGGCCGCCACGGAATCCTGGACCGCCAACGACGATATGTTGCTCTATTTCCAGGCTGTCAAGATCATTCAGGACAAGGCCCTCGAAGAGCAAACATCGACAGAGGTCGTCAGAACTTCGCTCAAGGCCTTGATGAACAGGATGGACGCTTATTCCGCTTATTACACCCTGGAGGAATTCAAGGCGTTCCAGACATCGCAACAGACCGGTTATTCCGGGATCGGCATGGAACTGATCGTTGATCGGGATCAGCGCTTCATCTGCGTGCCCTACCCCGCAAGTCCGGCAGCCGCGGCGGCTATACAGGAAAACGACCGTCTGATCGCGGTGGACAACGTTACCGTGACCAATAAAACGCTGATGACGGTCGGCCCGCTGATTCGCGGCCCGCAAAACACAAGCGTTTCACTGACCCTGGAACGCGGTGAACCAGCCAGCCGACTGACCGTCCAAGTCACGCGCCAACCTATGGAGGCCAAGTCCGTATTGGCTGCCGACTACCCGCATTTCACCGTGCTGCGGATTTTCTCCTTTACCGCCAACACCGAAGCCGAATTAAAGCAAGCCATGGAACAAGCCGGTCGCGATCCGGCCAAACCGGTTATGCTCGATCTACGCGGCAACCAGGGCGGCAGCCTGTTCGAAGCCATCGACGCCGCATCCCTTTTTTTAAACAAGAACAGCGCCATCGTCGAAATCCACAACCGTTCTGGCAAGCAGGCTTTCAAAAATTTAAAAAATCCGCTTTTTCCAGAAACGTTTCTCTACATCCTTCAAGACGAACGCACGGCCAGTGCCGCAGAAGTGTTCAGCGCGGCCCTGACGCAAAACCGACGAGCCGTTTCAGTGGGCCGCAAAACCTATGGTAAAGGCGTAACCCAAAAAGTATACAACCTGATGGACGGATCCGCCCTGGTCATGACCGACGGTCGTTTGATCACGCCCGACGGTACAGCGTACAACACCAAAGGCCTGGAACCGGGCCGTCCCGTGCCCGAGGCATGGGAGAACCCGACCAATTACCTGGCCGAAGCCATGACCGAATACTACCTGTATGAAACGCTCGTATCCGTGATGACGCAAGCTCCGGGCGCTAAGGCGGCCGCCGGCACAGCAACCAAACCCACGACCGAGGAGCAGGACGAACGCAAGATCAAGCTGGCGCGGCTGGCCCGGGCTCAGGGGGAATATGACGAAATGCAGGGACGCCTGGCCCAAGCTGTTAGCAATTATGTGATCAGCCTGGAACACATCTTTGATCCCAACCTGGAGAAAAAGATCCAGGAGCTGCGCCAACGCCAGACCGACCGGGAACAACCCCCCGAGCAATCGAGAGGCGGCGTTTTCACCCAGGTGGCGGCACGACTCAAACCCCAATCGTCAACGGCGCGACAGGCATGGGAAGCATTGAACAACAACCTGGTCGCGGTGAAGAATCCCGATTTCAAATCCATGGCCGTGGCACTGGAGGAATTCATCGCCAACCACCCGGAAGCATCCTGGTTGCCGCTGGCCCGAAACCGTTTGCTCATGGCCTGCCAGAAAAGCCGGTTATGGGAGAGCGCGGCCAGGCTATATGCCGATATTTTCCAACACGAAAACGATATGCCTGACGACCAGTTTGTTTTCCAGGGCATCATGTACGCCACCGCGCTGGCCGAAACTGGCGAAAAAGAGAAGGCCACCAAGCTCTTGCTCAAAATCATCCGCAAAACCGGCGATGAACGCAAACAGGTCAGGGACTGGGCCCGGGAACAGGTTAAACATCTGAATTTTTGAACGCGGACAGGACTGACACCATGAAGATACTGGCGATAAACGGAACCTACCGGCCCAAATCGAGTACAACGGCACTCACCCAGGCTGCTCTGGACGGCGCGACCGCGGCGGGCGCGGAAACAGAGATGATTATCCTGAAGCAGCGCGATATTCGCTACTGCTCCAACTGCCTGACCTGCTACAAAAACCTGGAAGATGACCTGGCGCCCTGCCCGTTGAAAGACGACATGGACGAGATCGTCCAGAAGATGGCGGCAGCGGACGGGATCCTTCTTTCCTCGCCAGTGCACATCGGTTTCATCACCGCACTGATGACTCTTTTTTTCGAGCGCTTCACCTGGCGTTTCTGCCGGCCGACCGGTCAACTGCTCAATATGCGCGGATTGCCTGAACCGCGCACGCCCAAAGTTCGGGCTCTGGCCTCGATTGTCTCCGCAGGTGGCATGAGCGAAGCCATGGGTAAAAAATACTGCAACAACGCCACACCCTTTATGAAAGAAAACGGCTGTCTCACGCTCAATGCCGCCTGGATCGGCGACCTATACGCAGGCGCGGAATTCCCGAAAAAAATGGAGCTCGAAGACTGGTCAAAGGCCTATATCCTGAGGGAACTGAACCAGCGCCAATTGGATCAGGCCCGTGCTCTGGGCAAGAAAATGGCCGCGGCCATCATTGCCAACCGCTTGAAACCGTTCCACCTCATGGGTCCGCTAGGTCCCCTGGCAGACACGATAACCCGTGTCTTCTTCAAACGACCCTGTAACTATTCCAGCTTGACCCCAAGACGATAGTAACCGCTACCAACACTACACGGCACGGCATCGGTGAAGCCGGAGGAGACCAGGTTGCTGCCCAGAATCGTGGAACTGCCGGAAAACAGGTTCGACGACCACCAGACACTGTATGTTCGACCAGTAACCACCTGCCAGTTCAACACACGTGCGCCCGGACCGGCCCGATAGGTGAAATTGGTGACCGCAAAACAGGAGCGGCTGTCGTTCGGGTCGGTCCCGGCAATGCTTTCCTGTATATCCGGCATGCCGTCGCCGTCCGCGTCAAAACTTTCCGGTAAACCTATAGGTTCGATATCCAGGTAATTGAGCATGGTATAATAGCCCCAGATCCCAACATCCACGGTCAGCTTATTGTCCGTGACCGCAATGCGGTTGGTGCGCACAATGTAGTAACTCGTCGCTTCGTCGTCCACATAGGTCACACCCTCGACCACCACCCGCGTGTATGAATCGACCACGCGCGGCCGGCCCACGGACACGGCCACGTCATACGTGCCGCTGGGCAGATCAAACTCGAACACGCTGGGATGGTGCGCATAGTCGTCATAGGCATAGGTGCGTTTGCGCTCATCGGTCTCAGCGCCCCACGGGTCGCGACCGACCAGGAAATAGGTCGTCTCGTCTAGCCAGCCGTAGCCGGCAGCCTCGTCGTATTCCTCCACGCCCACTTGCAGGTAGTCGTGGCCGGCGTAAGCGACGTATTTGTAGATCACGCCATTGCTGTAGGTCTCCTGGATATAGGTCGTGCCGGGAATGCCTTCAGGGTCCTGGAAATTAATGTAAAAGGACCGGGGCGCGCCGCTGGCCCGCGGATGCTCGAGCGGCGGCGAGATGTCGGGGATGGCATTGGTTTCGCCACCGATCTTCAGGCCGATTAAACGGCGCAGGTTATACATGAACTCGCTGTTGCGAGTATAGCTGGCCACGCCCTTGATGATCTTGGATGACAGCGCATCCGCCACGTTGGTGCTGCCCACAACGGGCATGCGGTTGCTGTTCAGCACGTAAAGGTACTCGAAATCCTCCAGGCTGTCGCGCATCAGCTCAAATCGAATCGAGGGCACGAACCGGTGCCGATTGGCGCCGAAAGCGATATTTCCGTTGTTTTCATCAGGCGGATAGAGCATGAACAAATCACCGTTATGGCCGCTGGTCATGGGATCGGTCCACGGATTCTTCGACCAGTTGTTCATGGAATAATAGGCCAGTCCCTTTATGCGCCAGGTCCAGCAGAACCAGCCGATGAATTTGCTCTCGATGCCGGGATGATCCAGGGTGATCGGATTGAAAAACGGCGGTCGCGTGCCGTGCAGGAAATAGACCCAGGTTTCTTCACCGTGATACAGCTCGCGCGCATGGGATTCCACGGGATCGTACTTGTTCAGCACCGGCAGCCAGATATCGATCTTGCCCGGACCATAATATGCATTGCTGTAGATTTCCGGCTTGGGTTCTTCGGACACCATGAGTTTCAGGTTAGGTGCAACTTGTTTCAGATGCCGCGAATACCAGGCCATGGCATGGTAGTCGTTGGTGTCCCGCGGTTCGTTGCCGATGTAGTAATAGGCCTTGCCCAGGCAGCCCAAGTTGGTCAGGTAGGTTTCCATGGAGGTTATATAAGCGAACCACTGCTGGTTATAAGCGGATGCGGAATTGTTCGCCACATACCAGTCCGCGGCAGTGCGCGCGATTCCGCAAAACTCGGACGGTCGCTGATCCTGCGACGAATCGTTATTGACGAATGTGGCGCACATGAACGATGGGAATCCGACGCCATTGCGCATGATGGTTCCGTTCAGGTTTTTAGCCATCGGGTCTTCAAAGCCCCAGATGCCGTCGTTATCGGTCCAGGCATTGGACGTACAGCAATAATCGATGTAGGGAGCGCCGCCGTTGCCGGTCAAACCGCCGGACCATAGCGGCGCCTTGGGTGTCAGGCGATGGTCCATGAAAAGTTGTTTCATGTTGTTGACATACCTCCAGTAATCCGCGTCCGTACCGGTCACGCCATACCTGGACAACACGGTCGAAAAGGAGAAATTCATCTGGGACTTGACATGCAATTCAAACGGGATCGTGAAGTCGAACACGTGCAGCGTGACCGTCACGCCGCGGGCGCCGACCGCGATGGTGGCGGGATAATCGCCCGGGGCGACCGTGGGCGCGACAAATACGCTGTACCAAAGGGCGCAATGCTCGTTAGCCTTCAGATCGAGCGTGTCAGCCGGTTCCAGTGGCCAGAGCGGATCTGGGTAAGGTCCGGTTTGACCCAGGCTGTCACTGGCTTCCGCGATATCGACGTACTTGACCTGGTATACCTCGGTGGTGATGCCGGCGCCGAAAGCGGGCAGGTCCACGCTGATGCTTTCGGCGGACGATGGGCGCAGGATCAGTAGAAAAGGTTCGAATTCGTTGCGCGCGGCATAGACCCGGATATGGGAGAGCGTGTTGGTCGGTACGGCCATGGTTTTGAAAATGCGCTCCGAAGGCGGCGCGGTCCACAACTCCATGCCGCTATCGGAAGCTGAAAGGCGATGGGTAATCGGCTCGAAATCAGCGGCGAACAGACCGCGGACGAAAAAAATGGTCAACAGGATGGCTGTAGTTGTTTTCATAATGCCAAAGCGTTGAGACAGGTTGCCTGGCTACCAGCGCTATACTGTTTCCAGAACGGTTTTCACTTCCGTTGCTTCGCCGCCCATGATTGCGCAGTTCGCGCCAGGACCAAGAGTTTGGCCTGGACATATTTTTTACCGTCATACCCCATGAAAGGCTCGGGTTCAGGACCGTCACCGCTATCCGCATAGTGGCCGGCGATGCGACCAAGCGATTCGTAAGGACCTTCCGGTCTGCCGGTCGTGCTGCGCAACCGGCCGCGACCGCCATGATTGGTGACGCCGATATTGTCAGCAGGATACATATTGAATGTGACTTCGCACTTCTCCAGCGTGTAAGTCATGCCTACGTCCCAGAAAACGCGCCGAAACCTTGCCCGATCACCTAAAATGGCGCGTGCGTCACCCCCGTAAAACGAAGCGTAGAACTGCTCGGTGGCAACGTGCTTTTGGTGCGTGTCATCGGTGGCCGTGCTATCCGGTCCGGCAAAAACGGCCATGGATATCATGATGGCGCTGATCGTTAACTGCTTTTTCATGATATGGACGTTCTTCTTATGTTAGAATCGATTTAATGCAGCAAACTTAACCTAACGCTAAAACCATGTCAAGTATGCGACGCCATTTATTGAGCATATTCGACAACTATTTTATGGCATAATTCGCCAACTTAATGGTGTTTCTGCTGCTTTTGCTCAATACATGCTTTAATCATCATATTGTCTTTCACAATACCGTTCAATAAATTATCTTACTTGCCGTCGCAAGGTCGGCGAGTGCTTTTGAATTGTACTGGGAAACTTATCATTTAGCCGCAAGACGTCGAGGTAAGGAGCTCTGATTTTAACCCTTCGCTCTTGTAAATCTAACGGAACCCTAACGTGACTTCGGCGGATGCCGAAGTGTAGTATTGTGCCATGAAACAGGAAGTATTGGTCATAAGCAAGGCGTTGGGCGATGAGAGTCGCTTGCGTATTTTGATGTGTCTGGAAGGGACGACGCTGTGTTTGTGCCAGCTTACTGAGATTCTTGGGCTGGCCTCATCCACAGTGTCTCAGCATGTGGGCGTGTTGATTGAGGCGGGGCTGTTGGAAAGTCGGCAGCAAGGGCGCTGGCATTATTACCGCTGGCCGAATTCACCGGGGTCAGCCTGTATCGCGGATGCTTTGGCGTGGTTACGCATGCGCACACAGGATGACCGGCAGTTCAAAGCTGACGCCGCCAAACGGGCGGTAGTCATGCGGAACTCGGATATTCCTTGTCCGGAAGAAGCAAAGGCGCGTGTATTGTTTCTTTGTACAGGGAATTCATGTCGCAGCCAGATGGCGGAGGCCATGTTACGGGAATATGCCGGTGGGCGGTTCGAGGTTTATAGTGCCGGGTTACAGCCTAAACCGATCCATAAAATGGTGTACACGGTTATGAATGAACTTGGCATTGATGTCCGCCATCAGGAACCGACCAGCATCATGGAGTTTCTCGGGAAATTTCATTTCGGATATCTAATCACGGTTTGTCCGCATGCCGAGGTGAAGTGCCCCGTTTTCCCCGGAATTGGCGTGCGCTTGTACTGGCCGACCAAAGACCCGGCGAACGCGGTTGGATCACAGGAAAGTCGTTTGGGTGCTTTTCGCAAAGCACGCGACGAACTCAGGGGAAGAATCCTGGGTTGGTTGGATGAACAGGGTGTGGCAGTGGATGACATTGATCGAAAGGAGGTATGACATCTGCAACGAAGAGATACGTTAATGCGTGACAGGATATTTAACACGAATCAATTGGAAAAAGAAAAAATGACAGGAGAAGGGTAGATAAGATGAAAAGAATGATAATGGCATTGACTATGGCGGCAACTTTGACGGCAGGCATCTCGCAGGCACAGGTCAAAGTAGATGAGAAGCTTCCGGAATACAAACCCGTCAAGGGTGTTTCGGGTTCGTTGAAGAGCATTGGTTCGGATACGATGAACAATGAAATGACGCTTTGGGCCGAGGGTTTCCTCGCGATGTATCCGAACGTGCAGATTGAAATTGAGGGTAAGGGGTCATCAACTGCGCCACCGGCACTGATTGCCGGCACCTCGCATTTCGGCCCGATGAGCCGTGAGATGAAATCGAAGGAAGTGGATGAGTTTGAGAAGATCTATGGCTATAAGCCGACGGCGCTTCCCACGTCGATCGATATGCTGGCGGTGTATGCCCACAAGGATAATCCGATCAAAGGGTTGAGTTTGCAGCAGGTGGACGCCATCTTCTCGAAGAACCGCAAGGGTGGATACAAGAAGGATATCGCCACTTGGGGCGATGTCGGTCTGGGCGGCGAGTATGCAAGAGCCCCGATCAGCCTCTATGGACGTAATGCGGCCTCTGGAACCTACGGGTACTTTAAAAGCAAGGCTTTGTTCAAGGGCGACTATAAGAGTTCAGTAAAGGAACAGCCCGGATCCTCTTCAGTGGTCCAGGGTGTGGCTTCCGACAAATTCGGTATCGGCTACTCCGGCATTGGCTACAAGACGGCCGATGTGATTGCGGTGCCGTTGGCTGCTCGTGAAGGCGGAAAAATGGTTTCCGCTACGCCGGATAACGCCTACACGGGAGAATATCCGCTGGCGCGCTTCCTGTACATGTATGTCAACCACAAGCCGAACAGCGAACTGGATCCCCTGCGTCGCGAATTCATCAAGTATGTATTCAGCAAACAGGGACAGGAAGATGTGGTCAAGGACGGGTATTTCCCGGTGACCGCACCTGTTGCCCGTGAAGCACTGAAGAGCGCGGGAATTACGCCTAACTTCTAACCTGACTGTATTCAAGCAGTTTCCGGGGCGGTTTAGCGACCGCCCCGGATTTCTCCACAAATTTTTGGAGCAGCATGGAAACACATCAGCAAAGCACTTTTTCCGGACGGCGGCGGGAACGAAAGACCAAACCGTCCGTCATGGTTGCCAATAGAATTGCCGCCACAATCATCACCATCGGCGGGATCAGCACCGTGCTG
>CAZOLK010000037.1:0-19521 GCA_964580325.1 uncultured Verrucomicrobiota bacterium | reverse complement strand
CTGGTCTGTGTCTTCCTTTTTTCCGTGGCAATCCCGATTTTCTTCCCTTCCAAGATTTCCGGCCCCGAGCAGTTTCAGAGCGAAACGCAACTGAAAGATTCGGACTTGCCGCTGCAACGTCTGATAGTAAATGAGTACCAGACCATGTCGGTTGCGGTAACGCAGCAAGGCGAGCTGATTGTGTCTCATTTGCGCAATGGAAAAATTCTTTACCGTAAACCCTTGTTTGGTGATCGACTGGCCAATGATGTACGTTTTGTCGCTGATACCTTTGTGGGTGGTTTCAAGGATGGCTCGATCCAAACCGGAAACCTTATGTTCACCACCGACTATGTGGAGGCAGATTCAATTCCCGCCGCGGTCAAGGAGTCGCTGGATCAAGGATCGGTCGCTTATCAGGATGGTGTATTGGAGCTTACCCCGGAGAAACAATACAGATTGCAAACTGTCTCGATCAATGTGAATGATCCGGCGCCACTTGAAGAAGGTGTTTCGATTGAACGGGTTGATATTTCATTAAAGAATGATAGCCCCGTGGTGGCGGCAGTCAGCGCCTCAGGCACTTTGCATCTGAAGGAAATCACATCGCGCTTCAACATGTTGACAGGCAAGACGATTATCGAGCTGTATGGTGGATCGCTCAAACTTGATAATGAGGCAGAGTCATTGCCTTATTTTGTGCGTCTTGCGGGTTTGGGTGATAATGTCTTTCTGGGGTGGCCGGATGGTCGGTTGATCAGGGTTGATACGCGCCGGGCTGATCAAATGGAAGTGATGGAGACGGTTGATCTGACGGATGGGAGCGGCGAGATAACGCTGGTGGAGTTTCTTGTTGGGAAAACTTCACTGGTAATCGGGGACGATCAAGGCAATGTCTCCGTATGGTTCCGGATCAAACCCGAAGACGCAACGACCGGGGATGGCGCCGTATTGGTGCGGGCACATGAGCTGGAGCCGATCCCCGGGAAAGTAACCGCATTTGGCGCGTCCCGGTTGTCGCGGCAAATCGTGGTGGCCGATGATCTGGGGAATTTTCATCTGTATTACGTCACTAACCGGCGGACTTTGGGACGATTGACGGAATCGAGATTGGATTCCAAGTTATACGGATTGACGCTGTCTCCCAAGGATGACGGACTTTTCGCATGGGGTGCCGCTGGTGTCTATAAGTGGGGTCTTGACATACCCCATCCGGAGATCAATCTTGAGCAAGTGTTTGGCAAGGTCTGGTACGAGGGCTACAACGAGCCGGCACATGTGTGGCAATCTTCCAGTGGTACCGACGATTTTGAACCGAAATACGGCTTGATGCCGCTGATTTTCGGCACCATCAAGGCAACGATTTATTCCCTGTTGTTCGGGGTTCCGCTTGCAATTCTGGCGGCCATCTATACCTCGGAGATTATGGGCGCGAAAATGCGTGCCCGGGTGAAGCCCACGATTGAGATGATGGCCAGCTTGCCGAGTGTTGTCCTGGGCTTTCTTGCTGCATTGGTGATTGCGCCCATGGTGGAGGATCATGTACCCGCATTGCTGGTGTCCTTTGTCGTTTTCCCGTTTACGCTATTAATGGGGGCGCATCTGTGGCAGTTGCTTTCGCATGACCTGGCTGCAAAGTTAGGGTTTCTGCGAATTCCCGCGATGCTGGCCAGCATCGGGCTCGGCTTTTATTTGACAATTCAATTGGGGCCGGTGGTTGAGAATGTGTTTTTCCTGAGCGATATCAAGTTGTGGTTATCGACGCGGGAAGGAACGGGAACCGGTGGCTGGATGATAATGCTGATGCCGTTGAGCGGAATCTTTGTAATGTATGCCAATGCGCGTTGGGTAACGGCGGTCTTCAAGCGTAGGTTCGGCACTTCCTCGCGTATGACTTTTGTGCTTGCTGATATGGTGCGGTTTCTTGTTTCCAGCGTGGCGGCATTGTTCCTGGCATGGTTGCTAAGTACCCTGCTTGCTGCGACGGGTCTGGATCCGCGTGGAAGCTACATTGATACCTATGTGCAACGTAATGCGTTGATCGTCGGCTTCATCATGGGTTTTGCCATTATTCCGATTATCTACACCCTTTGCGAGGATGCGCTTGGGGCGGTGCCGGAAACCCTGCGCGGCGCATCACTGGGTGCTGGTGCCACGCCTTGGCAGACAGCGGTGAGTATCATTATCCCGACGGCGGCCAGCGGATTCTTTTCCGCGGTAATGATCGGTTTCGGGCGGGCTGTCGGCGAGACCATGATTGTGCTAATGGCCGCCGGCAATACAGCGCTGATGGAGTGGAATATGTTTAATGGCTTTCGGACGCTATCGGCAAATATCGCCGTCGAACTGCCGGAGGCAGTCAGGGATTCCACGCATTATCGTATGCTGTATCTGGCCGCCTTGAGCCTTTTTGTCATGACATTCGTTCTCAACAGCCTGGCGGAAACGATCCGGCAGAGATTCAGAAAAAGGGCCTTTGAATTATGAGCAATAATAACGATAACGAAAGCATTCCAGCGCGAGGAAAATCACGCCGACGTGTAACCTCTCCGGCAGCGTCGGTCATATCACGTGCAGAGCCTGCGCTTTGGATGACCGGTGGGTCGATGGTGCTGTGTATGGTGATGATCCTGGGACTTCTCGGTTTTGTTCTTTACAATGGAGCAACCACTTTCTGGCCGGTATCGATTGTCGAAATGACTTTGCACGATGGCACCCGGCACATGGGGGAAGTCACCCGTCGTGGCACATTCGAACCATCTGCCGAACGACTTGAAGAGCTTCCTGCCACATCCAGGGCACTGGTGGATGCAAACGACGGTGTGGCCAGACGGAAATTGATTCGTACCGGTAATTTCCGGTTGACGGGTGAGCACTTTAATTGGGTGGCTGATTTTGAGATTGCGCCGAACGGTATAAAGACTCCCGAGTGGGCGGTGGTTATTGAACGATTGACCTGGGGACGCTTTTACGGTGTGCCGACGTCCTTCCGTATTGGTGAAGAAACACTTGCCGACAATGCCGGCGATGCCTGGGAACGTTTCCGTAATCACCACAATGATGTGCGTCAAAGGGTTCTTCGCCGAAAGAAGCTGGAAAAAGACGATCTTGGCAAAGTTAACCATACTATGGAGAAACTGCGGCTGCAAGTTCGTGACATTGAGCTGAAGGAAGGCAAGGATTCTGCGGCCTATCGGGCGGCTGCGGCTGCCATCGTGAAACCCATGGAGGTTTTGCAAAATAAATATGATGCACTGATTAAGGAGATTCAGGCCCTGGATCAGGATAATGACCGTTTTGTAATGACCTTGACGACGTCATCGGGCCAGACGGCGGACATTAAGGTTGCCGATGTGGTACGGGCATACCCGGCGAACCAGCTTGGACTGGGGCAGAAGTTGTCCATTTATGTGTCGCGCTGGGTTGAGTTCCTGACCACTGAGCCGCGGGAGGCCAATAGTGAAGGCGGCGTCTGGCCGGCCATCTTCGGGACGGTGTTGATGACGCTGATCATGGCATTGCTGGTATCCCCGGCCGGCGTGCTTGCGGCTTTGTATTTGCGCGAATACGCTAAACCCGGCCCGTTAGTTAGCACGGTGCGTATTGCGATCAATAATCTGGCCGGTGTGCCGAGCATCGTCTTCGGGGTATTCGGTCTTGGCTTTTTCTGTTACATCATGGGCGGGTCCATCGATAAGGTATTCTTTGCCGAGAAACTACCTTCCCCGACCTATGGCACGGGTGGTATTCTCTGGGCTTCCTTGACCTTGGCGCTGCTTACCTTGCCAGTGGTGATTGTTGCTACCGAGGAAGCCTTGGCGGCTGTGCCAAATTCAATGCGTGAGGGGTCGTATGCCTGCGGCGCCTCCAAATGGCAGACCATCTGGCGAATAGTGATTCCCCGTGCTATGCCGGGAGTGATGACAGGAATGATTCTTGCCATGGCGCGTGGTGCCGGCGAAGTAGCACCGCTGATGCTTGTCGGTGCGGTGAAATTGGCACCTGAGCTGCCCTTTGACGGGTACGCACCTTTCTTCCATCTCGAACGCTCGTTTATGCATCTGGGCTTCCATATCTACGACCTCGGATTCCAGAGCCAGAACAGCGAAGCAGCCAAACCCATTGTTTATACCACGACGCTATTGCTGATTACTCTCATTTTTCTGCTGAATATAAGCGGGATTGCCATCCGTTCGCGACTGAAGAACAAATTCAAGGGTTCATCGGTTTAATTACAAAATAGCAGACAGGTGACTATTATGAATAACACAACAGAAGTTGATAAAAAAGACAAGCTCTCGCCCAACCGGCTGGCGGCTATTGCGGCGGGCGAGACATTCAAGTCGGAAATCCATCCCGAGCTTGATCGCGAGAAAATCTGTTTGGAAACGCGGAATTTCAACTTGAGCTATGGTGCTACACAAGCTTTGTTCAATATTAATTTCAAAGTTCCACAAGGAAAGGTCACCGCGTTGGTGGGGCCATCGGGCTGTGGCAAATCAACGCTTTTGCGTTGTGTCAATCGGATCAACGATTTGATTGACATTGTGCGGATTAATGGGGAAATGCTGTTGGACGGCGATTCAATTTACGCGCCGGGTGTGGACGTGATCGAATTGCGCAAACGGATGGGGATGGTTTTCCAGAAACCGAATCCATTCCCCATGTCTATCTATGATAATGTGGTTTATTCACTGCGTATCGATGGAGAGAATCGCAAATCGGTTCTGGATGAGGTTTGTGAACGCAGTCTGAATGGCGCGGCACTGTGGGATGAGGTTAAAGATCGCCTTCAGGAAAGTGCGCTGGGGATGTCTGGCGGCCAGCAGCAGCGCTTGTGTATTGCGCGTGCCATAGCGGCCGAGCCCGAAGTGCTTTTGATGGATGAGCCCTGTTCGGCGCTTGATCCAATCGCGACGAACAAAATCGAGGATCTGATCCACGAACTGAAGGGCGAGTATTCAATCTTCATCGTCACGCATAATATGCAGCAGGCTTCGCGGGTCAGTGACTATACCGCCTTTATGTATTTAGGGCGCCTTATCGAATATGGTCCGACCGCCACAATCTTTCAGAACCCGCATTTGCAGGAGACTCTCGACTATGTAACGGGACGTTTTGGCTGATGAGTAGATCAAACACAAACACAGGAAGGGATATGATCATGAACAGGATGACAGACGCTGTATTGGAGGATCAACTGATGGATGAAAATAAACGAAGAAAGGACACGCTCATGAATACAAATAGATCTTGTATATGCCTGTTTCTCATTGCCCTTGCATTTACCGGATGCACAACGGCGATCACCCATGAAATGAAAGATTCCGCAGTCAAACAAACAGCCCTCTGGGATAAGCCGGGCTATGTTACGATAGAGGATGAGGGTCGTCTGTGGGTTTTCGAAGCGGATTCGGAAGATCTGGCCAAATTCAAGGAGCATGGCGAGCCGGCGAAGATGGTTGTGTTGCCGGGGCGTGGGCCGAATCGAATGACCTTGAAGGGAACGGATCGCGATGTGATGATGGAATACATGCTGACGAAGCCGGGCTACAAGGTGTTTCTGGATGATGGTCGCCTGTGGGTGTTCGAAGCTGGCTCGGAAGATTTGGCCAAATTCGAGGAGCATGGCGAGCCGGCAAAGATGGTCGTGTTGCCGGGACGCGGGCCGAATCGAATGACTTTGAAGGGAACGGATCGCGATGTGATGATGAAATACATGCTGACGAAACCGGGCTACAAGGTGTTTCTTGACGAGGGTCGCCTGTGGGTATTCGAAGCGGGCTCGGAAGATCTGGCTAAATTCGAGGAGCATGGCGAGCCGGCAAAGATGGTCGTGTTGCCGGGACGCGGGCCGAATGGAATGACTTTGAAGGGAACGGATCGCGATGTGATGATGGAATACATGTTGACGAAGCCGGGCTACAAGGTGTTTCTGGATGAGGGTCGCCTGTGGGTGTTCGAAGCTGGCTCGGAAGATCTGGCCAAATTCAAGGAACATGGCGAGCCGGCTAAGATCGTGGTACGCCCCGGAGCAGGCCCCAATGGAATGACACTCAAGAGCGTCGACGGCGCCATCCTGGATGCATATATGGCCCGCTAATTAGCTTGACCTTAGCTAGCTGCTGGAACGATGGTGATGTAAAGGGGAGCGGAATGAGAACACATTTTCATGCGGAGATTGCTGAATTGGAGCAAGCCGACGTTCGGCAATTTGATATGGCATGAGGTTGTTCAGGCTTGTTCATGCAGCAACTGTGAAAAGGAGAGGAAGCAGAACAAAAACAAGGGCAAGCGAATGCGTATGTTGTGTAAATTATCACCACTTTTTTTTATTTTATAATTTTCTTTATTTTTCAGTTTGTTTTGGTGTTTATGTTTTGGTAGCTTCGCCAACATGAAAAAACTAAGTTCCTATCAGTATCAGTATCAGTTCACGGTTGAGAGGCAGGCCCGGTTCAAGAGGTTGAAGATCTTCCTGCCTCGCGTTCTGCATCGGCAAGGCGATGGGGAATACCGGCCGCTGGACTATGACCGGGACATTCTTGCCGGCATGGACTGGGAATCGCTCCGTTACCGGATGCGGGACGAGTGCGAGCCGGAAGAACAGGACTACCTCCAAGAGACCCAGGCGCGAATGGACGTGACCGCCGCGGAAAACGGGCATACGACCGATGCCGATCCGCTTCTGAAAAAGCGCAACGGCGAACCCCTCGAACGCTACCTGTTCGAGAAGGTGTACCAGAAGGACTTCGACGAGGAACTTGAGAAGCCCGTTGCGTGGTATCTCGACGGCCAGAACGCCGTGAAATGGTGGCATCGGCTTGTGGCCAGGCAGGACTACTACGTTCAGGGCTGGCAACGGCAACGGGTCTATCCCGACTTTCTGGCCTGTGTCCAGGAGACGGGGAACGGTTTTCGTTTCACGGTTCTGGAAACTAAGGGCCGACAGCTCAAGGGCAACGACGACACGGAATACAAGCGCCAGCTCTTCGACGTGTTGACTGAGTACTACGAGCACGTTGTCGATGCCGTGGAACTCGAACTCGACCTGGGAGAGAATAAGATGCTGTTCAAGATGTTGCTTCAGGATACATGGGAGGCAGATGTACGAGAATCTTTCGCATAGGATCGGACGCATGAGGGACAGGCCAATACGCATAGGGACGCATGGCTCACGTGGAAGTGGGAAGACCTGCTACTACGCTGCGCTTTATGGCAAGAGGACAGATGGCGATATAGCCATCAACCTTGCCAACGAAGAGACAGTGGCCATCCTTGAATCGGATTGGCAGCCGTTGTCCAGCGGCAAGCGTCCGGCGGCCACCGCGCAGGCACTACCAAAGGAACTTCATTACTCGATCACACATCAGGGAGAGGTGTCTTCTGTGCTGGCCTGCGATTATGCGGGCGCGCTAGTGCAGCGGGGCAAGAAAGACGCCCCAGAATTGAAGGACAAGGTGTTCGAATGGATGAAGAGCTGTGATGCCCTGTTTCTTCTTGTCGACACGCAGCGTATCCTGGCTGCTTCCCCCGAGGAACTACGCGAACAGCAGACCGAGATGGGCCTTTTGCTGGCGGCTCTCCAAAAAGGGCATCGTATCCGCAAGCCACTGGCCCTGGTCCTCACGAAATGGGATCTATATTCTGCCTCTCTGCAAACGCCTTCTGAAGAAACGGAGAAGGCTCAGGGATTCGTCAAGCAGCAGCAGTTGTTGGGCGAGATCGCCAGAGGTCTTGAGCTTACGGGGACCCACTTCCAGGTTTTTCCCGTGTCTGCCTTCGGGGGACATCGCGATGACGGATCCCTGCCCCCCCTCCGATGGCGTTAATCCTTTCAATACCCTTGCACCGCTTGCGTGGTGCGTCGAACGGGTGAGGCAATTGAGAAGAGATCGATCGAAGCGAATTGCCGCAGTTCTTGCAGTACTGACGGCATGCGCCGTGACGGCGGTGTTCCTCTCGCTGGACAGGTATGCCCAATCCATGCTCGATGACACGATGCGATCAATGAACGACCTCAACATCCCTACCAAAGGGGTCCGCCAGGAGGTGCAATCGTATCGGTCTCACTGGAATCCTCTTGCGCACACACGCAGAAGAAACGAGCAGCTAGACGCAGCATACGCTGGCTATCAGGGGAAAAAGGAATCTGCCGATTTCGACGCCATGGTGGAGCCCATGGGTGGCGACACCAAAGCGCAGCGCGAACAAAACCTGGCCGCCTACAGGGCATTTCTGGAAGACTGGCCAGCCAGCGAGCATCGCGTGGAGGTCGAAGGCTATCGGAATCGGGCTCGCACTATCTATGCGGAAGAGGACGCCAGGGTTGCCTTCGTTGCCAAGGTGGAAACTCTTTTTCGTCAGGTCGAAGCAGAACCGAACTTCGGCAAGCGACTGAAACTACTCGACGATTTCCTGGCGGAGAATACACGGTCTGAGGTGCCCGCAAATGCGCACGATCAACTGGACCGTGTTTCCAGCCGCCGTGTCGAAACGCTGGCCGGACTGGAGAATGCGAGATGGCAATCCGTCATCACCTACTGCGAGCAAAACGCCGATCAGCATGCCAACTGCATTGAGCGGATTGATGGCTACCTCGCTGAAAACCCGGAATCCAGCCACATGGAAGCGGCGAAGGTAAAGAAAAGGGAGGTAGAAACCTTGTGGGACAGGAAGACCTACGAGGAACTCAGGTCCGAGTGGACTCAGGCGACCGTCAGTTCCTCTACTAATGTTCCTGCGATGATGTCGCTCAAAACAAAGATGATGGAGTACCGCGATCGAGTTTATCCCCCGGCAGCCATGAGCGATTTTGTTGGCACGTGGGTGCGATGGTTTGAAGCTCTCGAAAAGGGAAGAGAGATCAGCGTGTACGTCGAACACGTTGATATTGTGAGAAGCGGTCCCCTTGACGATGATTATGGCTCCTCTGAGATCCAGGTCACGATTCGGTCGTTCAAAACGTACTTGGAGCAGAGAATACCTAAGGGCGCGGCTTCGGGCGTTTTTGTATTCAAGCAGAGTTTGGGACCTTTTAGTTACCGCTTGGGCGAGCGCTTGTGCATGGAGGTACGCGAAATCGATGGATGGTGGGATGATGACGTGGTTGAGATGGCCATCACTCCTCTGTCCATCGAGGTCGTTCTGATGAAGGGCAAGAAACGCGCAGGAAAGGTGCGTTTGCGCGTTGCCGGGCAAACCGATCTGCCACCGCACGGTGATGGCAAGTAGGTCAGTATCATGAAGAGGAGCCGAAAACATGGTCGTGTCCTGGCGCACCGCTGGTTCAGCCGCGGTGAGGGGTGGGCTTATCACCCTGACCTGGAACCCACGTTGCCGGACTTGGTCAAAGGCCTCTCTCCCGAACTGAACAACCGAGGCAGCCTGAGTCTCGATACGTGGCGTCAATTCAGCGTTGAGGTGCCCGGCGGCGTGATCGTTGGCATCCATCGCCTTGATCCGAATTGCCCGGACCGGAAGGCAACGGGACGGGCTCCTTCGGTTCTGATTGGTGTTCTTGTCGCAAAGGGGGCGCAGATTGAGGGCGGGGTAATTGCAAACGCGCTGGCGGCTCTGACTCCTGAAGCGGAGGGCGCTGATCCGCGGTTGTTGCTGGAGAATATGGATATGAAGCGTAAGAAAACTTGGAGGAAATGGATTGTGAGAGGACTTCTAGCGGCAATCCCCGTGTTCGTGCTGTCAGCGGTGCTGGTGCATGGAGAGGACAAGTACGACATCGCAAAGCGCAAAGTACGCGAAGTCATGATCGAGTTGTCAGGCGAGCCGTCAGCAGGAACCTTCAGTTCCGCCGTGGACGCGGGGGATGAAGACGCTTCTTGGCAGCGTTTCTGTAGTGTGTTCTGTAGGCCTGCAGAACTACCCGACAGTTCGCATCCAGACGCTCTCTGGTTGGGATCGCTTCTGTCCGTGCCTGATGGATTCGGCGGCACCAAGCGCTGGAATCCACAATGGAAAGATTACATCGCTATCATCAATCAATGGGCGAAAGAGCGGAAGGTGCAGCCCGCGACTTCTGTTCGCTCAGATGCAGATGCTAATGACGTGACAGGCCTCCTCCGAAAGATCACGGACAACATGGACTATCAGACTTGGCTCAAAGCCCAAATGGTCTCAGACCCCGCCTTCCGGCGGACCTTCTGCGTGGGTTCGGTCGTTGCGGATCCCGAACTCCGGAAACACTCTCTTGCGCGCGGCCATTCCGCCGAATCGCTTCGCTGGCAGACGGGCTATGCCAAGCCACTTCAAGAACTGATGGCGGATTGGGATGTCAAAGAAGTCGTCCCTGACGACGTTAAACAGCGTCCGTGGTTTGTCATTCAAACATTCTTTGCTTTCCTCAATCGTGAGCGCTTTCAAGCTGCCACCGATAACGCACCCTACGAGCAGTTCGTAAGGCGGTTGCCCGCCACGAATGTCCTTCACAAGGCGGACTATGACATCACCTCAAAACGGACGGTTGATGATGCGCTGACCGAGCTGCTGACCACCGTGTCCGGTACCAGGCCCAGTCTGCCGTTGGATCCATCAAGTGCGGCAGCCCGGCTTCAGGAGGCGCTCGACTACGACGCCTGGTCAAAGGGTCGAGTGGCGGAACTCGTGAAGAAAAAGAAGGAATTAGAGAGCAAGGACGACCTCGAGTCACTGGAAGAGTTCAAGACAACTCAGCAGCAGCTTGATGCGTTTGACCGCAACGCGGTAGCCCCCATGGGGACATCCGACACTGCGAAGTTCGCGAATCACTTCATGGGGAGGGCAAACAGATGACGAGACGTTTCTCTAAGCTCTTTATTGGACTCCTGCTGTTGCTGCAAGCGACAGCGGTCTGCAGCGCGGATTCTGACGACGCGGGTCTGCTGGAATCCTGGGAAGAGCATTACCGGCGCAACGAGTCATTGATTCCGAAGGAACTGAAGCAACTGCGTGAACGGGTTACGCTGAATCACGTGGTGCCCGTCGAGACTGCGTTGGCAGAAATGCAGCGCCTCCAGCGTGCGCTGTGGGAGCGAGAGCGTCCGGAAGGGGCGGATCGCGGTAGGCTGCTCTCTCCCGGCAGGGCCAGTCGAATGTTCGCGACGTACACCGACCTCGATCCCTATACCTTGCCCCATTTCAGCGGCGAACCCCATGGTGGCCCCTTGGGCGAGATCAATCTCTCCAACGGTGAGTTGATCATGACGTCAAGCGATCTGTCCCTGCCTGCGCGTGGAGGGTTGGCGTTCGCCTTTCGTCGAACCTTCCGCTCATACCGTCAGTATGCCGGGCCGCTTGGGCAGGGATGGGACCACAATCATGCTCAACGGCTTGTTTTCGACAAGACTAACGCGGGAGATGCAAACAAGGCGGTTTGGTATACGGGGCGCGACAACATTAGCTTTGAACGACGTGGCCGAACCTGGGAGCCTCAACCCGGTATATTCTGCAGCCTGGTTCTGAAAGGTCGGGAAGCGATCATTCGTTCCCGGGAGGGGCTGCGATTAGTTTTCGAACGTGCGGAAACAAGAAGTGCTGCCAGCTCTTTCTGGCGCATTGCCAAGGTAACAACGCTGCACCGGGACGGTCGGAAGTATGCCAACCAGATGGTCTACGAGTACCAGCCGGGCTGCGACCGACTACGATCGGTGACGGACCCGTTTGGAAACGAGATTGCGTTCGGGTACGACGAGACCGGACGGCTTGCCGGCCTCGTATCAGGCCGGCATCGTGTGACCTATAGCTATGACTCCGCGGATTGCCTGGCGAAGGTGACGCATAGGGCTGTGGCGCTTTCCTTCAACGAAGTGACCGACGTGCATGAACTGTACGGTTACAGCGGCGATGAAGGAGGCACGACCCGGCTGGTCAGCTACAAGCCATTTGGTCAGCAGGTCGAGTACAGGTACCGCTATGACGATCCCGGTCGGGAGAAGTCCGCAAGACTCTATCAGATAGACGAAATGCAGGTCGCAGGCGGGGCGATCGCCGAGTGGAGAATTGTGTACGAAGCCCAGGGGGCGTCCCGCACCACCGTTTACCGGCCCCCAGCGCCCTCTCCCGAACGGCACTTCTTCTTTGGCGGGCAGTCCGAGACGGCGAGACCTAAGACCGTTACCAACAGGCTGCCCTTGAAGATGGTAATGCCGGGGCGGAACGCCATGTGGCACTACACGTACAACTCGGATGGGCTGGCTCTGCAGACCACGCATCCGAGCGGACGCCAGACGGTATGGGTCTATCAGAGTGATCACGCTGACCCCACAATGCGCGCAAACCAAATCGCTACACGTGAGCTTCCGTCGCCGGGCCCAAGCCCGCTTGAGATCAAGGAATTCGGAATCGAGCGCACATTTCACGAATCTCTGCCACTACCGATACGCGTTCAGCAATATGAAATATCGAGCAGCGGCGCTGAACACGTCCTCGAAACCAGCGAGTTCAAGTATGACTACGCAGGCGACCTGATCTTCCAGCGAACAGGGGAAATGCCCTCCTGGTTTGTGCGCAATGCGTATGGGGAAGTGGCTCTGGAGATCGACGGCACAGGAGTTGTTGATGCCTGGTACCGATTCGACAGGTTTATAGATGGCAGGGCGGCCCTCAATGGTGGCGGGTTAGTGGCCAAGGAGATCCGCGATATTCCACGGATTCAGTGGCTGACGGATAGTCGTCGTGCGAAGCTCTCATTGCCGGGAAACATGCCGCAACGAGCTTTGTCGGCATCACCGGTAGCACGTTCCTTGGAGTTTGCGTACAGCCCGGCCGGGCATCTCGCTGCCGAAACGCACGAACAATTCAGGCGGTTGTTCATTGCCAACAAATTGGGGCAGGTGCTCTGCGGCTACGACACGCGACGTGATCTGGAAGTCGAGTTTCTCGATGAAGGACTGAGAGTCGTGCGGCGTGCCCACAGGATCACGCCCGTTGCTGTGGGTTATGCTTACAAGGGAGAGGAACTTCCGGGCCTCTCCGGGCGTTTCGTCGTTCAACAACTCGACCGTGATGCAAGAGGACTGCTGACACGGTGGACGAAGACCTCGGAGTCGTTCGCCGGAGCACAGCCGAAAGTGTTGTACGTCAGAAGTCCGAACGGGTCAGTCAGCCGCCGCGAGGCAAGAGGAGAACCAGCCTTGGTTTTCAAGACGGACAACACCACTGGGTTTGAAACGGGACGCTTCGCCGAAGCGGATGGTCAGCGCCTCCCGCTCCGGACGGAAATGAAGTACGACGCCGAGGGCAATCTGGTGTCGTACCTCGATGATCTCGGAGAAAGTCACTCAAATCGGTTAGACCGTTTCGGACGTCCATTTTCGACCGTAGCCCCGAACGGTGTGATTACCGAGAACTGGATGGATGGCGCGGGGCGCGTTACCAGGATGCGCGTGATTGACAAACAGGGCCGCGTACTCGATGAGTCATCAACCGAATACGGGAAAGCCGCCCAACTGCTAACAGCGAATAGGCACCGTCTTGCCTACGATGATGCCGGAAAGAGAAGCATAGATGAGTGGTTAGTAAAAGAAGCCTACACCTACGATGCGGCAGGGCGGCAGATCACCCAGAGATCCTTCCACAACAAATCGACGGTGTCTCTGTCCTACGATGGATTGGACAGAGTGGTAAAACGACGTATGCCGGAGGGAGATTCTTCGACTACGGTTTACGCCGGAGATAACCCCGTCATCAGCATCAACCGGCTAAAGCATACCGGCAACGGCGATGTTATGGCAGTCGCCACAATGACTTATTTCGATGAGCATTGCCGTCCTTGGCTGACGGTGCCCTGCGCCGGTGACGGAACACCAGCCTTCGACCGCGCAACGGTTATGCGCGCCGATTCCCAGGGGCGGCAGGTTCTCCGTGCGCGCCCGGGTGGCGCTATCATGGCCACTGCATATAACTCTCTGGATGCATCTGTCTTTTCCTCCAAAGCGCCGAGTGACCAAGCCAGCGAGGTCGAAATCATCGTCACTCGTTCTTCCTTTGATGTCGCGGGCAGGAAACTTTTGGCGGAAATGGAGAACCACCCTCTCGCGCTGATTTATCTGACGACATCCGGGAAGACAAACACACTTGTTGCTGAGCGCGTAGGCGTGCCGCGCATCCGCCGGTTTCAGTATGACCGCTTCGGCCGTCTGGAGACGGACGTGAATCCCGACGGTCTCACCACTAAACGCACCTACGGCAAAGGTTCCATGGTTGCATCCCTAACCCGGTCCAGACAAGGCGAGAAGGCTGTCATGCGTTTTGAGTATGATTCAATGCGCAGATTGGTTCGGCTTTCGGATGACAATCGATCTTTGCAGGTCTTCCAGTACGACGCTGCGGGCAACTTGCTACGATCCACCGATCACGCCAACCCGCATTTCACTGTGCGCGTCGAAACAAGCTATGACTCCCTCGGCGCGGTACTCACCGAACGCAGCGACGTCCCGGAATGCGACAACGAGGGATTGCCCACGCTCTACTGGAACTATGACCTTCAGGACGGCGTCGCCACGCTGGGCATGAAAGGAGTGTCCGACAAGCGGGGCTACTGGCACAAACAAGTGTCGCATCTGGATGGTCAAAACCGGGTCCGCCGCATAAGTCTCGACAAGGAACAGAGCTTCGCGAGTTTTGAGTACATTGGGACACAGCAGGTCTTTCGCCGCATACCTGAGTCCGGCCTCGCCAAGATTACATCGGTCACTCCGTTACTGGATGTCTCTCACGAAGAATGGCGTGATGAAGGCAATGCGAACACGTCCCCGCAGTTTCGATTCAGATACTTCTACGACTCTCACGGGCGTATCGAGGCCCACGACCTCAATGTGCCTTCTCACAAAGTCGCGGCGACTCATCTCCACGGCCATGATCCTTACCAGCGATTAGTAAGGCAAGGCGTTGTGCACCGCACCTTCGACAACCGGGAAGCGCGGATGCGCGCACTTGAAGCCCGTGTCGGTGAGTATCTTGAGGCACTGCGGATTGCCCACCTTGACTATGACGAGGCGGGGAACCGGTTTCGTGAGTACCGCTTGGGGGCGTCTGCGCGACCTGGCAGGGACTTTACACCACCAGAAGATATGTCTTCAGTTCTGTACTACTCTCCTTCGCTTCCCTTCAGCAGCGAAGATCTCGAGGCAGGCAAAGAACAGGCCAGACACGCTCCAGACATGGCCTCTGATCGTGTCGGTGCTGTCGCGAAACCGCATGGTGTTAAGCGGGAGTATCACTATGACCCCTTTGGGCGGTTGACGAAGTTCTCCTCCGACAGGGGCGGGAAGAAGCTTAACTGGAGCATCGACTACGACCCCTTGGGAAGACCGTGGCGCATGATTGCAAGGGATGGGAAGACCAGCAACACGGTCGAAATCCTTGAATTCGCCACGGACGTGCACAACCGGCGGGTATTGAAGAAGGTCTCGGTAGTCTCGGGAGCCCCCCCCGATAGTCCAAAGCGACAGACGAGAGCATTTCAACGAACAGTGTATGAAGGAATGCGCCCTGTGTGGGTTGCAGACCTGCTTGAGCCCGAGGCGAGTGAACAATACCTGTGGGGGGCTGGGTATCGTGAAGTGCTGCTGGCGGTTTTGCCCCGCAACCGCGTCGAGCCTGATGCCCGAGCAGATCATCGTCGGTACTTCCTGCACCAGAATAAGAACCTCAATGTGTTTGCCTCCACAGCAGTGGCCGAGGGGCAGATCGAAACGTTCGACATAGCTGACTACCTGGGATTTGGGGAGTCGGCGACGTATGCACGGATCAGGCGCATTCGTGCTCACGGACTCGATCGTGAGACCGGTTACCAAGATGGCGATTCGTATGACCAGCTGCTTAGCACGAAGACCCAGTGGAACCCGGATAGCGTGAACAGTTCAAAGCGTGGCCTGCTGATTGATCTGGGCGATGCTGCGTGCTTGGAGCAACTCACGATATGGCCCGATCAGTTCCCAAAGAGCTTCCGTGTTTTGGTGCTTCCCCCTGATGCTCATTACGCAAGTAGAAACATGGGGGCTATCGTTGCCGAGTTCTGGTCGAAGCGGCCCGGCGATGAAGTCTTAGCGGCACGTGTCGAGGGAGGGAGGATTGTGTCGCGAGGCCCAAGCCCCGCCCGAGGGGAAAACCCATATGAACCCTACCGAATCGACCTCGGGCGACGCACTGGGCACTCCATCTTGATATTGTGGGACGAACCCACGACTGCGCAAGTGCGCGAGTTCGAGGTTCGCACGGTCCCTCCCAGTTCGTCATCGTTGGCATTCAGTGCCGCCTGGCGCGATGAAGAGACCGGCCTGCTATACCAAGGCGCACGGTACCGACTGCCCGAGATGGCGGGGAAGTTCATTTGTCCTGATCCATTCGGGTTTGCCGCCGGCCACAATCTATATGCGTATGCGCACAACAGCCCGCTGGTCTACTACGATCCTGACGGAGAATGGGTTCACATCGCTGCCGGAGCGGGATTTGGGGCAGCGTTTGGCGCGGGAGCCTACGGACTTCAAGTCTGGTTGACAGATGAAGAGTGGGACTGGGCCAAGTTTGCGATCTATACCGGTGCTGGAGCATTGAGTGGCGCAGCGGGTGCGGCAACATTCGGCGCTAGTTTAGCATGGACATCCGGTGCAGGTCTGACCGCCACCCAGTCTGGCATAATCGGGAGTACGCTTGCGGGTGCTGCGGGAGGAACCACCCATGGCCTTGTCTCGAGTGGGGGGATTGCCTATTACGAAACGGGAGACCTTGCCTTGGCAACCCGCCAAGGTGCGAAAGGGGCTCTGATATCTGGAGGCTTGGGCGCTGTCGGGGGAGCGGCTGGCGGTGCGGTTCTTTCGAAGGTGGGTGCATCCTTTTGGGGTGCGACTGCAAGTGGTGCCGCCGGCGGCGCAGCCGCGGGAGGTGTCCATGAGGGAATCCAAGGTGCGATAGAAACGCGCACTTGGTCGGGAACCATGCGGGGAGCCCTGCTCGGCACGGCGAGGGGTGCCGCTACGGGTGGCGCAATAGGTGCCGCAGGATGGGGAGTCGGACGAGCTGGCGGTCTTTTCAGGAAGTTGCCCGACCAACCAGACATCGTTGACAAGAAAGGGCTGCTCGTGAAAACGAAGCGACCGGCAAGTGAAGACGTCAGCTATGGCAACGAGCCGGTGAAACCCGGCTTCGCACGGCACCACAAGAAGCCCTTAAGCCTGGGCGGTGCCGACACCGCAGAGAATCTCGAGTACGTCCCTCTTGGCAAACACCGGCAAAACCATCCGGTTGGGGTCCAGAATGATCCCTATGGCACGCTGTACTCCTACTGATCAAGCATGGAGAAGACCCATGAAGCAACCAAGTGCATACATCCCTGATCGTGGCCAGCTCTGCGCACCGGTCGATGAATCGAGGATCGCTGAAGTCGAGGCGCAATTGAGGACAGGTTTGCCCCGGCAGTTTAGGGTCTTTCTCAGGTGGGCGGATGGTGGGATGCTGCCCGGTGAGCGATTCATTATCTATTCTGCGGGGGCAGGCGTACATCCAGATGAGACCCTCCTCTCTGCAAACACCGGTCGCAACACTCCAGAGCCTCTCATATTCTTTGCGAGGGAAGCGGAGGAGGAGTTCGTTTTCAGGTGCCGGGAGGTCGCGAACGAGCCATGTCCTGTCTACGTCTATGAGCATGAAGAGAATCGGATAAGCAAGATCGCCCCGTCGTTTTCAGACTTCGTTGGCTGGGCTTTGGCAAGAAGCGGTTGATCTTGCGCACACCAGGTTTGCGGAACCCATTTCGGCCTTGGGGCACTCACTCCGCATACAGTTCTCGGAACATCTGCCGCTGTTCAGGCGAGTCACCGACCGGTCCAATTAATTTGCTTTTGTTTTTGTGTTTTGATAGCTTCGCCAACATGAAAAAACTAAGTTCCTGTCATGTCAGTATCAGTTTGGCGGTTACGCTCGACAAGGCGGCCCACGCTGACGGCCATCCATCGCTGGTGTGCGCGGCATTACGAGTTTTTAACCTCACCTGCTACGGGTGTGGCTGGGCATGCGGCATCTGTAGGCATCGGGATTCCGGGAAAAGGATGCAACCCATGAGAACTATCTACAACATAGCCATGCGAATGATTCTGTTGGCCAGCCTGTGCTGGGACGGCGCGGGGGCTCTTGAACTGCCAGACCCGCTGCTTGGTCCAAATGGCTTGCCGCTCACAACGGTTGAACAGTGGGAGTCTGTTGGCTGCCCAGCGGTGCTCGAGGCATTTCAGAGCCAAGTGTACGGGCGGGTTCCTGAAACGCCCTTTGAGCAACGGGTCGAGAAGAAGCTCCTCGCCACGGAAACCGGCATCATCCTCCGCCTCGACACCGTGACGATCAGTAACAAACGGGGCGAGCTGCCGATCACCATGGTTCTTGCTCTGCCACCCAGCGTAGCCAATACACCAAGCCCATTGATAATAATGCCCTGGAAACTCGGCCGACGGGTTTGATATGTATAATAAACAGGAATGGCAACGGCTGAGTTACGATGGGGCGCCGATTTATGTGCGGCCTTATCCGCCGGCTTGGTTTGTGCCCAACGACGCGGGCGACCGCGCCTTGCAATCGGCGGATGCGCTGCCTGAATCCTTTGCCCTGCGCTTGCCCGATACCGCGGATGCCCGGTACGAAGGGCGCTCGCATTATCTGGCCGCCCGCGCATTGAACGAGGTTTGGTTCCATATCACCAACCGCTGCAACCTGGCCTGTCGCGACTGCCTGTTTTGCTCAGGCCCTGACTGCCGCGACGAGTTGCCGGCGGAGCGCGTGCTGGCCCTGGCCGGCGAAGCCGCGGACGCCGGCAGCCGCGTATTTGCCCTGACCGGCGGCGAACCATTTATGCACGCCGAATTCACCCGCATCGTTGACGGTTTGCTGGCCCATGACCAGGTGCATGTGGCCGTATTGACCAACGGCCTGTTTACCGATGCGTTCGCCTGGCAGATCGCGCACTGGGACCAGGCCCGGTTCCACCTGCAGATCAGCCTGGACGGCGTCCGGTCCTTTCACGACGCTATGCGCGGCGCCGGAACCCATACCAAGCTGATGACCCGCCTGGACGGGCTGCGCCGACGCAACATCCCCTACACCATCTCCATGTGCGTCTGCCGCGACAACTTGGACCAGATGACGGCAGTGGTCGAACAAGCGGCTGCAAAAGGCGCAGTGAACGTCCATTTCATGTGGTACGTGCTGCGCGGTCGCGCCACGAACCAGGCGTTCGTACCCGCGGACGAGCTTTTCCCCTACTTGCGCCAGGCTACTGAGCGCGCGGATGAACTGGGCGTGTCCATCGATAATGTGGAGGCCATGAAAACTCAGGTATTTGCGCCGCCGGGCGTGGTTCACGACGGGACCAATGCCGGTTGGGAATCCATTGCGATCGGCCCTGACGGTCGCATGTATCCCACACCGGCCCTGATCGGCGAGTCCGCGTTGGCCACGGACATCGGCGGAGCGCTGGTCGATGCCTGGCGCTCCAGCCCGGTATTGGAAACCCTGCGCCAGATGACCGAGATCATGTCTCGTGGGGGCGGCGTCGGCATC
>CAZOLK010000036.1:0-32107 GCA_964580325.1 uncultured Verrucomicrobiota bacterium | reverse complement strand
CCGTGTCGCTCACCGCTTCGAGGTGGCCGCGGAAGAAGTACACAACCAGCGCGCGCAGGGCTTCCTCGGACCGGGTTTCGCGGATGGAAGCGAGCGCCAGCAGGCAGCAGGCCATTTTTTCATCGGTCCGCTCGAGCCGCGCAGCGCTGTTGAGCAACGGCAACAGGTGGGCGCGTGCTTCCTCGGCGCGGTCCAGATCATAGCAGATGCCGGCCATGGACAAGGTAGCCTCAATGCGCGTCTTGGGCAACAGCACCAGCGACTCGATCTGACGCATGGCATCATGGTAGCGACCAGCAGCCCAGAGCAGCTTGTTGCGGGTCAACTGGATGGCGTCGACCTGCAGTTCGCGCGGCAATTCATTGAGCAGGTTCATGGCCTGGATCGGCATGTCCATGTAAGCGTAAGCAATGGCTAATTTGGCATAGAGTCCAGGCGTCGGGCGGTCCTTCTCGATGGTTTCGCGCAGGATCGCGACCGCCTCTTCCTGACGCTGCATCAACATCAGCATGTCGGCAATGACCATGGCCGCCTGGCTGGTCGCTATTTCGCCGGGTTTCATCGCCTTCCACAAGATCAGCGCATCGTCGAGGCGCTGGGTTTTCATGCAGGCCTTGACCGCCAGTAGGCGTACGGTGTCGCTCATGACCATATCGTCTTCTTTTTCGCGATACACGGCCAGCACCTGGCTCCACTTCTCGTCGCCAGCGAGCAGACGCAGATAATTCAACAGCACCTGGACATCGCGATCCTTGGCATCGAGCAGCTTCTGGTAGAGATTTATCGAACTCTCCTTTTCGCCACTGGCTGCCAGCAGTGAAGCTTCGAGCCGCTGCAGCTCGATATCGTCAGGCAACCGCTCGCGCAGCGTGGCGACGATGCGCAACACGCACGCGGAATCGCCGCCGCGGCTCAACAGGGAAGCTTTCAGTTTCAGCGCTGCAACATTGGCCGGGTCGTGCGAGAGCACTTCGTCGGCCAGCTTCAGCGATTCCTCGAGTTAATTTGGGACTTTCATCTGGATCGATGTCGTTTTAATTCGAGACCTAGCTAGCTAGGAGCGTGCGACGCCGGCCTGCAAACAGGTCTTCATAACAAAATTCAAGGGCTGAACCGGCATTGCAAAAAGCTCTGCGCAAGTCAAGGAAGATGCTTGCCCATGCGAGTAGAAAAGAACTCCAACCAACCAGTCGACCGGCAACCGTCTCGCCGTGCCACAACAACAACCAAAACAACCATAGCCCAGAAGGCATGAAAGGCCGCATATCCGACGCCAACACGCTGCCAAGCCGATGCGTCCACCCATGGCGTCTGCCTGCCTATTGATTCAGCAAGTTGATGATGTCGTCGGTAATATCATAATGCGAGTTAACGAAAAGAAGTACGGGCACGCCGTTCAGCGTCTGACCGGACGAATCGAATACAGCCGCGTAGCCCTTTTCACATGCATATTCTTTGATAATGATCTGGATCTCTTCCACAATATCTTTGCGCATCCTACGGCCCTGTTCCTCCAATTGCTTAGCCTTTAATTCATCAAAACGACGCAGCCGATTTTCCTCCTGGCGGATCTCCATGAATACCTCTTCCGCCTTGTTCTTCTTCTCCAGCTTGGCTTCTTCAGCCAGCACATCATCCATGGCATCCGCGCGCAGAGATTCAAAAGACTTGCGCAATTCTTTGATTTTGTTGACGATGTTCTCGCGATCCGTATTGAATTTGTTGGCGCGTTCCTTTAATTTCGCGTCAGCATGCTTGGTCTTCGAAAATCTATTAAACGTCTTTTCCAGGTCGATAAATGCAATTTTCTGCTCCGCGGCATGCAGTGCGGTCAACGGCAACATGGCGATCATCGCGAAACCGATAAAAATTACTAACTTGTTCATAATCATCTCCTTATACTCTTGATTTATTGCGTAAAAATCTGCGATGCTATTGAGCATAGCCGATAACGAAACTGAAACGACCGCCGGACGAGTCGTTATGATCGTCCGTCAATATTGGCCATGAGTAGTCAAATCTCAACGGAAACATAGGTATGTCAAAGCGAATCCCAACGCCTGCGCTCGAATTCAAATCCGTATCAAAGGAATACGCATCCTCCCAAACCATACCTGTATCATAAAAACCAGCCACCCGGATTTTCTCTACAACAGGGATCGTGTATGAGGCTGTCATATAAAACATCGAACTGCCGCCAATAGGCGATTCGTCCTCATCGACGGGTCCCACATCACGGTATTTGAACCCCCTGACGGTATACGCGCCGCCAAGGAAATAGCGATCGAAAATTGGCACCCTATCCGAATCGCCATAATGATCGACCACACCGATCCGACCGCGAAGATTGAGCACGTGGTCCTCAAAAAAGCGCCAATAGTGGGATGAACGCAAAGTCAGATTATAAATGTCCGTATCGCCGTCCAGCATGCCACCTGCCAGTTGGGCGCGGAACTGCGTTCTGTTGCCGCTGGTCGGAATAAAGAAATTATCACGCGCATCTCGGGTTATGGTCAGGCCCAACGCGCTCTTGGTCCGCTGCCCTTCTTCATCGCGAATGCTCTGCGATGCGTTGGTACTGATGTTGTAAATATCGATGTCTTCCAACGAATAGGCCAAGGAAACACGCATGAAACGCCCCCAGGGCTTGCTCAATGAAACACTGCCGCCCAGGTTTTTCTGATCGTAATCGTCACTCAGGAACTCACGCTCATGACTGAAGAGATCCACACCCAGAGCCAGTTTGCGGTTAAGAAACCATGGCTCTACAAAAGAAAATTCAACATCCTGGCGTTCTGTACCGATTGTCGTGCGCAATTTCATTTTCTGCCCGCCGCCGACAGGCGGCCAGGTGTTGAGCGAAAAGTTGCCATGGGAAATTTCAAAGAAACCGGAAACATCTTCAACGCTGGAAAAACCGGCGCCAAGCGACATCTGCCCCATACGCTGCTCCTCCACATCGAACACCAGGTCGTAGACATCTTCCTTTTCGGTATCTTCCTCCGTACTGATCACGGATGAAAAATAACCCAAGTTGCGTAAACGGGCTTCACTTTTGCGAATCTTTACACGGTTGTATTTATCACCGGGATAAATAATCAATTCACGGCGTATGACTTTGTCCTGGGTAATGTCATTCCCCTTGATCTTGATGTCGCGAATATGCGCCAAGCGGCCTTCGCGCACCTCGAAATGGATATCGACCCGACCTTTCTCCACGTCCGCTTTAGCTGACGGCACGGCAAAGGTTCGGATATACCCACGAATGCCGTAGTAGTCGTTGATGTTTTCGGTCGATTGCGCGACCACGGACTGGGACGCCATTTCTCCCGGTTTAATCAGCACCACCTTTTTGATTTTCTCGACATCGAACAACTCAACGCCGGAAATCGAAAAGCTGTTGAAAGTATATCGACATCCCTCCGCAATCGTATAGTCAATGGCGATTTTGTTATCGGTCAACATGACAATTTCCGGGCCCTGCACCTGTACATCAAGGTAGCCCAGATCAAGGAAGCGTTTCCGAATTAGGATGACGTCATTGGCAAGGACGTCCCGATCCAATTTTCCGGCGCTGGAAATCCAGGACCATGGATTCCATGTGGTAAACAGCGTCTGTTTAACGGTTTTTCGCAAGCTTTTATCCGAAATCGCCGTGTTGCCAGAAAAACGAATTTTGTGAATTCGGGCGTGTGCACCCTCATCTACGTTCACCACGACATCGGCAACGCCCTGCTCTTCATCCTTCTTGATCGCCCAGTCGATCTTGGCATACGGAAAATACTTTTTGCGATATTCCTGTTTGACGACAGCGACCCGGGCCGCCATCGTGACATCGTCGACCGGATCGCCGACTCCCAATTCCAGCAGCTCACGCATGTTGCTGTTGCCTAAGTTAGCGGCGCCGTCAATGACCAGATTGCGGATTAGGTATTTATTCTTGATGCCGTAGATGACAACAATGCCCTGGCCTTGCGGTTGGGCTTCGGCATCCACCTGCAGAAAGCGTCCCGTTTTCTGTAAACTCTTTACATCGCGATTGACGGCCATGCGATCAAAGGGCATGCCTTCCTTGAGACTCAGATACGCACGGATGGAATCTTCGTTGAGCACACCGGCCCCGCGGTTTTCGATGCGGATTTCATTGACGGTCGGCGCGGATTGCTGGGCAGCCGCCTGGATCACAAAGAATAGAAATGTAAGAAACCAAGCGGCATATTTTCGCGAAAGCATAATCAGAATCCCTCCTTGACTTCCTCTGGAATACCGTACTCCCGCTCCATGTTCCGATCCTCTTTGCGATCAGTAAAACGGGTGAACTCGCCATCGAAATTCAAACGAACCTCACCGACCGGACCGTTACGATGTTTGGCTATTTCAACAATGGCCAACCGTTTGTCATTGTGCTCCGGATCTTCAGGATACCTGGCCGGTCGGCGCAACAGCATCACCACGTCGGCGTCCTGCTCAATAGCTCCAGAGTCGCGCAAATCAGAGAGTTTCGGCGCACCACCAGCACGCTGTTCAGGCGAGCGGCTCAACTGGCTTAGAATCAATACAGGAACGTTCAATTCCTTGGCCATCCCTTTCATCGCATTTGAAATAGCCGCCACTTCCTGTTGCCGGCCATCACGTGCGAATTGAGGATAATTCATCATCTGCAGATAATCGACCACGACAAATTCAATGCCGTAACGTCGGTGCAAACGCCGCGCACGCGAACACAGTTCAAGAGCGGAAAGACCGGCGGTATCGTCGATATACAAAGGCGCTTTGAGCAGTTCAGCCGCTTTGGCCAGCAGGCGGCCATGGGCATCCGAGGACAGGAGGCCTTTGCGCATGAGCTGTGAATGAACCGCGGCCTTGGAACAAAGCATGCGCATCACCAGCGACTCGGCTGACATTTCCAGGCTGAAGACCGCCACTGGATGCTCTTTTCGATCACTGCCAAGTCCTAGCGCAATGCGCTCGGTAACGTTCAAAGCCAAGGCTGTTTTACCCATGGAGGGTCGCGCAGCCAGAATAATCATATCCTTTGGCTGAAAGCCCAGCAGAATATGATCCAGGTTGTCAAAGCCCGTGGGAATACCGCCCATCCCCTTGCGCCCGTCCGCAATGCTGTTGATATCGTTAATGGCCGCTTCGATCAAGTTGCTCCATGAAGAGGTGGATTCCTTTTTCAAGTTATTGATTTCAAACACCGCTTTCTCAACATTGTTGAGAATGGTGTCGGCATCTTCCACCGCGGAATAGCATTCGTCAATGCTTTTACGCGAGCAATCGATAATTTTACGCAGGATATGTTTCTCACGCACCACGCCCACATAATACTCGGCATGAGCAGCAGTGGGCGTGCTGTCAATCAAACGGTCCAGGTAATCGGCGGAACCGGCGTCGTCGAGTTTGGACAAAGCCCGCAAACGTTCCTCTACCGTGAGCACATCCACCGGACGACCTTCCCTATGCATTTCGAGCAATACCTCATAGAGTACTTGATGAGGTCGAACATAAAAGGAAATCGGTTCTATGTTCTGCTCAATGCATAAATCGATCACCCTGGAAGCATCCAGAAAGATCGACCCCAGAACCCCCTTTTCAGCTTCCTCGCTGTAGGGAGGGACCTTGTCTCTCCTGACCGGCGAGGAAGGCGCTTCCTTACGTTCCATGAGACATTATTCCTCGACCACCCAAACCTTTAAATTGACGATAACCTGAGCATGCAATTTGATCGGTACGGTAAACACACCAAGTTCACGAATGGGTCGCTCTATCTGCAACAGATTTTTATCCAGCTCGATATTCTGTTCTTTCAACGCTTCGGCTATACTCACCGCGGTGATAGAACCGAACAGTTTGCCACCTTCACCTGTTTTGACGGCAATGGTGCATGAAGCATTGCTGATGCGCCCGGCCAATTGATTGGCCTTTTTCAAAACCTCCTCTTCATTTACGCGTTTAGCCTGGCTCTTCTTTTCCAAAATGCGGCGGGTCACGTCCGTGACCGGCGCAGCCATCTTTTTAGGAAAAAGGAAATTGCGCGCATAGCCATCGGCGACCTTGACAATAGCACCCGCAGCGCCAAGATTGGACACATGCTCTGTTAAAATAACTTCTCTGGCCATCTTATCTCATCCCCATGGTTATGGAAGCAATCCCATCACCCGGGCCTGCTTGATGGCTCGCGTGATTTTGCGCTGCTGCCTCGCTGTTGCACCAGTCAGTCGGCGCGACATGATTTTGCCACGATCTGTCATGAATTTTCGCAACAATTCATGATCTTTATAATTGATGTCTGTTACACCATCCAGGTAACGACATCCTTTTTTCTGTGATATTGCCATTATTCTATCTCCACTTTTACCCTGTTATTTACCCAAAATATCAAAAAGGCAGATTATCGGGATCCTGCTGCATGGGATCCTGCTGCATGGGATCCTGCTGCATGGGCGCCTGCTGCACGGGTGCCTGCTGCATGGGCGCCTGCTGCATGGGCGCCTGCTGCATGGGCGCCTGCTGTATGGGCGCCTGCGCCGGTTGCTGCTGTTGATACGTCGGTGCGCTCCCCCCCGACCCTTGTGACGGCCCCTGGCCCGACCGGGGAAGAAACTGAATGCGATCCGAGCGCACCCGCAGCCTGCTGCGGTTTTCCCCCTGCTGCGTTTTCCAGGTATCCATCTGTAAGCGACCTTCCACAAAAATCGGCGATCCCTTAGTCAAGTACTCGCCACACACTTCAGCTTGCCGGCTCCAGACAACCACATCGAGAAAGATTGTGCTCTCCACCACCTCACCGCTCTTGTTCTTGTATCGCTCATTCACCGCCAACCTGAGATCGGCGACAGCCATGCCGCTGGGAAGGTATTTCACCTCCGGATCCTGCGCCAAATTTCCAATCAAAAAAACCTTATTCAGCTCCGCCATGTTCTACGTTCCATGTTACTGCGTGCCTGCACTCGCCTCCGCCGTTTTACGCGTCGGTGCTCGCAAGATCTGCACGCGAAATACGCTCTCTACTAATTTATAACGGGCGCGCAACATATCGATCTTATCGCCTTCAAGATCAAACATCATCACAACATAATGCCCCGCTTCTTTTTTCTGCATCGTCTGGGCGAAGCTGCGTTTACCCATCCGGGTAATACTGTTGACTTCTCCGCCCTGCTTCTCTATTTCCTCACGGGCCTGTTTGATGGCCTTTTCAAGTTCATCTTCTTTTAACGCCTCGGGAAATATAAACATTCCTTCGTATAAGTTCAAAACATAATCCTCCCAAATCTAACCATTGTACTCGTTCATCGCTTTTTCCAATCCTTCGCGGAACATCAAACCGCAAGCCGCACAGGCCCTGTCCAGGGTTTGCGCGACAATGGCTTCTTCCTCCGCGAAAAATTCAGAGAGTACATAATCCACCATATGCATACCTTTGGGTCGTTCGCCGATGCCGATCCTCAAGCGTGGAAAGGCGCTCATACCCAACCTGTCGATTACGGATTCCAAGCCGCGGTGCCCGCCGGAACGACCTTGCTTCCTTAAGCGCAACTTTCCCACCGCCAGATCCGTATCGTCATAGATTATTAATATGTCAGCGGGATCGAGTCGATACCATGACGAAAACGCACCAACCGCCTTACCGCTGAGGTTCATATAGGTCATGGGCTTCAAAAACAACACGTCCTGTTCTTCCATAACCGTTCTACAATATCGCGCAGGAGCAATCCATGACTTTCGCCAGCATCCTGAAGCTTGCCGAACGCAGGCATCAACCACACGAAATCCAATATTATGCCGTGTTTTTTCATATTTTCGGCCCGGATTGCCTAACCCCACGACCAGTTTCAAAACGAGTCACCCGTCACTCTTCACTCTTCTTGGCCGTGATCACTTCTGGTTCGGCAGCTGCATCTTCCCCTTCCGCAGCACCTTCCACAGCCACACGCGGAGTCAGTACGCCGACTAAAGCCAAATCAGCAGGGGAAACCAGTGAGAATCGGCTATTGTCCAGCTCAATCTCGCCAAACGTCACGGTCTCTCCCATCTTGAGTTTACTCACATCCACCCGAACAACCTCAGGGATGTCACCAGGCAGACATTCCAGTTCCACTTCACGATGAAGATGCTCCAGCACTCCACCCTGACTTACCCCCTCCGGCGTCCCGATCAGTTCGACCGGAACAGAAACATGGAGTTTCTTCAGCATATCGACTTCGTGGAAATCGGCATGCACAATCTGCCCCGTAACCGGATGGTGCTGGACATCTTGAAGCAGTACCGTGCAAATGCCGTCACCCTCGATAGCGAGATCCATCATAATATGCTCACTGCTGTGATGGCGCAACAACTGTGTAAATGTATGCTCGTGGATTTGCACCATTTTCGGTGTTTTACCCTCTCCGTATACAATCGCCGGCACTTGTCCCGCTTTGCGCAAACGCCCCATGGCGCGGGAGCCCTTTTCCTCTCTCTTCTTCGCATCCAATTTAATATCAACACTCATCTCCAGCCCACTTTCTACCTATTATACTTGAAACAACGAACTTACCGATTGATCCTCATGAATCCGGAGGATCGCCTGCCCCAGGAGATCGGCCATGGATAAAACCGTCACGGGAAAATCTTTCCAATCTTTTGAAGGAACACTGTTGGTGGTCACCAACTCCTCGATAGGCGACTCTTTCAATCGCGCGATGCCCATTTCGGCCAACAGCGAATGGGTGACAGCAGCGCGAATGCTATGGGCGCCGTGTTCCTTCAACAACCGGGCTGCGGCGCATAGTGTTCCGGCGGTTGAGGTCAGGTCATCCACGATCAGAGCATTGCACCCCTTAACATCGCCAACAACATTTAACGCCTCCACTTCTGACGCGCTTTTACGCTGCTTGGCGACGATCGCCAGACCTGCACCCAGCATGGTGGAGTACCGATAGGCCATTTTGAGTCCACCGGGGTCCGGTGAAACCACGACAAGGCTATCCCGCACTTTTGCACGCAAATATTTGACCAGATCCGGCGCCGCGTATAGATGATCGACGGGAATGTCGAAAAAACCCTGAATCTGTTGAGCATGCAAATCAATAGTCAATAAACGCTGACAGCCCGCGGCAACCAACAGGTTGGCGACCAGTTTTGCGGTGATGGGAACACGCGGTTGATCTTTGCGATCTTGTCGCGCGTATCCATAATAGGGCAACACGGCGGTGATGCGTTCCGCGGACGCCCGACTGGCCGCATCGATCATGATGAGCAACTCCATCAAGGCCTCGTTCGGCGATATGCATATGGGCTGAATAATGAATACATCGCTGCCGCGAATATTCTCGGCGATCTTGATAAAAATTTCGCCGTCAGGAAACTTCTTGATAACCACTTCGGCCAGATTGGTTCCCATTTTAACGGCAATCTGCTCCGCCAAGTCCCGATGAATCGTTCCAGACAGTAAATTGAGTTTAAAATTTCGCATAATAGCTCATCAAATAAAATGGTTGCCCGACTAGGGTTCGAACCTAGACTCTGGCCTCCAAAGGGCCGTGTGCTACCATTACACCATCGGGCAAACCGCGCTCTGTCAGCAATTTTTAAAAAGTTTTAACCTATTCACTCCATATACTGAAGTCAAGCACCGAATAGCTTATTGTTTTTTTTCGAAATTACAAATCGAAACAACCATTTATTGGTGTTGCGCCAAGGTATCGATCAATTTGCGCAACTTTTCATTTTTCTCAAAGAGCTCTTTCTTCTTTTTTTCTTCTCTGGCAACAACATCGGCTGGCGCTTTGTTGAGAAAGTCCATGTTGCCCAGTTTTTTATTGACCCGCGTCAGATCCTGGTTGATTTTGTCGAGTTGCCCGGAGAGGCGCGCAATTTCTTCATCCACCTTGATGACGCCGTCAATGGACATGTAGATGGTCCCGAGTTTACTCAATGCACTGGGCATGACCTTGGCGGGTGAAAATGCTTTATCGAGCCTGCACGATCCGGCTTTGAGCAACTTGGCGATGGATTCCACATCGCTCTCAAGCATTTCCGCATGGCGTTCATTGGCGGGTTTGATGACAAAATCGACATTGTGCTTGGGCAACAGACCAAAGTCGGACATCAACGTCCGGGCAGCCCGTATCATATCGTACTTGGCATCGACAAAACCAACTTCCGCTTCGTCAATGCCCCAACATTTCAACTCGTCGTAATCCATGTACTTGGGCCAGGGCGCAATCACGATATTCTTGCACAATGCGTTGTAACCCATACCGTGCCAGAGTTCCTCGGTGATGAAAGGCATGATCGGATGAAGCAGGCGCAGCGCCCCGGAAAACACATAGTGCATGACTTTGAGCACGTTCTGTTTGCGTTCCACATGGTCGCCGTAAAGAGGATCTTTGGCATATTCGACGTACCAGTCACAATACTGATGCCAGAGAAATTCGTAGAGCACTTTGGCCACGTCATTGAAACGGAAACGCTCCAGATGCTCATTGCACCCCGAGATCGCTTCGTGCAGTTTGGCAATGATATGCTTGTCATCCGTGCTGAGCAAGCCCTTGTCGAGTTCCGGGTTGTCGATTTCCAGGTCCACTTCGCCATTGGAATGCATGAGCATGAACCGTGCGGCATTCCATATTTTTGTGCCGAAGTTACGACCTATTTCAAATTTCTCATCAGACAGGAATACATCCTGTCCCGTTGCCGTAATCATCATCAGGCTGAACCGAAGGGCATCGGCGCTGTATTTCTCGATGATGTCCAGTGGATCGATGGAATTGCCCAGACTCTTACTCATTTTTCGGCCAATATCATCGCGGACCGTTCCGTGAATGTATACTTTGCTGAAAGGAATCTCTCCACGAAATTCGAGACCGGCCATGATCATACGCGCAACCCAGAAAAAAATGATTTCAGAAGCTGTGACCAAGGTTTCGGTAGGATAGTAGAAGTGAAGGTCCGCATCGTCCTCATTGGGCCAGTTGAAAACGCTGAAAGGCCACAACCATGAGGAAAACCAGGTATCCAGCACATCTTCATCCTGGCGGATCTGTTCTGAACGACAGGACGGACAGGCATGAAACTTGCGGGATGCGGCCCACTCGTGCTCACATGCATCACAGTAATAGACAGGAATGCGATGTCCCCACCAGATTTGCCGGGAAATGCACCAGTCACGGATATTTTCCATCCATTCCAGGTACACTTTGGTCCAGCGTTCAGGCATGAATTTGATCTGTCCCTTCTTAACCACCTCGATAGCCGGTTCGGCCAGGGGCTGCATCTTGACGAACCACTGACGGGAAAGACGTGGTTCGACAACGGTATCACAACGGTAGCAATGCCCGACAGCATGCGCATGATCTTCGATCTTCTCCACCAGGTCGGCGGCAGTCAAATCGTCCACCAACCTCTTGCGGCATTCAAAACGGTCAAGTCCTTTGTAGGGGCCGGCATGCTCATTCATTATACCATCATCATGCATGACATTGATGGGTTCAAGCGTATGTCGCTGCCCCATTTCAAAGTCATTGGGATCGTGCGCCGGGGTAACCTTGACCGCCCCAGTGCCGAATTCCGGATCAACGTAACCGTCGCGGATGATCTTCAACTCACGGTTGAGAATCGGCAGGATCAAAACACTGTCCTCGGAAAGAAAACTGTAGCGACTGTCGCGTGGATTGACGGCAACGGCCACATCGCCGAGCATGGTCTCCGGTCGCGTAGTGGCCACGATTACATGTCTGGGTGCACCGGTTCCCGAGCCTTTGACGGGATAACGAATGTAGTACAACTTGCCATTGGTGTCCTGATGCTCGCTCTCTTCGTCGGACAAAGCCGTCTGACAGCGGGGACACCAGTTGATGATATAGTGACCGCGGTAAATCAACCCTTTCTCGTACATCCGAACAAAGACTTCGAGTACGGCATGACTCAGCCCTTCGTCCATGGTGAACCGTTCGCGATCCCAATCGCACGAGGCCCCCAGCTTCTTGAGCTGGTTGATGATCGTATTGCCGTATTGCTCTTTCCAGTCCCAGACACGATCGAGAAACGCCTCGCGCCCCAGATCGTCGCGCGTTTTCCCCTCTTTCTTAAGCTGACGCTCCACCACATTCTGGGTGGCGATGCCGGCATGGTCGGTGCCAGGCACCCAGACCACATTCTTGCCTTGCATGCGCTGCCAACGTATAAGCATATCTTGAATCGTATTGTTGAGGGCATGACCCATATGCAATATGCCGGTTACGTTGGGCGGCGGAATGACGATGCAGTAGGGTTCACCGCCACGCCCCGCTTCACCGTGAAACAGGCCATCCGCGACCCAGCGATCATACCACTTAGCCTCAATTGTCTTGGGATCGTAATGCTTACTCAGTTCTTCCATGTTCTTTTTCCGTCTGTTTCTGCTCTTCCAGAAAGAGCTTATACTCCACGCCATCCACTAAGGCTTCCCAGGACGCTTCGATAATATTCTCAGAAACGCCTACCGTATTCCAGGAATCATGGCCGTCACCCGATTCGATCAGCACTCGCGTTTTCGCGGCTGTCGCCTCTTTGGGATCAAGGATGCGTACACGATAATCCTGCAAGCTGACATCGGCAATTGCGGGATAAAAACGGGTCAACGCCTTCCGGAAAGCTTCGTTTAAAGCATCCACGGGTCCGTCGCCCTCGCCCACGGTGTGCTCGATCTGCCCATTCACGTTCAATTTGACAGTCGCCTCTGAAATGCAGGACTCGTCTGGGCTGCGCTTCTCTACGATCACCCGGAATCCTTCAAGATCAAAGAAGGACTTGTGCGCTTTGACCACTTTCTGAATCAACAATTTGAACGATGCCTCAGCAGCCTCGTATTCATAACCATCCCGCTCCATGCGCTCCAATTGAGATAGGATATCGCGAACTTCGGGCGATTTTTTATCCATGTGAAAGCCCATTTCCACAGCCTTCAAAAAAACATTGCTCGCGCCCGAGAGTTCTGAGATCAGAATACGCCGTTTATTACCAACGAACTCCGGATCGACATGTTCAAAACTCCGACTAACTTTTCGCACGCCATCCACATGCATGCCGGCTTTGTGCGCAAAAGCGCTATCGCCAACAAAAGGAGCTTTTGCATGAGGATGAACATTGGACAGCTCGCTGATCAACGCCGCGACTTCGCGACTGCGCCGCAGATGCCCTTCGGGAACGCATCGCAACCCCATCTTCAATTCAAGACAGGGAATGATTGAACTGAGATTCGCGTTTCCGCAACGCTCGCCATAGCCATTGATCGTGCCCTGAACATGAACTGCGCCAGCACGCACGGCTTCGAGCGAATTAGCCACGGCCAGGTCGGAATCGTTGTGGGTGTGTATACCGATCATGCAGGTCAGTTTTGCGACCATCTCACTGGTGATGTCAAATATCTCGGAAGGCAAACAACCGCCATTGGTATCGCACAGAACTACGGCATCAGCACCGGCTTCACGGGCAGCCAACAGTGTTTTCAACGCATATTCAGGATTATCCTTGTAGCCGTCATAAAAATGCTCGGCATCATAGATGACTTCCTTACCGTGTTCTTTCAGATAACCCACGGTATCGCCGATCATGAGCAGATTTTCCCGGTCTGTCGTGCGCAGGACTTCGGTCACGTGCAACAGCCAGCTTTTGCCGAACAGCGTTACGACAGGCGTATCGGCTTCCAGCATGGCCATAGTGCCCTTATCTTCGCCAACAGGTGTATTGGCACGGCGCGTACTGCCGAATGCAGCCACTTTTGCATGCTTCAGGTTCTCTTTTTTGATCTCCCGAAAGAACTCCATGTCCTTGGGATTCGACGCCGCGAATCCACCCTCGATATAATCAACGCCAAACTCGTCAAGACAACGTGCTACACGTATTTTTCCCGGACCGGAGAAGGAAACCCCCTCTCCCTGTGCGCCATCGCGCAAAGTCGTATCGTATATGGCTATTTTTTTCATCAGTTATCCTTATCGATAAAGTCCACAAATTGTTCAGGTTCCATCAGCCCCAATGCACCGGCTGCACAAGCTGTTTCATCCCAATGATCTACCTGGTCAGGCAAAAGCCCTTCTCCCGTCACGACAAACGGTACGGATTCTGGCAGATGATCCCGCAGATTGCAAGACGCCATTCCATCCGTTGTCACAACCATTCGATAAGGCTTGAATGCTTTCACCACATCGAGAAGCGGGCCAGTGACCATCCTGTCGACCTGATCGAGTGCTTTGACTTTTTCCAGAACGTCACCGTACCAGCAAGCGCCATGCGGAGCAGGCACATAGACGGTAACGCGATCATAGCGGCGCAAACCTTCAATCAACGTGGGTAGAGAAAAGGCTGACGAATGCTCTTGAACATAGGGGGAAAGGAGAGGAGTGGATTCCCAAGACAACAAATTGGCCAGTCCGCGGGCCATGTTGTTCCATGTCATGAGCAAACCGGGTTGCGCGTCAAAAGGTTTATCCAAAACAGGTCCTCCCCCCCATAACCACAGGGCATCGGCCGGATTTTCACCAAGATCTATACGCACTTCATTAACCGCATGATGCCGGCATGACGTCTGCGACAGATCGAACACGGAACGCAAAAACTCGGTCGCATGTTCTGTCTGGAACAGGTCGTCCGGTTCTTCCCCCAACAGCAGACATGGGCGCCACCCGCTAAACAATACCTCGGTATTGGTAAGAACCAGCACCAAACCTTCTCTGATCGGAATCAACTTCAGGCTTTCCGGCGCCCAGCATCGCTGAAGCGCTTCAACCAGCGATGCGGTTTCACGGTGATTTAAAACAGGGGCTGCATCCTTGATAATGCCACTGTCCATTGTAATGAAGCTGCCCAGAAACGCCGCGGAATAGCAAGCCGTATCAATACCGCGACCAATGGCTTCCAACGGACCACGATGCACAGCTTCCGCTCGATCACGAGGAAAGCCCATCAAGGCAGCCAGCATGACTTCCAGACGATCCCGACGGCAGGCCTCCGGAATGCGAATCATTCCGGTCTGCCCTGTTTGAGCGGCAAGCGCTGCATAGGTCCCGCGCATGATCTGTAAAGGCGTCCTGCCCTTGAGCACCTCGGCAGGGATATCCACGGCTCCTTCAATGATGATCATCAGGGTTTTCACAACCGCAATCCGACAACCCTAATCACTCAGCATGCGCCAGAATACGAAAACGCACCATGCCGCTGTTCACAACATCGAGCTTACCGATTTCTTCCAATGCAGCGCGATAATTCCGTTCCGGAGCGAATTGCGTCAGGAAAATAACCGGCACGTATTCCCCCAGTGCTGCCGCTTCTTTCTGCACTACCGAAGCGATGCTGATAGCATGGCGACCAAACACACTGGCTACCTGAGCAAACACACCGGGACGATTGAGCAACGGCATCCGGAAATAATAGCGGCTGCGAACTTCATCTTGATTGCGTAAGGCTCCATAATGGTCGTACGCCACAAAGGGAGGCAAACGGTTGGCAGCATCTTTGCACAGATTCCGGGCGGCATCCACCACATCGGCGACCACGGCGCTGGCTGTAGGCAACCGCCCTGCACCACGTCCGTAATACAACGTATCTCCCACTATATCCCCAGTTATCATGACAGCATTGTAAACATGATGCACCGAAGCCAGCATATGATCTTCCGCGACCAGGGTCGGCCCGACACTGACTTCCACCTGGCCATCACAATGTACAATGGAGGCCAACAACTTGATGCGATAACCCAATTCGCGTGCGTAGACGATATCTTTTTGAGACAGACCACGTATCCCCTGGACCGGAATGTCTTCCGTCTTTACCTTCACGCCGTAACTGAGTGAAGTCAAAATGGCTGCCTTGTGCGCTGTGTCAAAGCCGTCGATATCCAAACCGGGATCAGCTTCCGCATAGCCGGCTTCCTGTGCTTCCCGCAGAACCTGTTCGAACGGCATGCCTTCACGCTCCATTCGGGTCAGGATGTAGTTGCAGGTTCCATTGAGGATACCATACATATGCTGAATGTGGTTGACGACCAGCCCTTCGCGCAAAGCTTTGATAACAGGTATTCCGCCTCCCACACTCGCCTCATAAAACAGATCGCAACCTTTGCTCTGAGCCGCTTCGTACAATTCGACGCCATGCTCGGCCAAAAGAGCTTTATTCGCCGTAACAACCGATTTTCCGTGCTCGAGCGCACACAAAATCATGTTGCGTGCGGCATGGATACCGCCGATCAGTTCAATGACGATCTGGATCGAAGGATCGGTCAGGATGCTGTTGGCATCGGTAGTCAATAGAGAACGGTCAACGTTCACGCCCCGGTCACTCGCTATATCCAGATCGGCGATACGCGCCAACTCCAGCGTGATTCCGGTCCGTAACGTTAAAAGAGAAGCTTTTTCCTGCAGCGCCTGCACAACACCCGCACCCACGGTTCCAAAACCTATCAAGCCAATTTTTATATTCATGTCGAGTTCCTGCTTAGAGATAAAAAAACCCCTCTATATGAGGGGTGAATGCCGTCATATCGATCAATGAAATCCCTACCCCGACGGAATCTCATGAATCGATGTTACGGTCGTCACTGTATCACTTACCTGCATGAAGCATCCAATGTATGCATTATACGTGAAGATACAAGAAAATAAACTTAAATAATTTACCCTTTCTTGGAAATCAGCTTTCCCTTTGCGAAGAACTCCGGCGATTTTATCGATAACCGCCGGAGAATAAATACTATTTCTTTGCCTTGCGCAAAACTTCACTCACAGCCTCTTTGAGCGAAGTGGCATCAACGGGTTTCTCAAGAACTTTCTTGACAACAGGATCTTTGAGCACATTTTCAGGGATATCTTCCGTAAAGCCAGTCAGCATGATTACTGCCATTTTGGGGCGGTTCTTCTTTAATTCCATTACCGTTTCAAACCCCAACTGACCAGGCATACGCACATCCATCAAGACTAAATCAATGTCGTTATGAAGGGTAAGAATATGCAAAGCCTCATAACCGGTCTCTGCCTGATAAATCGTATAAAGCTCCCCAAGCGCCTGATTCACAACGGCCCGAATCAAAGGATCATCGTCGACCACCAGAATCGACGGACCTTTTTTGCCGTCTTCGCGTGACGTAGGCGATCCCAGTTTTTCATCCATCCGGGCCAATTCCATCAAACCGGGCGTGACAAACATGCCATTGGCTTGCATAAATTTAACCAATTCGGACGAACGAATGTAGTTTGTACGCCCAGGAGTTTTGTATGTTGTCAGCTTTCCCTGTCGTACCCACACATAGACCGTATTCCTCGTCACGCCGCAAAACTTTGCGACATCCGGAATGGTTAAGAATTGAGGAACTTCTCGTAACGCATCTTCTTTCATAGCATTCCTACCTATTTTTTGTATTTCGTACTTATATTATAATCGTTACTTTTTTGCAAGAAATAAATTAATATAATCATCTTATTCAGTACCTTTGAATAATTTATACATAAACGTCATCGATTCAAATGACTTTACCAAAAAAAAACAATTGCAACGTAACGCACATAAATTTAGTTGTCTTTTTTAGTGAGATTTGAGTGTGGCAGGATAACCCTGGCAGCACGCTTGCCCCAGTCCAATAAGCACACTGAAAAGAAGGAGGACTTCACTGTCGCCAAAGTTGTATTCTACAATCCCATTAAGATGTAAGCCAAGGAAAGCAATCAAAATGGACAAAGGTATCCGTGCTGTTCGCGGAGCAATCCCGCGCTGCTTCAAATAAGCAATCAGCATATAGTAACCGGCCAATCCCATCCAGACACACCAAACCAGCAAACCGGGCAGACTCAGCTCGACAGCAACCTGCAACACATTGTTATGCAAATGGTTGTGATTTGGCTGAACATATTCGGCATGACGCTCCAAATCCTCATGACGCAATGAATTCCAACCGACCCCCCACGGATTCTCGCGGATGAGCCGCGGAGCGATGCTGAACCATAAGTCGCCACGTTTGCCCTCGCCTTTGCATTGCAGTTCATCAAGGCTCTGCCTTATCCGTTCTTTTACTTGAGGGATGCCCAGAAGAGGCAAAGTCAGTAACGCCAAAGCGCACATTCCCATGACAATCACACGCCGCAATCGTCCCTTACTTGTCAAGACAAACAAAAACAGACATCCCAGAAAAGCGCACCAGACACCGCGCTTGAAATGCAGCACCATCCCTACCATTTGAAGTATTCCCGCCGCAACCAGGCCCCAGGAAGGAATTATGGGCCAAATGCCTCGGCCAATTAGCACAAAACATAAGGACACCAGGTAAAACTGCGGTACGGTCATACTCGCTGTATCGATGATGTTGATCCCATGTGCCAATTCCCAACCCACACGCATCAAATCGAAAACAGCGCGCACGGAAACGCCCAGAATAAACAACGATACAAGCGACTGAACTGAACGTTGACGCTCCGCGTTACGCTCTTTTGTAGTGAAATAAACCGGGATCAGGAAAATCAAACCAAAAAACAGAATACGGTGAAGCTTGCGGAGGTATTGACCGTGATGCAGTGATACGACACTGCTGAGCAAAATGATAAAGACGTACAGCCCGACAACCCACCAGAGTCTATCACCTTTCAAGCACTGAAATTGCCGCCACTTGATCAAGCCGATAATCGCCAAAGGGAAAAGCGCGAAATAAAATCCTTCCGCAACAGGAATAGACAAGGGCAGAGTAAAAGTAAACGCATAAAACAAAAAAAACAGCAGAATTTCCGCCCCCCTGCTACTATTCACCGTTTTCTGCATGCGAACGTATCAGCCTCCTGATGCCGTGTTCCTCAAGATCACCGATGTCAGCACATTTGCTCAAATAGTCGCGCAAACACGACCGAGCAGTATCTTCATGGCAAACCAGGCGCGCAATAGGTTCGTCGACAATCCGGCGCAACGCCCTGTAGCAACCTCCGCCGGAAGCCAACACATAGGAATTGAAAACCACTTTCAAACGCTTGTTCGCATGAATGAAATTATCCTCTCGATCCTTAATCCGCATAATGCGGCCGGCCTGCTTGCCCTTACTGACATCGAGATCGTAGTGAAGACCCCAAACGCCCATAAACATGGAGGTATCCAGGTATTGCGCGTTCTCTTCCAAAATGATTTCCAGATCCTGGATCGTTAGTAATGTGGTGCCGATCTGATCGTCAAACGGTAATAGCGCATGAAGATCCCGCTCCGTTATGCGACCAGGCCACAAACTATAACCCGAACCGGCATTGTGCAGGACAACATCCGCACCAGTTTGATCCGCAATGGCATTCAGGATCAAGTTTCTGAGCAGAGAATTGGTTGGGTTAAGCCCATCAGCCGGCATTTTCCGTGATGTGAACCCAATGGTTTTATCGAGATATTTTTCCACAGCCAGCAAATCGGCCTGAAAGCGCTTCTTTAACATGGAATCGAACGGCGTATGATAGCCGACATCGTATAATACCGCTTTCTTGGAGAGCATGGCACGAGAAACCGTATCAAACTTCAAGCGTATGGCACCCAGATTCCGACCAAATGCGCCAGTTTGCGTATAGAGTAAGGAGCCGATCGTAAGTGAAGACACGGGTTGATGCGGAGATCCACCGATTACAACATCGATTTCAGGAAACGCATACGCTATTTTTCGCAAAAACGCGTGACGGTCGGCTTGATCAAATCCTCTACGCAACATCAAGATCACAATATCAGGATTTTCAGCGCGAATATCCGGCATCACTTCACCCAAAGCAATAAAGGGGTCTGTGATCTCCAGCGGTTGAAAGAGATATGGACGATGCGTGAGAGGAATTTGCGGGTCTGTCAACCCGGTCACCAGCACCTTGAGACCCGCCAATTTCTTTAGGATATAGGGTCTGATGCCAGGCGCTGGCACATCATGGATGCCCAGAAGCTTCAAATTGGCGGCAACAGGAATGAAAGAGGTCTGACGCAACAATAAACCGAGGTTCTCCCAACCATGGTCAAAATCATGTGATCCAGGTAAGAAAACATCATACCCGAGAACATCGAACATGCGCGCCGTCAATGATCCCCGGAACAGACTGCAATTGGCACTGCCTTGAAAAGTATCGCCGCAATCCAATAACAGCGAAGGTGTCGTAGGATCTTTTATATTGCGATAACAGGCAGCTAGACGCAAAAGCCCGCCAGAACCGTAACCACGGGCAGTTTTGTATTTTGGCCACAGACAACCATGAAGGTTAGCTGTATGATAAAGTACAAGCTCAACTTCTCGCGCACTCGCGCAGGTATGACAAACCAGGCAAAATAGCAACGTATAACGTAGTAGTGTCATGGCGCCGTCACGTGATGTAATACAACCGCTTACGCGATTTTCTGCTCGGACTTATCGCGATACTTGTACTTTGCCTTGCCTCCATTTAGAACCGTCTTGCTTATAAGACACTCTTTTACATTCTCCTTCATGGGTAGCTCGTACATAATATCGAGCATGATTTGCTCAATAATGGCACGCAAACCCCTGGCGCCCGTATCTTTCTGAAAGGCCATATGGGCCATTTCCTTAAGAGCCGCGTCCGAGAAGTCCAGCTTCACACCCTCCATGGCCATCAGTTTGGCATACTGCTTGATCATGGCGTTTTTAGGTTCCACCAGTACGCGGATTAAATCATCTTCCGACAACTTTTCAAGGTTGGACACTACAGGCAAACGCCCGACAAATTCCGGAATCATGCCGTATTTAATCAAGTCTTCCGGTTCTACGGAATAGTGATCGTCTTTCTGTTCTTTCTCACTGTCATGATAACCGATCACACCTTTGCCCACTCTATTCTTGATAATGTCATCCAGACCGACAAACGCGCCGCCGCATATGAACAAGATGTGCTCGGTATTGACTTTGATATATTCCTGATGTGGATGCTTACGCCCGCCTTTAGGCGGTACATTGGCAACCGTACCTTCCAGAATCTTCAGCAGGGCCTGTTGAACACCTTCGCCGGACACATCACGGGTTATGGAAACATTCTCCATCTTCCGACCGATTTTATCGATCTCGTCAATGTAAATGATGCCAATTTCAGCCCGCCTGACATCATAATCCGCCGCCTGCAACAAGCGAAGCAGGATGTTTTCGACATCCTCGCCCACATAACCGGCCTCGGTTACATTAGTAGCATCACAGATGGTGAAGGGTACATCGAGAATACGAGCCATGGTTCGGGCCAACAACGTCTTACCGCTTCCCGTAGGTCCAATTAAGAGGATATTGCTTTTTTCGATCTCAACATCCTTATAATCACTCACTTCCAGCAAATCATCCCCTGCCGTGATGCGTTTGTAATGATTGCGTACAGCAACGGAAAGGACTTTTTTCGGCGTATCTTGCCCAATAACGTATTGATCCAGGATAGCTTTGATCTCGTGTGGTTTCGGCACCACAAGATTGCGCTCAGGATGTCCCTCTTCGCTTGTTTTCCGCTCTTGGATCAGCGCATCGCACAATTTGACGCATTCATCGCAGATGTGAACGCCTGGGCCTGAAATCAATTGACGAAAACTATTGGAGCCCTTTCCACAAAAAGAGCATTTAGGTCCGTTTTTGCTGGCCATGGTTATTTCGATTTCCTTTTGTCATCCTGTTTCTCGCCACGATTGAGCACTTCGTCTACAATGCCATATTCCTTGGCATCCTCGGCTGACATGAAGAAATCGCGGTCGGAGTCTTTTTCTATGGTTTCAAGAGGCTTTCCAGTATGAAATGCCATAATGTGTTGAAGATTGTCGCGCAACCGCAAAATCTCCTGAGCCTGAATATTGATATCCGACGCCTGCCCTTGCGCTCCACCCCAAGGTTGATGGATCATTATCCGCGCATTGGGCAGAGCAAACCTTTTCTTGGCCGATCCGGCAGCGAGCAGCAAAGCTCCCATGCTGGATGCCTGCCCAACGCAATATGTCCGGATATCGCATTTCAGGAACTGCATGGTATCATAGATAGCCATACCGGCTGTAACCGATCCGCCAGGTGAATTTATGTAAAGATTAATGTCTTTTTCAGCATCTTCGCTCTGCAAAACCAACAACTGGGCAATAATCAGGTTGCTCAGTTCATCTGTAACGGTGCCAATGAAGATAATGCGTTCTTTTAGCAGGCGCGAGTAAATGTCGTACACGCGTTCCCCGTGTCCAGTTTTTTCAACAACCATGGGAATCAGGATCTGGGATCTTTCATCCATAAATTTATTCTCCTGTTTTAGATATGAATTACTATATTCGAATCAGTTTGTCAATCGATTTGCGCGTGATCAATAATCATCTCCAGCGTTTTGTCGCACAATAGCTGGTTTTTGAGATGCTCAATGGTGTCTTTCCTCTTTTCAAACTTTTCTTTGAAAACCTGCGGGCTGTTATCATTGGCTTGCGCTAACTGGGCTATATGACTCTCGTATTCCTCATCCGTTATTTCGATATGCTCTTCTTTGGCTATTCGCAGCAGAATATAACGCAACTTGATATGCTCAACAGCGCTGATTCTGGCAGATTGCATGATCTCGTCATGGTGCTCTTCAATTTGCTCCCGACTGACTCCACGCTTGGTATTCTCCTGCACAATATCCTGAACCACACTGCCTAATTCAGCATGCACCTCAGATTCAGGAGGCTCGAAATCGATGTCGCTCAACAACTTGCGCGATGCTTCGAGAATCATCATTCGCCGTGCGCGATGATCGCCAAAACTCTGCAACTGCTTTTCAACACGCTCACGCAGTTCCTGCTCCGACGCTACGTTGATTTTCTTAAAGAAATCTTCGTCCAGGTCAGGAAGCATCCGCTCGTTAATTTGACAAATATCTACGAAATACAACGCGTTTTTTCCTGCCAGACAAGATACGCGGAAATCATCCGGAAAAGTGACATCCACTTGCTTTTTCTCTCCTATCGGCGTACCCGGCAGCGCCTGTTCGATACCTGGCAAAAACAAATTGCCGGCCCCAATCTCGATCCAGCAATCCTTGCCAACACCCACCCCCTGCGCTTCAGCCCCCATATTGTCGATAGGTTGCCCTTCACAGACACCCTCATAATCCACCCGAACCAAATCACCGGATTGAACCGGTCGATCGGTTATTTCGCGATATGTCGCATTTCGCACGCGCAAGATTTCCACAGCCTGGTCGACATCTTCCTGGCTGACTTCCACCGGATATCGCTTTAATTCCAATCCTTTATAAACCGGCGTTTCGAAATCGGGAGGTACGTCGAGAACAAGTTGAAAAACATATGGAGCGTCACGCTTGAATTCTCCGCGTTTAATATCAAGCACGGCAACAGCATCACCGGCTTCCTGTTCTATGGCTTTCCGCGTTGCATCCCTGAGCACTTCATCCTGGACTTGTTCGACAAGCTGTTTTTCGAATCGATTCTGAACTATTTTTCGCGGCACTTTGCCTTTTCGGAAACCAGGCAGAGATATCTGACACAGATACAAATCCGTAGTTGATTCGAATTGCGCTTTAATGACATCTTCCGGTATTTCAATATGCAATGTCTTACGGCATGGACCCGTATTTTCAACCGTCACATTCATGCGAATCTCCCAAAAAAAATGCGTACTACAAGAAAATCAAGTTTGCAAGGTCAACAGGAATTCAATGTTCGTATTGGTTTTCTTTAAGCGATTGATCAGCAATTCCATGCCTTCCACAGGAGGAACGTCCTTCAATGCTTTCCGTAAAATCCATATTTTACTCAATTCGTCTGGATGCAGCAGCAACTCCTCTCTCCGTGTTCCGGACTTTTCAAGATTCATGGCCGGAAAAATACGTTTGTCCACAAGCGTGCGATCCAGGCACAACTCCATGTTGCCGGTTCCCTTAAATTCCTCAAAAATAACTTCGTCCATCCTGCTGCCCGTATCTACCAGGGCTGTGGCGATAATGGTCAAACTGCCACCGCCTTCTATGTTACGTGCCGCACCGAAAAACCTTTTAGGCTTGTGCAAAGCATTGGCATCGACACCACCGGAAAGAATCTTTCCGCTATGCGGTTGCAGCGTATTATACGCCCGTGCCAATCGCGTGATACTGTCCAACAAGATGATTACATCGCGACCGCATTCAACCATACGTTTGGCCATCTCAATCACGATTTCCGCAATCTGAACATGGCGCTCCGGCGGTTCATCAAAAGTAGAACTCAGTACCTCAGCCTTGGTATTGCGCTCCATGTCTGTAACTTCTTCGGGCCGTTCATCAATCAACAATACGATCAGTTTTGCTTCCGGATTGTTGGCCGTAATGCTATTGGCGATTTTCTGCAAAAGAACAGTTTTACCCGTACGCGGAGGCGCGACGATCAAACCACGCTGACCTTTGCCGATAGGTGTCAAAATATCCATGACGCGCATGGAGATTTCCTTACTCTGGCGTTCCAGAACCAGTCTTTCATCGGGAAACAAAGGCGTTAGATTTTCAAAGGGGATCTTGCTGCGTGTCTTTTCCGGATCGTCATCATTGATGCGCGACACTTTAAGCAAAGCAAAAAAGCGCTCTTTCTCTTTGGGCGGACGTATCTCTCCCTCCACCAGATCTCCTGTCCGAATTCCAAATCGGCGTATTTGCGAAGGAGAAATGTAGATATCCTCAGGACATGGCAGATATTTATAGTGTGGTGATCGCAAAAAACCGAAACCATCTGGAAGGATCTCCAGGATGCCACGTCCAATCATATAGGCGCCTTCGTGTGCCTTCTCCTTCAATATGCTGAGAATAAGCTCATGCTTTTGCAAAGCGCCGACATCCTGACCCAGGTTTTCAGCAATGACTTTCAGCTCAAGGACTGATTTGGCCTGCAATTCAAACAGCTTGATGGTTTCGCGCGGACGATCCTGTTTATTCTGCCGATTGCCTTTACCTTCCTTAACGTCCTTATCCTTACCATTCTTACCTTCTTTGTCCTTGCCTTCTTTACTGTTTTCTATCAGCGGCTGTTCAGGAACGTCATCGACCATAGACCGGTCTTCTTCGGTTTCTGCGGCGGGAGCATCTTTGTCGGAAGCTGTATCCGCATCCGTTTTTTCAGCATTATCCGCTACATCCCCTTTATTCTTCCTGGCCACGTTTTTTCTCAGTTTCTTTTCCTGCGATTCGGTCTCGTCTGCTTCCGCTTTCTCATCTTGCGTGACCGCTGTGACAGCCTGCTCATTCATTGCTTCTTCGTGCTTGTGTTCCTCAACAGTTTCTTTTCTATCCGCATTAGCCTTCGTATTTTTATTGCTTTTTGTTAAGCGCTTGGGACGTCCAGGTCCTCTTTTCGTCGTTGTCTTTTCTTCCGCCATGTTATCAGAATCCTTCTTGTTCAAGATGTTTTTCAACAAAGCACGCGTATGGGTTACTAATTGTTTCCGATCCGCGTTGTTTTCAATAATATAGTCAGATCGCTTTATTTTTTCTTCGAGAGGCATTTGCGCTTGGATGCGTAATTTTGCCTCTTCCTCTGTCAGGCCCCGTCCGAGAAGACGTTGCATAACCGTAGGTTCATCCGCTGTTATGCATATAATGCCGTCCCACAATTCGGTTTCTCCGATCTCATGGAGTAAAGGAATGATCACAGCGCATGAATGACCTTGCGTACGCATACGTTGAACCCAGTACCGCCAGATATCCCGGACCAGGGGATGGATGATTTCATTCAACCGCAACCGTTCTTGCTCATCCTCAAATACAATTCGCCTAAGTATAGCGCGATCAATTTCTCCCGCCTGATTCAACACGCTGTCGCCAAATCTTTCTACAACACATTGATAGCCAGGTTCCCCTTTACGCATGACGCCATGCGCCATGTGATCAGCATCGCGAACGAGGAATCCCTCTTGCTGAAAAATCTGGCCAACCTCGCTTTTTCCACAGGCAATACCACCGGTAATGCCGAAAGTCCATGTCTTATTGTTGTTGTTCTTCATCATCCGCTTCGTATGAAAAGCCTTGCTCCCGCAAAGAAAAAACATGTTCCACAATCTTCAATGCGTGCTTGTTATTGGGCTGAATGGCCAAAACCTTCATCGCTTCCTCTTCGGCGGTTTTCAACGCGCCCTTTTCAAAAAACCGTTGCGCATCAATGCTGTACCGTGTTGCCTTACTCAATTCATCATCACTCAAGCACCTGAAAACACGATACTTTGATTCCCGGAAACATCCACGATCCGTCTGATATAGCATGCGAAAAAAGAGTAGTTCATCAGGACGGTCCTCAAATAGACGAACTGGTGCATTGGAGTGTGGCTCCAAAGCATTGACAAAATAGCGCATTTGACGCTTTTCATCGCCTTTTCTGGGAGCATTCAATTCACCAACAGCGTGAACATAATAGCTCACTTGCTGCTCCTTCATCCACAAACGAAACTTCTCTTCAGTACCTTTAAAAAGAATTTCTCCATACTCGCGAACCCTTTGTCGAATAGCGCTTGTTTCGAACTTAGGGTGTAAAACAATCGGACATCCACCATAAGCCAAAACGGAAGCGCTTACGCCAAAATTGGCCAATACCGGTTCCGGCGCCGCATGCTGCTTCAACCATCCCGTCAATTCCCGTAACTGGCTATAGAAAACATTCCTACGCCCCATAGTATGAGGGAACATAAGAATATGCGCCATCTCCCACCCCAGACCTGCGCATAACAAAACAATAGCCAACCAACACATGCTTTTTTTTCCCCGCATCAACGTCATCAAGCCAATACCCATAATTCCCGAAGCGTAAATGGCTAAGAAAACATGGAATCGTACGCCTATAATGAACGCGATCAACGAAGAACCATAGAAGATAATAAGTTGATTTAGATCAGTACTTATCTTCTTTTTTTGAGAAAACAATAAAGCAATTGTGCCGATTGTCAACAAGATTGTTACAGGAAAAAATTTAACCATTTCTTCCCATCCAGGAGAATGCAGTGCAGGCACCCACATAATGCGTTGATTGAAAGTCAGTCTGGACGGATCTGTGGGTTTGAGTAGCAAGAAACGCATTTTTGCCCAAACCAATTCACCAAAGTGGCCATAGGAATCACCATATTGTGAAGGTAACAACAGGCCTATGACCAAAGGGATGCAGATCAAACCGATTTTAAGCAAAGCTGCGATTCTCCGCCTGTCCGCTGAAATGACCGGTAGCGACAAAGCCAGGGCCAATCCTACATTCAGCAGCATCATTGGCGAACACAACAGGTGATGTGCTCTATGGTATGGATTTAAACAAGCTACAAGCAACAGACCGGTTAGAATCATGAACCAGGTTCTTTTTTCATTCCTGGAACCTGGCCAGGAACCGCGAACAAAGCAAAAAATATGATGAAAGGTCCACAAATAGAGCAGGTATTGAATCAAGTCCCAGGATACCAAGGCAAAGCTGTAAAAAAGAGCAGCGAAGAATGTCAAAACATATAACCACGGGTTGTGCCTGACACACCTGGCGGCAGCTTCGCAAGCCATACCCGCAATCCACAAGGGCAGCGCGAAAACCTCACGAGAAATCTCCTGCCCGGTTGAGCGTATGACCGAAGCCAGCATGACAGCGTAAAAAGCGCTGGCGAGCAAACCCATTCTACGAGATCCGGTTAAGCAACAAATCCAAAGCGCCATCCATGGAATGGAAAGACAAAACCAGATGACTTGAATCCAGCGAATACGTTCAGCCAGTGCGATCCATCCTGAGAAAAGTTTGGCAATCCAGGCATATACGAATTCATCGCTGATGGTATATATTTTCCATGTTGCAACGCCATCCGGGTACTCAACATTGGGATCGACTTTGGGCAAATGATTCGTATCGTATAGGATCCGAATCAACCGGTAGTGCAGAGCGCTTTCCAGAGTAAAGTCTAATCCATCACGTCCATGATATTGCGCCTGTAAGACTGTACGACGCATCCCAACAGCCAATACAAAAAGCAGCAACATGGCTGTAAGAAAAAAAGCATTCTTCATGCTGCCCATATCGCCCCTTTGCTGCCTGGGAAGTAGAAAAGAAGACCGCCACTATTAAATGCTCAATAGTGGCGGTTTACCCCAAAAGAAGGCTACAGTCTATTCCGACTTCATCATAAGTTCATCTCGCAGGGAGGAATCCTGCTTGTTAATCATTTCGCCTGCCGGATCGACAATACGAGCGGTGACAAACATCATCAGATTGGCTTTCTCGCTATATTCGCCTTTGTTGCCGAACAGGCGACCGACCAACGGGATATCGCCTAGCAGCGGAATCTTGTCGTCCACTTTAACGAGTTTTTCCTTAATCAATCCACCCATGACCACGGTCTGCCCATCCCAAATGGATATGCGAGTCGCCACACGACGACTGCTGAAAATGGGCTGCCAGACTTCATAGCCCTGACTGCCGTAGTCGATCCAGTCGATCAATTCAGCCACCTCGGGCGCCATGGTCAAGTCAATGGTATATCCATCTGGCGAAACAGTAGGATTGACCACTAGGATAACACCGGTTTCACGCATTTCAAAACCACCGGGTACAACCACAACAACCGTTCGACCTTGATCGCCCGTGCCGCCAGTACCGATTTCCTGTGCTTCCATGTTGAACTCAGTGGGATAAATGATCTCTTCAACCACACGTATTTCAGCAGTTTCACCGCTTTTGGCCGTCACGCGCGGAGCAGAGAGTACATCCGTGCCGCCCTTCTGTTGCAAAGCATGAATCACCAAGTTCAATTCAGGATTGGTAAGCACTGACGATATATTGAAAATGCTACCGAGCATGGGATTTGCCCCAGATGCCCCCCGATTCTGCGGACCGATACCAGAAGGCAGATCGTGCATGAAACGAACGCCTTGCGTAAATCCACCTTCATTCTGGTTTGCATTCACTTGAATTCTTTCGCGGGATGACAGCGGGCCATCACCTTTGCGTGTGGCGATTTCCCAATGGTCGGTGAGAATCCATTCCAATCCTAATTCTTCAAGATCATCCTGCTTAACCTCAACAAAGCGAGTTTCGATTTCAATCTGGCTCGGAATCACGTTCAATTGAGTCAATACACGTTCAAACACTTCAATATTGTCAGCGGTATTTCGCAGGAATATCTTACTGATCTGGCTTCTATACAGGATGGAGGAACCATCCGGAAACTTAACGCCCAATTCCTCGAACAGTTGCCTGATCGGTTGCTTTTGCCTTACGTTAGAAGCTTCAAGAGCACCACCGAATTCACCACCTCCCTCGGCTTCTTTCGTTTCAATCAACATCTCCATAACGGAAGGTTGAATAGGATAGAACCGTGTCAATAGCGGCTCTACGGACATATCCTTGAGTGTAATGATCACAACGTTTTCTTCTACACGATATTTCAGCCCGGAAACTTCCGTGACGTATTTAATCGCATCGAACAACGTGACACGCTTGAGGCTGAGAGTGATCGGTGGAACGTCTTCCATGCCTGCAAGATCGCCGGCATTGGATTCGGGCGGTGTGTCCTCCATCAAAAAGCCATCGCCAAAAAAGTCAGTTTCATTCGCAGGTTTAGCAGGAGCTGCAGCCGAAACAGCGCTGCCAAGGTGCAGGATAATATTGACACCGTCACCCTCTTGATCCGCGCTGCGACTGGCATCCACCAGGAATTCGACAACATCTACGATATTGGCCAACCTGAAATCGATAGAAGGGATGGTAATGTTTTTCATTTTCTGAATGAGATCGCTTTCCTTCTCGCCCTCCGGCACAGGATCCAGACTCTGCTGGGTGGGTTTACTGGTTTCGACGCGAACAGGCGGCGACCAGGTCAAGCGGACATCCTCCATCATATCGTCCTGGGTTTTTTTGCGCAGCAACGTGCTAATTTTATACTTGCGCTGTTCGATGTTCTTGAGCAACCGCATGGCATTCTTATGGTAAGGATCCTGTATCAACACTTGATCAAAAGATTCTTCAGCCAGATCATATTCACCTTTAGTCATTAGTTGTTTACCACGGATGATCAAATCGTCAATGGTCAAATGCTTTATTTTGATGTTGTCCATCATTTCCTTGGTCTTACGTGCGTGCGCTTCTCTGCGCCATTTTGTTTTCGCTTTTTCGATGGTTTCATCAAGTTCAAGAATAATGCTGTTGGTCGGCGAACTTTTCAAGGAATCCTCAATATTTTTATTTGCCTCATCAAACTTATTTTCTTGAAGAGCTTCCCATGCTTTATAATAGAATGCTTCCGCAAGCCGTGCTTCAATTTTCTTAAAGCGATCATCGTTGGCCGGGCGATCCAATAGCAACTGTTTAGCACTGTTGTAGTGTTCGATCGCATCATCCCATTTCTTACTTTCCATGGCTTTTTCGGCAAAATCCATGCGCTGGCGTCCCATCAAATCATGCGCATCGCGACGCATACGTTCCTGAACAGAGAGAATATTCTGTTCACCGGGATCCACCTGATTACTGCCAACAACCGGCGCAACCGGTATGTCAGGCTGGGCAGGTTCTTCCACGACTGGTTCGACAGTCATAGCATCCTGTGAAACAGGCTGCGCAGGTCCTTCATCGGGTTGCTTCTCTTGAGCAGTAAGATCCTGATCGTCAAGACCCTTAAGCAGATCATCCAGCCCTTGTGCATAAAGGTCATTCATGCACAAAAAAATACATACAATCATCGCAGCCACAATAAGCATTCTCATCTAGGTTTTCCTCCAGCCTACATTATTCTTTACTTTTTAATTCATGATTTATTAACACAAAACTCATTGCATTGTCCAGATTTTTTTTATTCCAATCATTGTTCATCCATACTTTCATAAAACCTTCTTATTTCTTCCCGTTTTTTCATATCGTCATCACGACGATCATCACGATCACCTCGATCATTCCGCGAACCGCCACGCGGAACATTTTTTACCGGCGAGCTAATGGTTGATTGTCGTACCGGTTGCCTGACAGGTGTCGTACGTCTGACCGATTGCTTGGCAGGCTGTGTTCGCCTTGACTGCACTTTTCTTGGTGGTGGATCTTGGCCTGGTTTTTCAGTAGAAGTCTGTTCTATTTCGTTGATATGCTGAATGTTCATGACCTGGCCATCTGAAATTCTTTTAACGGCAATTCGAATTGGATTAGCTTCAACCATATTGAGGATATATTTTTCCCTTAGATCACTGTTTGGCAACTTCAATTCGAACTCGTCATTCACCTGTTTGAAAAATTTTCTCTCTGCCCTGTTCTCCTCATCAGCCAGAAGGAACTCAAAACGGACATAAAATTCATACGATTGCGAAGATTCCCTTTTTTTGATAATCAATTCCTTGCCGCTCTTGCTGAGCACAATCAACTCTGCAGGTTTCTCAATTTGGTAGGTATCTTTATTGCGTATTTCAGGTTCAAATCGCAACAACCGGAAATCATTATCCGTTGTTTCGCCTATTTTTCTGAACTCTGTTTTTCCAGTATTCAAGTTATTGATCTGAAATATTCTTTCCTTTTCACCGTTCTCGTTTTCAGGTCCCTGCATATCACTTTGATATTTAAGCCCCAGAGGAAATCGTTTTATATTCACATAGCGTAATTTAACAGCCAGCGGCGGGAAAGAACTTTGATCTCTAGGATTTGACCCAAATTCATACTCCACAATGTTGATGAAACCATCGTCGTCAGCATCCAACGTCTTGTCTCGGTCATCCTGCGGATTGAATTCATATTTAACTTCCCAAATATCGGGCATTCCGTCATTATCACGGTCCTGTTTATTTGGAGGGATCGGCGGCGGTTGCTTGACCGCACAAAAAGGACAGACTTCCGCATCGTATTCAATGGGTAACGCACATTTAGGATTGACGCAGCAAACTCTGATTCTACTCACGAAAAGATACTTATTGGATTCGACGCTAACGTTGTGCGTGGTCTTGAATTGATCGCTGGCGGCACGAATAGCCTCGGGATCAATGTCTTTTACCGTTTTGATTTTTGCAGGTTTCTCCCAGCGCTTTTCTCTCAATTGCTTTTTTCTACTATCAATAGTGACGAACAGAATGATCGCTGATGCCAATAGAGCGATCAAAACGACCGCCAGTATGATCATCTCATAATATCGCAGAATCCAGTTACTTTTTGATTTCGCACCCACGGCTCTATTCCCCGTTATTCTTGGCTAACT
>CAZOLK010000035.1:0-32137 GCA_964580325.1 uncultured Verrucomicrobiota bacterium | reverse complement strand
CTTCTTCGTCAGTGATGGCCCGTGTCCGTCCGTGTCTCCGAAGTCGTGTTTATTCAACAGCCGCGGGTTCAGCCTCTTCTTCGGCCGGCGCTGCTTCTGTCGCTTCTTCCTCGGACTTGGGCAGCGATGTGATAATCACTTTGCCTTCGATGATTTCGATTTTCTTGATCCGTCTCAGCAGTTTGACGTTCTCCGGATCTTTGTAGGCATCTTTAGCCAAATTTTCTTTCTTCAATTGGTCGATGACACTGGGTGGCGCCGTGACTTTATCGTTTTTCAATCCCGTTATGGTGACGGTCAACAGGCCGTTTTCGCACCGTACGTCAAATTCCGCCTCACCAGTGAGATACTTGTCGGCGAACATCAGCGGATTGAACATGGCCAGCGGAATGCTGATCTGGCCCGTGACCTTGTTGTCGTTGAAGTGGACTTTGATCTTGCCGCCGCCCTTTTTGAGTTCTTCGTTGATATTCAGCAACGCGGTCACTTCCTCATCCGTCAACTCCAAGGTCTGTTCCTGTTGGCCCTGTTCCCAACCTGTCGCAAAAGCCGCGATCCGGTTGGTAAGAGCCGTGATTTGCTCCGGTGTGTATTCGGCGACTTCGATGTCCATGGGCTTTTCAGAAAGAAACTGGCCGATGAAGCTCGTGATTTTCCAGTAACCTCCACCCACCACCAACAAAATCAGTATGATGGGAACAACGCACCCTAAAATAACGCATCCTAATCCTTTTTTTTCTGCCATGATATAATCCTTATCGATTTGTAGTTACTAAAAGTTCTTTTTACTTTACCCAACGCGCATTATTAGGTCTGACAGCGAATTGTCAAGCGGCAAGTAGAAGCACATTTTTTTTTGCGAAAGCTTGCATTCTAGAAGTAAGTATGGTTTAGAAAGGAAGCTTCACTGTTGAAGGATATTCCTGTTTTCATGAATGATCGATTCAGATATAACGAACACAACTGTCAAACGCAATGTCGGCATTGTACCGAGCGTGTCGAGCCGCCGACCGATGCACCGGCTGGGCGCGCCCTGGTCTTTTCAGCCATGCTGGTTTTCTGGCTGCCGCAGATTATGGCCCTGGCGGGCACTGTCGCTGCCGGCAGCCCTCGGTGGCGTCAATGGTTTGGTGCATGGATCGGTCTGGCGGCCGGTTTCGTGATCGCCGTGGCGGTCCAGCGGCTGTTTACAAGAGAAAAGGCGGAACAATCATGATAGCCTCTTTAGAAAAGAAAACTGAGCGCACGTTCGCACGCGGGATACATCCGCCCGAGAGCAAGGAATTGGCGTGCCGTGCCGTGATCGAGGTTTTGCCTACCCCGGAGCAGGTGATCGTTCCCCTGCTCCAGCATACCGGTGCCCCCAACGCGGCCCTGGTTTCCAGCAAGCAGAACGTTGCTCTGGGCGATAAAATCGGTGCCGTGGACGCTTTCATTTCAGCGCCGGTCCACGCATCGCTGGCCGGCACGGTCGGCCGTGAAACCGTGGCCACCCTGCCCAACGGGCGCCATGTCCAGGCGCTGCCCATCAAGGCGGAAGGCGCGCAGCTCGAAGCTAAAGCGCTGTGGGACGACATTTTCGGCGGTTCGTGGTCTGCGGGCGATGTCAAGACCATGGATCCCAAGTCCATCAGCGATGCCGTGCGTGAAGCCGGGATCGTGGGTCAGGGCGGCGCCGCTTTTCCTACCAGCGTCAAATTGATGCGCAATGATAAAAGGCCGGTCGATACCCTGTTAGTCAATGGATGTGAGTGTGAGCCGTACCTGACCGCGGATCACCGCTTGATGTTGGAAGCGCCGGCAGCCATTGTCGAAGGCGTGCGCCTGGCTGCCTGGGGGTGCGGCGCGGAAAACATAGTTATTGCGGTCGAGGACAATAAAATGGACGCTGTCCAGGCTCTGCGCTCGGCAGCCGAAACCAGTCGGGTCGATATCGTGGCGGTCAAGACCAAGTATCCCATGGGCGGTGAAAAACAGACCGTGCTTTCAGTGCTGGGGCGTACCATCCCCACCGGAGGACTGCCGCTGGATGTCGGCGTGGTGGTTATCAATGTGGCCACTGCCGCGGCTGTGGCACGTGCGCTTTTGCGCAAAAAACCGTTGACCCACCGCGTGATCAGTGTGACCGGCGAGGGCATTGTGCAGCCGAAAAACCTGCTGGCGCCCATTGGCGTCAGTTACGGTGAATTGATCAATTTTTGCGGCGGATTGAAACCGGATACGGCGCGGGTCATTGCCGGCGGTCCTATGATGGGATTCACGTTGAGCGATTTCTCCACGCCGATCACCAAGGGCACCAGCGGTATTGTCGCACTGACTCATGAGGCGCTGATCCGCCTCGATGAGACTCCTTGCGTGCGCTGTGGACGGTGCGTGGATGTCTGCCCGCTAAACCTGGTGCCCAGCCGAATCGCCCTGGCCGCGCGGCATAAAGACTGGGATCTGGCCAAACGCTATCATATGCGCGCTTGCATGGAATGCGGCTGCTGTGGGTATACCTGCCCCGCGGGTATTCCGCTGGTCCAGTTGATCAGAATGGGCAAGGCCCAGGCGCCGAAAGAGAACTGACAGACGCATGCTTAACCGGGAGAGGAACGTGGAATCATCTGATAGTAGCAAAAGTTCACCAGTCATCGAAGTGGCGCCGGGCCCTCATGTACATGATACGGCGTTGACGACCCAGAGAATGATGATCGATGTGCTCATTGCGCTCGCGCCGCTCGTGGCCGTGGCGCTGATCGTGTTTGGCAAACCTGCCGCTGTCCAGATCGTGCTCTGTATGATCTGCTGCCTGGTGGCCGAAGCTTTCTTTCAAACCATGCGCGGCAAGGAAATGGCCCTGCATGACGGTTCGGCCTTGGTGACCGGCCTGATCCTGGCTCTGTCGCTGCCGGCAACCGCACCCGGCTATGTCGCTCTGATCGCGTCCTTTGTCGCCATTGGTATGGGTAAGGTCATTTTCGGCGGTCTGGGGCACAATATTTTCAATCCGGCCATGGTGGGACGCGCGTTTGCGATGATTAACTTTCCTACCGTACTCGGTGCCACGGCTTACATCGCCGCCGGTTCGGGCATCGATGCGCTGACCCGGCAGACGCCGTTGACCGCGTTTAAGATGGAGGGCATCAGCACCCCGCTGACAGCGCTGATGCTCGGAACAACCAACGGTTCGCTCGGCGAGACCAGTGCGCTGGCCTGTTTGATTGGCGGAATCTATCTCTGTTCACGCAAAACCGCTTCTTGGCAGATCCCGGTCGGCTGCCTGCTGGCTGTTATGGTCGTGGCTGGTTCGATCAACCTCGTGAATCTCGAGGCATCCTGGACGGTCGTGCATGAACTTTGCGGCGGCGCTCTGCTTTTCGGCGCTTTTTTCATTGCCACCGATCCGGTGTCCAGTCCCATAACCCCATGTGGCAAGTGGATCTTCGGCATTGGTTTCGGGCTGTTTGTTATGTTGTTGCGGAAATTGAGCGGTTATCCCGAAGGCGTCATGTTTGCCGTTTTGATTATGAATGCAGTGACGCCACTGATCAACCGCTGGACCATTCCCGCCCCTATAGGCGGACCTGTGCCGGAGAGGAAATAAGATGGAAAACGACGTCATGAAAAAATCGCTTACGCAAAACCTCGGCTTTTATATTGGTCAGGCTTGGTTGATCCTGTTGCTGGCCGGCGTATTCGGCAGCGCTCTGGCGCTGGTTGACCTGTCCTTCAGCTCCAGGATAGCAAGCAATAAATTGAACGATACCATGAACCAGATTCCCTCTCTGGTGCCGGGCGCCTCAACAGGCGAAAAAGCCGACAATACCGGAGACCTCCTGGTTTACAAAGCCTTGAACCAGCAAGGTGCATGCATGGGTTACGTGATTCAGGCTGCCGCACAGGGTTTTGCCGACAAGGTGGAAGTGTTGATCGGCGTGGATGAGCAGGTCGCCAGCGTGACCGGCATCTATGTCCTCGATCAAAAGGAAACCCCGGGACTGGGCAATAAAATCACCGATGTAAGCTGGCGCGACCAGTTCAAGGCCAAACCGGTTTCACCTTTTTTAACCGTGGTCAAACGCATGCCAAGAACCGACCATGAAATCGAAGCTGTCACCGGCGCGACCATTTCCTCGGATTGCGTGGTCGGTATTGTCAATCGGTATGTCGCCAAATTCAAGGCCATCAAGAACGAGAAAGGAATATAGCCATGCCCAAGGATGGACCTACAGCTTTTGAGCGTTTCTTCAACGGTATCCTGCCCGAGAATCCGGTGTTCCGGCAATTGCTCGGGTTGTGCCCCATGCTCGCCGTGACCAATGGGATGAAGGCGGCCATGACCATGGCTGGCGCCACCGCGTTCGTGCTGATCTGCGCAAACACGATCACCAGCCTGATCCGCAAGTATTTGAAACCACACCTGCGCATCTTGGTGTTTACCCTGACCATTGCTTCGTTCGTGACTATCGCGGACAAATTCATTGCCGCCTGTCTATACGAAATGAGCAAGGAGCTTGGACCGTACATTCCGCTGATCATCGTCAATTGCATGATCATCGGTCGTTGTGAAGCGTGTTCTTCCAAACAGGCGCTGCCCAACGCTCTGGCTGATGGCGTTGGTCAATCCATCGGCTTTGCCCTGGCTCTGGCCAGTATCGCCACAGTGCGTGAGATTCTTGGCGCCGGCACTTGGTTCGGTCTGCGCGTGTTGCCTGAAATCTGGCCCAACTGGGTCATCATGATCCTGCCCCCCGGCGCGTTCATTACCCTCGGCTTTCTGCTCGGCACCGCCAATTGGATAGAAGACCGGTTTTCGAAAAAAGTCACCAAAGCATGAGGTAAACGACCATGGAAATTCTTTTAATAGCGATCAACGCAGCCATTATCTCTAATTTTGTGTTGCATTATTTTGTCGGCATTTGCCCGTTCATCGGTGTGTCTAGGCGGGTCGATGTGGCTTTCGGCATGGGTTGTGCCGTCACGTTCGTGATCACCATTGCGGCTCTCTTGAGCTGGACATTCACCTATTTCATCCTGCAACCCAATGCACCATTGATCAAGGCGGACTTGACGATCTTGAGCTACATCGTCTACATTTTCGTTATCGCCTCGTCCGTGCAGTTTGTCGAGATGTACCTGCGCAAATTTTTCCCGCCCCTGTACAAGGCGTTTGGCGTTTACCTGCCCTTGATCACCACCAATTGCGCCATTCTCTTCGCCTGCCTCACCATCATGGCCAATATCACCGGCGTGGATAATCCGGCCCTGGTCTGGGGCTTGGACAAGGCGTTGGCCCAGGCCTTTTTCGCTGGCATCGGTTTTACGATCGCCATCGTGATCATGGCCGGTATTCGCGAGGAACTCGATCATTGCGATGTGCCGAAACCGCTCAAAGGCGCTGGTATAACGTTGATTATCGCGGGTATCATGTCGTTGGCGTTCATGGGGTTTACCGGCGTGGATCGCGGGTTGCAAAACCTGGTCGCGTCACCTGGATCCGAAAAAGCGCAAGCTGCGGCGCCGGCTGCCGTCGAACCTGAGCCAGGATCTTGAACAGCGAAGTTGTAATGGGGGAGATCTGATATGATGACTATAGTATTTGCGGCCTTAACCATGCTCGTATTGGCTGTGTGCATGAGTATCGTGTTGGGATGGGCCAATCAGGCCTTTCACGTGGATGTCGATCCGCGTATCGTTAAAATCAACGAGGAACTGCCCGGCGCCAATTGCGGTGGATGCGGTTATGTTGGCTGCAACGATTATGCCGAAGCTGTTGTGGCCGGTAAAGCAGGGCCGGATTTGTGTCCAGTCGGTGGATCCAGTTGCACTGCTGCCGTGGCCGATATCATGGGTGTTGTAATCGAAGCGAGTTTTCCCTTCCGGCCGGTTGTCCATTGCGGCGCCGTAACCGAGAAGCGCCTCAAGCAGACACGATATCAAGGTGAACGGACATGTGCGTCGGCCAACCTGATATCCGGCGTTCAGGGGTGTATCTACGGTTGCATGGGGTATGGCGATTGCGTTGTATCATGCAAGTACGATGCTGTTCATGTGGTCAACGGCCTGGCTGTCATCGATTATGAAAAGTGTGTCGGTTGTGGCGCCTGCGCTCGCGTCTGTCCACGCAATATCATTCAGATGGTGCCTTTCAAGGCGGAACGCATGCTGGTGGTCGCATGTTCCAATAAGGATCCCGGCAAAGCTGTGCGTGCCGTTTGCAAGGTTGGCTGCATCGGCTGTAAAGCCTGCGTCAAGAAATGCGATATGTTTGATGTGAACGATAATCTGTCCACCATCGATTACGATAAATATGATCCTGAATCCATGGATGCCGCCCAACTGGCCATCGATAAGTGTCCGATGAAGGGTATCGTTTATGTCGGAAAACCGCGCGAGCAGGATTTGGCCAAGGTTGCGGACAAAGAGGTCCCATCCCTGATCGAGGCGGATTTCAAAACTACGGTGGATAATACCGATTGGCAGGGTTGAACAACTGATCAGGAATTGGTCAAATCGGTCTTTTCCGGTACGATAGCTTTGTGTACGCGTAGCCATGCACGGAGCTTATACGCGTAATGCCGCGTTGGCCTTGCGATTGCTGAATATGCAGCGTCCGGCAGCCAGCAACCGTTGACTGCCCCGTGGGATCAATGCACTGAACGGGATGGTCGGTAGTACGCCCGGAGCTGGTGCCTGGCGGGTTGCCCCGGCACGGTTGTGTATGGCTATCTCGTGCAGCGCATAGGCTACGGCATTTTCGAAAAAACGTTCGCTGATATAGTCGTCGTATGTCACAATGCTCTCACCTTCAATGCGATACATTTCGCGATCCACTGCGTCCTGGGTCGCGGTTCGCACGTATGCTTGTCCGATAGCTTTGGCATGATTTTGAAAATATGCTGTAGGCTGTTAGTTTAAAACTCATAATCGTCTAACGCGCCACTAATGATTTGTGAATGTTGCATGTGTATATTGTTTAATATTGAATACTATAGGCGTGTGACATTTTTTATGCGCGTTTTTTTTTGGATTTTTCATCGATGATGTGTATACTTGATCTGTTGTTTTCATTTTTAGCTTCGGTTAGACAGGTGTCTTTTATTTTTCTATTTCAGGGGCGTGCTGTATGGAACTTAATCTTGATATAATCGGTGACCAAGGGGCCACCTACAAGGAAGAGCAGCCGGATCTAGGGCTGGATGATCGTACGTTGTGCGTCATGGGGCCCTGTTCTGACGACGATGGCGGTATTAAACCAAAGCCTAAGCACATCAGCCTGCCGTTCCGAACGCTATGCAACATAAACGAAGAGTCGGAACTGGCTCCTGACTATGAAATTCTGGGCATCTTGGGTGAAGGCGGGATGGCTAAGGTTTTTGAGGCGCGCCAGTGTTCCATTGACAGGCACATTGCTCTTAAAATGCTGCACACCGATAAGGCTGACAGCGATATCAACCAGTGGTTGTTTCTGAAAGAAGCCTCCATCACTGCCAATCTGGACCATCCCTGCATCATCCCGGTTCACGAGGTAGCGCTGACCGAAGACCAGGAGATGTTCATCACCATGAAGCAGGTGAAGGGTACGCCCTGGCAACGTGTTATCCGCGAAAAAACGATCCAGGAAAACCTGGATATTCTGCTGCGAGTGGCCGATGCCGTGGCCTTTGCCCATTCCCGCGAAGTGTTGCATCGCGATATCAAACCGCACAATGTCATTATCGGCGAATTCGGCGAGGTGTTTCTGACTGACTGGGGGCTGGCCATCGCTTTTTCTGAAGTCGACAGCATGAAAGCCTTGTTGGAAGGTTCCCCCCCGTACATGGCGCCCGAGATGGTCAAGGAAGGCAAGCGCAACATTGGGCCTCATTCCGATATCTATTTACTCGGCGCAGTGTTGTATCAGATCATCGCCGGCCATCCACCGCATCGTGCACGCACGATTAAGGAATACGTGGTCAAGGTGGCGCGCAACGAGATCGTGCATACGGATCGCCAGGACGAGATCACTGAAATCGCGCTCAAGTCGCTGGCCACCAATCCCAGCGATCGCTATCCGGATGTAAAAAGCTTCCAGCAGGCCATTCGTGGCTACCTCGAACACCAGAACAGCATCCGTATGGCCGAAGAAGCGCACGCCCACTTGGAACAGGGGCTTCAGGATCAATCCTACGATCATTTTGCTCGTTCCCTGTTCGCTTTTGAAGAGGCACAAGTGCTCTGGCACGAAAACGAGGAAGCGTCCGGCGGCGCTGTTAAGGCCAGGATGGCGTATATCCATTGTTCTATGGCCAAAGGCGACTTTGACCTGGCTCGCGATCTCTTTGACAAGGGCGCCATGCAGGACGACCAACTCTCGCGCAAAATCGATATGGAGCGCAAAGCCCGTGATCGGCGTAAAAAACGTGTAAAAATGTTGAGCCTTGCCGCTGCTTTCCTGGCGTTGGTCATTGTTATTGGATCTCTTGCCGCTGCGTATACCATCAAGCAGGAGCAGCAACTAACGCTCAAAGAAAAGGAAAAGGTCGAGAAACAGAAGAAACTCGCCGAAGAGGCCAAGGGAAGAGCTGTTGTCGCAAAGCAGAAAGCCGAACAATCGCACCTTGTGGCCGAACAGTCGCGTCACATGGCCGAAATGGAGAATTACTTCAATATCATTGCTTTGATCGAGAAGAAGATGTACGATTACGAATACGATCATGCGCTTTCGTTATTGAAGAAAGTGAAATCGGAATTCCGCAATTGGGAATGGGGTCGTATGGCTGCTCTGGGCAACCTGGCCCTGTATTCGAGCCTGCATCCGGCACAGATATTTTCGCTTTCTTTCTGCCCTGAGGGCAAGTGCTTCGCATCCGGTTGTGTGAATGGTGCTTTGGCGGTCTACGATGCCATGAGCGGGCAAAAACGTTTTGATCTGGATGGCCATGATGGCTGCGTCCTTTCCCTGACCTATAATCATAACGGCACGAGGATGGTCACCGGTGGGCAGGACAAGACCGTCAAGGTCTGGGACTTGGTTGATGGCGAATTGCTGTTTCCGCCCTTGGAAGGTCATCGTCAACCCTTGGGGGCTGTCCGTTTCAGTCTTGACGGGGTTGAAATATATTCCGCGGCCCCCCGTGACGGTTTGATCGTATGGAACGCGGGAACAGGAGAGAAAATTCGAAGCCAGAAAATTGGGGATAATCAGTGCCTTTCCATGGCCATTCATCCTGACGGTTCCCTGGTTCTCACCGGTGATGAGCATGGCCAGTTGAAGTGCTATGACAGTAAAACCGGTTCACTCAAAAAGGTCTATCCTCGTCACGATGCGAAGGTGCTGACCGTGGCGTTCAGTGAGGATGGCACGAAAATCATTTCCGGCGACATGGATGGAACGGTTATTGTCGACGATACCGAAAGCCGTGAGAAACTATTGGAAATCAAAGCCCATGACGCGGCCATCAATGCCGTTGCTTTTATGCGTGACGGATTGCATTTTCTCACCGCGTCGAGTGATCAGACAGCTTGTTTGTGGGATATGAAGGGGCGTAAGGTCATGGCCATGGAAGGACATCAGCGTAAAGTTTCAGCCATTGCCGGCAGCCCAGACGGAAAAATGCTGTTAAGCGGCAGTGAGGATCGGACCGTTCGTCTATGGGATGTGCATACAGGCCAAGCCTATATCAAGACCCGGCTTGATGGCGGTCCGTTTACGGCCATGACGGTGAGTTCTTGTGAAAAATGGGTTGCTACCGGCGATTCCGAGGGCCGCGCTTGTTTGTGGGATGCTTTCACGGGCAGCAAAATACGGGAACTCGGCAAACACGACCGCAAAATAAATGCCGTGGCTTTTGATATGACCGGTAAGCGTGTTTTGACCGGAGGCTACGACCGGTTGGCCAAACTCTGGGATAGGGAGACTGGCGAACTCATCATGTCTTTCAAGGGCCATGTCAGCGAAGTCAAGTCGGTTGCTTTCAGTCAGGATAACCGCCATGTCATGACCGGGAGCACTGATGGGGATGTCAAATTGTGGGACCTGGAGCAAGGCGTCGAGGTTCGCGCTTTTGACGGGCATAAGAGTTTTGTGCTCGATGTGGCCTTCAGTAAAGACGGTAAGCGTATTTTGACCTGTAGTGAAGATATGACTCAGAGCGTGGATAATACCGCCCGTTTATGGGATGCAACCACGGGCAGCCAACTGCATGTATTCAAAAAGGGCGATACCCCTCTGCGGTCGGTTGCGCTCAGCCAGCCCGATGGAAAATACATCCTGACAGGCTACAGCAACGGTTCCGCAACGCTCTGGGATGCTGCTGACGGTGAAGAAATATACACGATCAAAGCGCACCACGGCGATGTCCTTCAAGTCGCTTTCAGCGCGGATGGACAACGCCTGCTGACCGCGGGATACGATGGCAAGGTCAAGTTGTGGGAAAGGCGTACTGGCAAGGAGACCATCGTCATCTGTGAAATGACGCAGCCCGTCATCCATTGTGTTTATGGTCAAAATGGACGCGATGTCATCGCTTGTACCATGGCCGGCGAAATGATCGTTGCGCCGGCTGCGGATTGGACCCTGTCGCTGGAAGACATCCACAAACAGAAAACCGAAAACTGGCTGGATGCGATTCAATATATCGACATTCGGCCGAATGATCGCTATTTCATCGACCTTGTCAATGTCAGTTTGCATTCGCGAATACCGGGCGCGGCCATTGGGTACACTTTGGATGATTCTACGCCCACAGGCGAATCCATGCGTTATGAAAAGCCGATCATGTTGGTTGATTCGACCAGGATTCACGCACGCTGCATCGATCAAAAAGGTAGTATGGGACCGTCGGTCAACAGCAAGTTTTACACGAAAGTCCATGCGCTCAGCGCGGAAGACCCGGGTGACCTGGTGCCGGGATTGGCGTATTCCTACTCCCGGGGATTGGATTTCCTCGTCGCGGCAGCCAATCCCGAGGAGACGGGTGTTTCTCCTGACTTTACGCTGTTGTCCAGGTTGGAATCCAAGTATATGGTCAAAATCAGTTATGATGGTTACATCGATATCCCCTCGGATGGCATGTATCGTTTCGAAACCTTCTCGCCTGAAAAAAATAAACTGGTCATTGCCGACAATACGTTGATTGACAATTATTCCAAGCATATCAGCGATGCCAAATCCGGAACAATCGCTCTGAAAAAAGGAAAACACCGCATTCACGTAGAGTTTTACAAACGCGAGGAGGATTCGCGCCTGACTATCAATTGGCAAGGCCCTGACTTGAGTCGGCAGGCTATTCCCGCTACGGTTTTATTTCATAGAGATAGGTAATAATAAAGAGGAGAAAGCAAATGAGTACGAGAAGTGTTATGATCAAAATGACGATAGTCTTTGTGCTATCCGCAATGTTGATCTCGTGCGTTTCAACCAGCATGAGGTCTGCCAATAAAAGCATGAATGATGGAGCCATGGAATTGGCTTATTATAAGTATAAAGAACTGCTGACTTCTGATCCTCAGAATGCTGAAGCACGTGAAGGTCTGCAGGCTTGCCGTAAGGCCATTGTCGAGCAAGCGCTGACCGAGGCCAACAACATTGTCGAATCGACGCCGCAAGTTAAAATCTCGGTTTTGGAAAAGGCTATCGATATACTGGATAAAGCCAGTGCTTTCGATCCGGATGGCACCATGCTGATGGCTGCTAAAGAAGAGTATCGTAACCGCATCTACAGGACCATTCAGGAGTATACGGCCAGGCAGATGAAGGTGACCAAAATGGCTTCACAACCGACCAAACCTGTGAAGCCGGAACCGATCACCAATCTATTCCAGCCCAAGTCCGAGCCTGTTGTTGAACCTGAACCCATGCCCGAACCCGCTGCTCCTGCCGAAACGGTCGATATGCCCATGGACAATGCCATGGCCACGTCCTCGCTCTCCGGTAAGCTGATTTGCATCGGCTCCGATACAATGCGCACCATTATTGAAAAATGTGGGGTTAGTTTCAAGGAAATGCATCCCAATGTCGTGCTGCACATTCAAAGCGCTGGTTCTGGCACGGCTCCCCCAGCGTTGATCGACGGCACGGCCAATATCGGTTTGATGTCTCGCTTGATTAAAGACAAGGAAGTTGAGGCGTTTGAAGCCAAGATGGGCTATAAACCCACCAAAGTGGTTGTCGCTATCGACTGTCTGGCCGTTTACATAAACAAGGACAATCCTTGTAAGGGATTGACGCTGCCTCAGTTGGATTCCATGTTTTCCAAAACGCGAGAACGCCGCCATCCCATTGAGATCAGAACGTGGGGTGATGCTGGTCTGACAGATGGAATGGCCGATAAGCAAGTCACGACGTATGGCCGCAATCTGGCCAGTGGAACCTATGCTGTGTTTAAGTCGATTGTGCTGAAAAAGGGCGATTACAGCGAGATGTACAATGCCATGGAAGATTCCGTAGCTGTAATTTCAATGGTGGGCGCGGATCTTGGTGGTATAGGCTATTCCGGCATGGGTTACAAGACCGATGCCGTGCATTTCCTGCCTGTCGCCGTGGATGAGGGCTATGATTATATCGAGCCTTCTTTTGAAAACGCTATGAACGGTTCCTATCCCATTTCGCGGACATTGAATATCTATGTCAACAAGCAACCCAACCAGCCGTTGCCTGAGGTTGAACGGGAATTTATTAAATTCATCCTTTCGGATGAAGGTCAGAAAATCGTCAAAGAGGATAATTACGGTCCTATTCCCTTGGAAGCACGCGCTAAATCCATTGCTGACCTGGAATAACCGTTTGTTGTTCGCCACAAAAAAAGCCCGCCGTTGCGCGGGCTTTTTTTATTCGGCTAATGCGGAGATCGTTTCAATAATGTCTTCGCGACGGAAAGGTTTTTTGATGACTTCCTGGGCGCCGGCTTCCAGGGCCTGGTTGATCTCGTCTTGCGGCATGGCCGAGATGACCACGATTTTGATATCTTTCAATTCAGGGTGTTGTCGCAGAAAGCGCAGGATCTCCAGACCATGCATACCGGGCATTTTAAGATCCAGGGTGACGATATCCGGATACCAGGTCTGCAACAATATGCCTGCCCGGAAACCGTCAGGGGCGATCATGCTTTCAAAGCCCGTTGCGTCTACAGCGCGTTGAATGGTAGCGGCAATGATAGCGTCGTCCTCGACGATCAACACGCGCCTTTTTTTCCGTTCTAAAGCTTCAGGTACGGACCGGTTGCGCACTTTCAGCAGGTGAATTAAATCGTCGATATGAATGTGACGTTCGCCGCAGGCTGGTAACGTTGAGATCTCGCTGCCCTCGATCCATGTCGTCAACGTTTCAATGCTTTCTTCGCAACATTGCGCGGCTGCCGCCAAGGTGATGCTTCGATACTTCGGCATTTCATGTCCGTCCGGTTAAAAAAGTCGCTTTGTTAAAAAGCGGAAAGATAATTGTTTTTCCATAATGGAACATAACGCAATCCGCGTTGGACAGCAAGTATTCTTTTGGCTTGAATGGTGCGTGCGCCATCTCCGATTTGCGAAGCAGCTCAGGTCTGGTTGGGGCGCTGGTAGGATTTGCGGGTGTGCGTTTCTTTCCAGCGATAGGACGGATTGTTCGTGATTTCCTGATCAAGAGCCCAGCTCCGAGGACTGAAATCCTTACTCATCACTTCGCGGATGTGTTTTTCCAGGTTGTTCGGCGAAATAGGTTTGGAGAGAATCAAGTCAATGTTTCGTGCGTCTTTTTCCTGGATGTCGATCGTATCGCCGAATCCTGTCAACAAGATCACGGGTGTACGCGGCGATTTGTTTTTTATCTTGCCGCCCAGTTGGATGCCGGTCATGCCTGGCATGGATTGATCCGTGATCACGATGTCAAACAGATTGTTTTGAAAAGCTTCCCACGCATCGATGCCCGAGTCCAGAGCGATGACGCGGTGCCCGTTAAACGAAAGGGCTTCATACATCAAGTTGGAAAGACTTTCTTCATCGTCGATAAACAGGATCGTATATGCCTTGTTGTCAACTTTTTCAGTCAAGATCGGTTGTTCGTCGGCGGAAGGAATTTGCTTCATTTCCCAGGATGCCTGTGGAAAGACGATCTGTACGGTTGTGCCCTGATCCTCTTCACTGCTGATCGCGATTTCGCCATGGTGACGTTCGATAATGCCATAGGCGATCGATAAACCCAGTCCTGAACCTTTATTTACACGGGTCGTGAAAAAAGGCTCCAGGCATTTTCGACGAATTTCCTCCGACATGCCCTTGCCCGTGTCACTGATTTCCATGCTGATTTTATCTTGATTCGCTTTGCAACGGACCACGATCTGGCCTTTCCCCGGACGGATGCTTTCGACTGCGTTAAACAGCAAGTTGGTAAGCATTTCACGCAATTCGTCATGATAGCCGTCCACCAGACAGGTCCCCTGCAGTTCGGTCTGCACTTCAATAAAACACCCCTTGGATTGGGCTTCTTCACGCCACTTGGGTTGGGTCAGATCAACGACTTCACGCACCAAGTCGCACAGGTTGATTTGAATAATATCGGATTGCTGATGTGCACTGTAGAAGCGAACAAGTCTTTTTACTGTATTGGCCGCATCGCGTGCCGCGGTCTCGATCCGTTGTATATAACGGTGAAGCAGTTCCGTATCATGATGAACGTGCTCATTGGTGGCCACAATGTTGGCGGCCATCAGGATGGGTTGCAGAGCGTTGTTGAAGTCGTGGGCTACGCCGCTCGCCATCTGACCCACTGCCCTTAACCGTTCCTGTTGAACAAGTTGCCGTTCCTTCTGCTGCAGATTGACAAGTGCTTCTTCAAGCCGTTTGTTCGCCTCCTGCAGTTCACGTTGCGTGATTTTGCGATCCGTGATGTCTCTTACGGTGACCATAACCGCCCGTTTACCCTTGTAGTATGTGAGCGTCGAGGCAAAGTCGCCGACTTTTACTTTGCCGCTTTTGGTCTTGAACCGGGCCTCGTAAATTTCAGGCATGCGCTGGTCGTGTTGCGGCTGGTGGTTTGATTTGTGGATGAAACTTTTGTCTTCGGGATGTATCAACGAGTCGATATCCATGCAATACAACTCGCTTTTGCTGTAACCGGTCAATTCCATGGCCTTGTCGTTGATGAAAAGAAAGTTGTTGTCCGCATGGATGAAAATGGCGTCATGGCTTTTTTCCACCAGGGCGCGGTAGCGCCGTTCGCTTTCTTCCAGGTCGCGTGTTTTTTCGTGCACCCGTTGTTCCAAAGCTTTATGCGATAGTTCCATGACTTTTTGACGGCTTTCCCAATCTTCCGCCAGTTGACGTTTCACGGCAGCGGTTTCTTGTTCCATGACCAGGTGAAAACGGGCATTGGATTCCTGGAGTTCTTGTTCCGCATTTTGTCGGTGATGCCGTTCCATGGTCAGTTCTTTATTGAGATCATCCAAACGGCTTTTCAAAAAGCGGTTGCGCGCAACCACCATGAATATGATTGTAAAAACCGATATGGCAATGGTATATAGACTCCATTGCCACACGGTTTGGAGCAGGACACGCTGATTGTCGGAGGCTTCCGCCGCGCAGTTCAGCGCGAGTACGAAAAAAAACAAAACCATGAACGTGGCCCGGCTGCTAAAACCGGGTTTATCGCTCAGCGTTGATCGGTTCCATTTTAACATGCTGTTTGGTCATTCCCTCTCAAGATCTGGGCATCTGATTTTATTTATCATTTCCATTAGTTTAGGCACAACTTAATAAAAAGCAATCGTTTTTCCTTGTCTCGCGCAAACACCGGTTGCATAAATCTTTTATTTGAGGATCAGCCTCTTTCATTTATTCGGAGTTTTTATGGATAGTCATGACCCCAATCTGGTAGTCCCACTGGTCTGGGGGGATAATTTGATCTATGTCTATGTGCGCAATCGGCGTGCCGCGGTTATTGATCCGGGCAGCGCCGGACCAGTCCTGGAACTGCTGCGCCGGCGCTCCTGGACTTTGGAATGGGTTTTGAACACCCATCATCATGGCGATCATTGCGCCGGCAACAATGCGCTCAAGCGCGCCACCCAATGTCGCATCGCCGGACCGCCCTCTGTTCCAGGCGTTGACTATGCCGTCAGCGAGGGAGACCGGATCGATTTTGTCGGCGAGACGCTGCGCGTGCTGTCTACACCGGGCCATACCCGCGATCATGTCTGTTTCCTTTCGTCGGATGGTTGCAACCTGTGGACGGGAGATACGCTCTTCGGTTGTGGTTGTGGTCGTGTTTTTGCGGATTTCGAAACTATTTGGAAATCCTTGTCGAAATTGGCCGGGTTTGAAGACGATGTTCGGATTTGGTTCGGCCATGAGTATACTGCGGAGAATGTTCGGTTTGCGCTGCAGTTCGAGCCACGCAATCCCGAACTGCAATCCCGTTCTAACGCGCTTGACGATACGATTGGCGGCTGTGGCCATAGCGCGCCTTCCACCATGGGGCTTGAAAAGAAAACCAATCCTTTTCTACGCCCCTTTTCCGCTGAGATTCGCAGCATATTGCAAATGGAGGAGGCATCCGACATTCAGGTTTTCACCGCCTTGCGTCGCCGCAAAGATCGTTTTTAGCAGGAGATACGCGAATATGAATAAGAAAATTATCGTGGCATTGGTGATGATCGGTCTTGTGGCACTCAGTGCTGTTTTGACCCGCGGAGATACCCAGGTGAACATGATCTTCTTTTCCAAAAAAGTTTTGACTTCGTTGTTGATCCTGGCTTTTTCAGGTATAGGCATTGTTATTGGCATGCTGTTAAAATAGGAATATAATCCGTGAACAATCAAAATGACAAAATACAGGCGCTCATGCGGAATGGGGTCCGGATTCCTGCCCCTGACATGGTGTATGTCGATGAGGACGTGCAACCCGAACGCATCGCGACCGGTTCGTGGCTCTATCCCGGTACACGTCTGACAGGCGCCTCTACAGCCATTGGACCCGATTGTGCAATCGGTGAAGAAATGCCGGCTACGTTGCACCATTGTCAGTTGGGGGCTCGTGTCGCGCTCAAAGGCGGTTACTTTGCCGGAGCGACCTTCCTGGATGATTCCAGTGTCGGCAGCGGCGCCCACATTCGCCCCGGTACGCTGCTGGAAGAGGAAGCCAATGGAGCCCATACCGTAGGATTTAAGCAAACCATTCTCATGCCGTTTGTCACGACAGGCAGTTTGCTCAATTTCTGCGATTGCCTGATGGCTGGCGGTACCAGCCGGAAAAATCACAGCGAGGTGGGCTCGTCCTACATTCATTTTAACTATACTCCACGGGGAGATAAAGCGACGGCTTCGCTGATCGGCGATGTGCCGCGTGGCGTTATGCTCGATCAGCAGCCTGTCTTTCTGGGAGGGCAGGGCGGTCTGGTCGGTCCGGTACGAATCGATTACGGCATCGCCATTCCGGCCGGCGTCGTGTGGCGTAAGGACGCGTTGGAGGGAAACGGTATTTACTACCCTGAACCCGATAAGTGGAATGGGCGCAAAGCTTTCAATATGGGGGTATATTTCAGCATTAAGCGTATCGTGCGCAATTGTCTGATATACATAGGCAATATCCGTGCCTTGAGGACCTGGTATCGGCACGTTCGGCGACGCTTCATGGACGCCTCTCCTTTTCAACGCCATGTGTTCGAAGGCGCTGTAAATCAGTTGGACCTGGTCCTGGCGGAAAGAATAAAACGCCTGGAGCAGTTGGCGGGTAAAATGGCTTACTCGCTTGAATTGGCCCATGCCCATCTAGGTACGTCGCTGACCGCTAAACCGTATGCGGAGCAACGTCTTTTCATGGAACAGTGGCCTCGTATGCGCGACCGTATTCATGACCTCCTGGATCAGGACCCTTCCGAACGAGCCCGTGAAAAATTTCTGGGCGCATGGGCTGCTGTTTCTTCGCGGAAGTGCTATACGCAGATTGTCCAAGCGCTGCCGCGCGAGATCAAGAGCGCCGGCAGTCTCTGGTTGCAGTCGCTTGTGGATGAGGTGGCGGCTTTGATGGATGTTTTCTCTGATGAGGGTTGAGAAGCTGCCCTGCCATGTTGAATAATTATAACTAGGAGTTTGCTTATTATGGGTAGATTGTTTGGAACAGACGGTATTCGTGGGGTGGCCAATGTGGAGCCCATGACTGCGCAGCGTGTTCTCGAAATAGGCAGAGCCGTTGCCTATACATGCAAAATGCAGAAACACCAGAACGAGCAACAATTGATCGTGATTGGCAAGGATACCCGGCTCAGCGGGTATATGTTTGAAAACGCCCTTACCGCGGGTATATGTTCCATGGGCGTTCACGTATACCTTGTGGGGCCGATGCCAACCCCGGGCATCGCTTTCATAACCCGTAGTATGCGTGCCGCCGCAGGTATGGTGCTTTCGGCTTCGCATAATCCCTACCAGGATAACGGCATCAAAATCTTTTCGCGCGATGGATATAAGCTGGCGGATGAAATAGAACGTCACATTGAAGACCTGGTTTTGTCCGGGCGCATCGAGAACATCCGCCCCACCGCCGAACAGGTCGGGCGCGCTACGCGCATCGATGACGCGCGAGGACGTTACATCGTTTTCTGTAAGCGTACATTTCCGGAAAAGAAAAGCCTGGAAGGCTTGAAGATTGTTCTCGATTGCGGCAATGGGGCAACCTATCGCATCGCCCCTATCATTTTCGCCGAGCTGGGGGCTGCTGTTTCCACGATTCATTGTGAACCCAATGGGCTGAATATCAACCTGGATTGCGGCGCATTGCACCCGCGGGATTTGATCGATAAAGTGCTGGAAACAAAAGCCGATATCGGACTCGCTTTCGATGGCGACGGCGATCGGCTGATTGCCGTGGATGAAAAGGGGCGCGAGGTCAATGGCGATCATATCCTCGCCATTTGCGCCTATTATTATAAGGAAGGCCAAAAATTGGCCAACAATCGCGTCGTCACCACGGTCATGGCCAATTGCGGGTTGTATAAAACCTTGAATCGGATGGGTGTCGAGTACGAAGTCGCTCCTGTTGGCGATCGCTATGTGCTTGAGCTGATGCAGCAGAAAAATGCCGTTCTAGGAGGGGAAACCTCCGGACATATGATTTTCCTCGATCAGCATACCACTGGTGATGGCATCATTACGGCTCTTCAGATACTCGCGGCATTGCAGACTCACGACGGGCCGTTGTCCTCGTTGGCTGATATGGTTACACTTTTTCCGCAACAGATGATCAATGTCGAGGTTTCGCGTAAACCTCCTTTGGAAGAAGTGCCAAAGTTGCAGGAAGCTATTCGCGCCGCGGAGCGCGAGCTGCAGGATGAAGGCCGCGTTTTGGTGCGCTATTCCGGAACACAGTCGCTGTGTCGCGTTATGGTGGAAGGACCGACGGATGAGTTGACCGCTCAAATTGCCGAATGCCTGGCTGAAACCGTCAGGATCTTTATCGGTTGAAGTCCTGCCATGATGCTGTTTCAAACTGAATGGTTCAATCTCCTATATCGAAAGGTTCTTTATGACAACGCCAACTGAAAGTATTGATGTCGCCTATGTCGCCCAATTGGCCCGCATTGATTTGACTGATGAGGAAACCCGGCTTTTCCAGGGGCAACTGGCGCACATCCTGGATTATTTTCACCAGATCAACGAGCTGGATGTAAGCGAGGTAGAGCCCATGGCCCATGCAGTGCCGGTCAACAATGTCTTCAGAGAGGATCGCGTGCGGCCCGGATTGGATCATGAGGAGGTCATGAGCCTGGCGCCGGGCTTGCGCGAAGAACAATTTGAAGTGCCGCGGATTATCGAGTGAGGTGGGCCATGAGTGCGTTACACAAACTATCCCTGCGGGCACTGGCTGACATGTTGCGTAAAGGCACTTGCAGCTCAGTTGAAATTGTCCAGGATTGCCTTCATGTCATACGCGAACGAGACCCTGATGTGCAGGCCTATGTTTCAGTTGACGAGGATTGCGCGCTGAATATGGCGCGTGACGCGGATCGAAGACGTACTGACGGCGAAGAGGGTGACTTGTTGGGTATTCCTTTGGCGATTAAAGATCTGATCAACGTTCGCGGTCAGCCCTGTTCATGCTCCTCGCGCATTCTGCAGGGGTATGTAGCGCCTTACGATGCCACGGTAAGTGAACGCTTGCGTTCCGCAGGCGCTGTTTTTCTCGGGCGTACGAATATGGATGAGTTCGCCATGGGGTCCAGTACGGAAAATTCGGCCATGCAACTCACGCGTAATCCGTGGAATCTCGAATATGTTCCTGGTGGTTCAAGCGGTGGTTCGGCGGCAGCCGTGGCCGGCGACCTTGCCATAGCCGCTTTGGGGTCTGATACCGGCGGTTCTATTCGTCAACCTGCATCTTTTTGTGGTTGCGTGGGTGTCAAGCCGACCTATGGAAGGGTTTCGCGCTATGGTCTCACCGCTTTTGCCTCGTCGCTCGATCAGATCGGTCCGTTGACCAGGACCGTGGACGATGCCGCCATGCTGTTGCGTGCCATCTCGGGCGTGGATGATCGCGATTCCACTTCGCTGAATATGCCCGTTCCTGATTGGCTCGCTGTCGTGGATAAACAGGACACACTCAAAGGCATGCGCCTGGGATTACCTCGCGAATTTTTCGTTGATGGCATGGATCCTGACGTGGAAGCCCTTGTCCGTCAGGCCGTGGATCAGTGCATAGCCCTGGGGGCGGAGGTTTGTGAAGTCAATATCCCCCATCTGGCTTATACCATAGCGATTTACTACATTATCGCCTGTGCCGAAGCCTCGGCCAATTTGTCTCGCTTTGATGGCGTGCGCTATGGTTTGAGAATACAGGGCGAAGATCCTATCGAACTGTATTGTAAGACGCGGGCACAAGGATTCGGCTCGGAAGTGAAAAGACGCATCATTCTCGGCGCGTATGTGCTCAGCAGTGGATATTACGATGCCTACTATCTCAAAGCTCAGAAAGGACGCACCATTATTCGCAATGAGTTGGAGCACGTGTTTCAAACCTGTGATGCGCTGCTTGCGCCTGTCGCACCTACCGCGGCTTACAAACTCGGCGAAAAGACCGACGATCCTTTGAAAATGTATCTTGACGATATCCTGACCACCCCTGTCAGCCTGGCGGGTATCTGCGCTTTGTCCGTCCCCTGCGGCCTTACTTCAAAAGGTCTTCCCGTGGGCTTGCAGGTGATGGGGGCTTCCTTTCGTGAAGACAATATTTTCCGCGTCGCTCATGTTTATGAACAATCCGTGAATTGGCGCAATATCAGAACTGGAAATGGACGTTGAAGTGGTGTAACTTGATATGGAAAAGCTAATTATGGAATATGAAACTGTCATTGGGTTGGAAGTACACGTCCAAGTGAAGACGGTGTCGAAAATGTTCTGTGGGTGTGCCGCCAGCTTTGGAGCGCCACCAAATACACATGTTTGTCCGGTCTGCCTCGGTTATCCAGGCGCTCTTCCCGTTATGAATGAGGAAGCCATCCGTCTCTGCGTAACCGCGGGTTTGCTTCTGGGCTGCCGGATCAATCCCTACAGCAAGTTCGACCGCAAGAATTATTTCTACCCGGATATGCCAAAAAACTATCAGATATCGCAGTATGATCAGCCGCTATGTCTTGATGGTCAAGTGCCCATCGTGGTCGGCAATACAAGCCGTGAAGTCAAACTTACACGCATTCACCAGGAAGAGGATGTCGCCAAGAATACCCATGCTGGCAGGGGGAGTTTGATCGACTATAACCGTGCGGGCGTACCTTTGATGGAAATCGTATCCGAACCGGATATGCATTCGCCTGATGAGGCTTTTGCTTTTTTAATCGCGCTGAAGCAGATCCTCCAGTATGGCAATATCAGCGATTGTAATCTGGAGCAGGGGAATATGCGTTGCGATGTCAACTGCAGTGTTCGTCCCCGCAGCACGAAAAAGCTGGGCACAAAAACGGAAATCAAGAATTTGAACACGTTCAAAGGCGTGCAGAATGCCCTTGCCTCCGAGATCGGCAGGCAAATACAGTTGTTGCGTCAGGGCGGGACCGTGATTCAGGAAACTCGACGTTGGGATGCGGATCTTGGCCTGACCCAATCCATGCGGACCAAAGAAGAGGCGCACGATTACCGATACTTTCCCGACCCGGACCTCATGCCCGTCGTTCTGTCGCAGGAAAAAATTGAGCATTGGCGTGCGTCATTGCCTGAATTGCCGGCACAGCGCCTGAACCGATTCATGCGCGAATACGGTTTGCCCGAGTATGACGCTGGCGTGCTGGTGGCTGATAAAGCTGTCGCTGATTACTATGAAGCTGCGGCCGCACTCACCGCGAATTACAAGGCGGCATCCAATTGGATCATGACGGAAATGTTGCGCGCTTTGTCTGAAAGTGAAACCGTGATCGATCAGTGCCTTGTGACGCCTGCGGCGCTGGCTGCCTTGTTGGATATGTCGGACAAAAACGAAATCAACTCGACCGCGGCTAAAGAAATCTTCAATGAAATCTTTGCCCATGGTGGCGATCCACGGGAAATAACCGCAAAACGAAATCTGATCCAGGAAAGTGACACTGATAAACTGCAGCACTTCGCCGATCAGGCCATAGACCGGAATCCAAAGTCTGTCGAGGATTATCGCAATGGGAAAAAGGCTGCGCTGCAGTTTTTAATGGGACAGGTCATGCGGCTCAGCAAAGGCAAGGCCAACCCCCGCATGGTACAGGAATTGCTCAAAAATAAACTTGCAAATTGAGACTTGTCGTATGATACTCATTTTAATACATATTCAAATTAAGTATAATGATGCTCACTACCAACATAGGGCTGTTGATTCTTGACTGCTAACGACGAATATATCGTAGAAGTATTAACCGGCGAAGGCTTGATTACCAAAAGTCAAGGTGAATTAGCGCTAAAGAATGCTGAAAAGGAAGAACAGAACGTCATTGACATTTTGACCCGCGACGCGTCACTGGCCAAGATGGATATTTTGTCTACGCTGGCCAGCCTGTTCAACATGGAAACCGTCAGTTTACAGGAAATGACCATCGATCCCGAAGCAATCGAAGCCATTCCCGCTCAAGTGGCTTACCGTTATGAAGTGATTCCCTTGTCACGAACTGAAAATGCGATTACGGTAGCCTTACGCGACCCGTTTGACATGGATACGCTCGATAGCCTGCGCTATATTCTCAAGATGAACGTGGAAGGTGTTGTCGCGCTTGGCGAAGAAATCGATGTCATGCTCCCGCAGTTTTATCCCAAAGGTGAAATCTCCATCGATTCCGCCTGGAAGGATTTGACCAAGCCGGATGAAACCGTGATCGTAAACAAACCGAAAGACGCTGAATCAGATGAAACTACGGAAGACGATGAGCCGATTATCAAGCTGGTTAACTTGATCATCATCGAAGCTTTCCGCCGTGACGCATCCGACATTCACCTCGAACCGCTGGAACAGAAATTCCGTGTTAGATACCGCATTGACGGCGTTTTGCACGAAGTCGACAGTCCACCGAAACGCTTGCAGCCAGCCATCATCAGCCGACTTAAAATCATGGCCAATATGAGCATTGCCGAAAAGCGCATTCCTCTTGACGGTCGCATCAATATTACCGTTTTGGGCAAAGAACTGGATTTGCGGGTCAATTCCATCCCCACCAACCATGGCGAATCGATCGTCATGCGTATTCTCGACAAATCTGGCCTTAAACTCGGTTTGGCCCAGTTGGGATTCTTTTCCGATGACCAGCAGAGCTTTGAGCGTTTGATCGGTTCGGCTGATGGCATTATCCTGGTGACAGGGCCAACCGGCTCTGGAAAAACTACGACGCTGTATTCCTGCCTGCACTTTGTCAACCGTCCGGACCGTAAGATCATCACGGTCGAGGATCCCGTAGAATATCAATTGAATGGTATCAACCAGGTCCAGGTGAAATCCTCCATTGGCTTCACGTTTGCCAGCGCCTTGCGCGCTATCTTGCGCCAAGCGCCGAACATCATCATGATCGGTGAGATCCGCGACCTTGAAACCGCCGAGATCGCCATTAATGCCTCACTCACCGGCCACCTGGTTTTCAGCACCCTGCACACCAATGATGCGCCGGGAGCGGTCACACGTCTGTCCGATATGGGTGTAAAGCCCTTTCTCGTGGCGTCCTCTACACGTGCAATCATGGCGCAACGGTTGGTACGCAGAATTTGCTCAAAATGCAAAGTGGCCTATGAACCATCAAGGCAGGATCTGCGTGTTCTGGGGCCCATGGCTGAGCAGATGAGTGAAATGCAAGTGTTTAAAGGCCAAGGCTGCAATGAATGCAATCACACCGGATATAAAGGACGCGTCGGGATCTATGAAATCCTGGTCATCAGCGAAGAAATCCGCAGTATGATTTTCGATGAAGTTTCCAGTGCTGAACTGCGTGCCCAGGGACGCGATCTCGGTATGCGTACCTTGCGCGAAGACGGTTTGCGAAAAGTGATGGCTGGTATGACCACCTTGGATGAAGTGTTTCGTGTCACCATGGGAGATATTAGTTAATGTCCATCAATGCCAATGATATTACCATGGACGCCCTGCTGGACCTGGTGGTTCAGGAAGGTGCGTCCGATCTTCACCTTGCTGTCGGCGTTCCGCCTGTTTTGCGCATCCATGGAAGTTTGCATCCCCTCGATGCCGATCCTTTAAAGCCCGAAGATACCGAAAGATTGATGAAGAGTATCTGTTCGGATGATCAACAGCAGAAAATACGGTCCCAGGGCGGCACCGATTTTGGTTTCGGTTTTGGCGACAAAGCCCGTTTCCGTGTCAGTACGTTCCGCCAGAAAGGTTGCATCGGTATTGTCTTGCGCTTGATTCCAAACAAGATGTTGAAACTCGAAGAGATCGGTCTTTCTCCGCAAGTCAAGGAACTGCTCTTTCGTCCACGCGGTTTGATCCTTGTGACCGGCCCCACCGGTTCCGGTAAATCGACCACCCTGGCTTCAATGGTCAACATTATCAATGAAGAACGCGATGCCCACATCGTCACCGTGGAAGATCCCATCGAGTATTATCACAATCACAAAACGAGTTTGATAACGCAGCGTGAAATTGGCGCGGATGTGCCTTCTTTCAGTGAGGCTTTGCGCCGTGCCTTGCGTCAAGACCCGGATGTGATTCTCGTCGGTGAAATGCGAGACCTGGAGACGATGGAAGCTGCTATCAGCGCTGCTGAAACCGGTCACTTGGTCTTTGCCACGCTGCATACCACAGGTGCTGCCAAAACTGTCGATCGTATCGTGGATGCCTTTCCCACAGCTCAACAGGAATTGATCCGCACACAGTTGTCGACAAGTATCGTGGCTGTGGTATCTCAGTTATTGCTCAAGCGCGTCGACAAACCAGGACGTATCGCTGCATTTGAAATCATGATCGCCACGCCTTCCATTGCCTCGTTGATTCGCGACAAAAAATCGTTTCGCATTACGTCCGATATCCAAACTGGCGCCAAATGGGGAATGATTACCTTGGACGATAGCCTGATGAGTCTTTATGAACGCGGTTTTATTAGTTATGAAGACCTGATCACCAAAGCCCAGGATCCGGAAGGCTTGTCAAGCAAAGTTGAAACAATGGGTAGTAAGAAGCGTAAAAGATAAGGTTGCGCCGATATGGCCATGGATATAGAAATTAAGGATACCCTGTTGATGCAGGTGTATGATGAAGGCATCCTTACCGATGAGCAAATCACGGAGGTGCTGGATGAACAAGAGCGGACAGGTAATCTCATCAAGGAAATCTTGGTGTATATGGGCTATATCGATAAAATGGAGATGCTGGAATTAATCGCCGGTTACATGGGCGCTAATATACTAGATTTCGATGAAATTGAAATAGATCCCGATATCGTCAAGATCGTTCCTGTAGATGTGGTGCGGATGTACAATATCTTTCCTCTTGAAGCGGATGAGATGAATATCACGTTGGCGGTTGCCGATTTAATCAACCCGGAAGTCATGGACGAGTTGCGGTTCGTTCTTACCAGAGACATCACCTTCATGGTGGCTCGTGAAGAGGATATAAAAACCGCCATCTATGAATTGTATGGCGATGTCAGCGATTCGGTGACGCACATCCTCGATGAGCTTGAACAGAATATGGAGGATGATAACTTCATGCCGATTGAAGGCGATAATGTCGATGTCGTCGATATTGAGCATATGGCCAATCTAACCCCTGTAATCAGGTTTGTTAACGTGGTTCTTTACCAGGCTGTTCAGGACCGCGCTTCTGACATCCATTTTGAACCGTTTGAAAAGGAATTTAAAATACGTGTGCGCGTGGACGGCGCTCTTTACGAACTGTCGCCGCCACCGAAACACCTGGCATTGCCTGTCACCTCGCGCATCAAAGTTGTATCCGGATTGAACATTGCTGAGCGCCGTTTGCCGCAAGACGGTCGTATTAAACTTTCCATCGCCGGTCGCGATGTGGATTTCCGCGTATCGACCCTGCCCACGCAATATGGAGAGAGCGTCGTTTTGCGTGTGTTGGACCAGAGCGCTGTGCAATTGGATCTTGAAGTTCTGGGATTTCCGGATGACGTTTATGAGACCTTCTCTTTTGATATCAATAAACCCAATGGTATTATCGTGGTCACCGGACCTACCGGTTCAGGAAAAACCACCACGCTTTATGCTGGTTTGAGAAGGCTCAATAAGATCGAAACTAAAATTCTGACTGCCGAAGATCCTGTCGAATACGATGTCGAAGGCATCATGCAGGTTCCGGTCAATGAAGCAGTGGGGTTGACATTCGCCGCTTCGCTGCGCTCCTTCCTGCGCCAGGATCCCGACATTATTATGGTGGGTGAAATTCGCGATGTCGAAACGGCTCAGATTGCTATTCAGGCTTCCCTTACCGGTCACCTCGTTTTCAGTACCTTGCACACCAACGACGCGCCTGGTGCAGTGACCCGGTTGATCGATATGGGAGTAGAACCATTCCTGATCGCTTCCACCATGGAAGCGATTCTGGGACAACGCTTGGTCCGTACGATTTGTAAAAAATGTCGCGAAAGTTACAAGCCTGACGGCGAGATCCTGGAGCGTCTCGAATTGACGCCCAATGATGTTGCGGGTCGTGATTTTTATTATGGCGAAGGATGCCCAGCTTGTAATGATACGGGATATAAAGGACGGCGTGGAATTTATGAGTATTTGAGGATTTCGGATCCGATTCGGGAACTCATTATTGATAAACGTCCCACGTCGGTCATTATGGAACGTGCCCAGGAACTCGGCATGCGCAGCCTGCGGCAGGATGGCATTAGATGCATCTTGGATGGTTACACAACCGTTGAGGAAGTAATTAAATACTCATGAAAAACGCTTTTTATCAACATTCGGTTAAGGAGATTGATCCATGCCTACATTTACATATCTGGCAATGAACAGCAAGGGTGAAGAAACGCGCGGTAGCGTGGAGGCGCCTTCGGAAAAGGCAGCAGTTGCTTTGGTGAAAGATCAGGGGTTGTTCCCCACGGAAATCTCGGAAGTGGGCAGCGCTAAGGGCAAGAAGAAAAAGCAGGCCAGAATGCACGCGCCGCGTGCAAAAAGCAGTAAAGCTGCTTCATCGCTCAATATGGAGATCAAGCTTCCCAAGTTCATGCAGGGGAAAGTTAAAACAAAGAACCTGATGACCTTTACCCGCCAGTTGGCAACCTTGATCAATGCAGGATTGCCTTTGCTAAGAGGATTGAACGTTATCGCTAGACAAGAAAAGCATCCCGGTCTAAAAGATGCGATCAAGGAAATGGCTGAGAGTATCCAGAGTGGGAGTACGTTTGCCGAGGCCCTCCAAGCTCATCCAAAAATTTTCGATCGTCTGTATGTCAACATGACCCGTGCCGGTGAAATTGGTGGTGTGCTCGACGTCGTGCTCTTGCGTCTTGCCGAGTTTATGGAGAAAATGCAGAAGATTAAAAACAAGGTGATTAGTGCCATGGCCTATCCTGTCATCGTATTGATTATGGCCATGGGTATTGTCTCCTTCCTGTTGGTCGCAATCATTCCCAAGTTTGAGGATATCTTTAAAGACCTTCTCGAAGGTCAGGCGCTGCCGGGTTTGACGCAGTTTGTTATGAATACAAGTACGATATTGCGTACGCGGTTCCCTGTGGTCATAGCCATTATCATTTGTTTTATTGTAATGATGAAAGTGCTGCGCAAGTTTGATTGGGGGCGCTACCTGCTGGATCGGATTCAATTCCGAATGCCTTTATTTGGTACGCTGGTTCAGAAATCTTCCATTGCACGTTTGACTCGTACGTTGGGTACGCTTCTGAACGCCGGCGTTCCCGTCCTTCAAGCGCTTATCATCGTTCGCGATACTTCGGGCAATGAAGTTGTTGCCAAGGCTATTATGTCGGTTCATGATGCGGTGAAGGAAGGTGAAAATATTGCCCCACCCATTGAAGCCACAGGGGTTTTCCCGCCAATGGTGGTCAGTATGGTTGAAGTAGGTGAAGAAACAGGCGCTTTACCGGATATGTTAATGCGCATTGCCGATAATTATGACGATGAAGTCGATAATACGGTATCCGCGCTCAGTTCTATTATCGAGCCTATTCTCATTGTTCTTCTGGCTATTATCGTCGGTACCATTGTCATTGCTTTGTTTTTGCCCCTTATTTCCATCATCGGCAACCTGAGTGGTTGATGGCGCCAGCAGCGCCAGTATAATTTTATTTTCTGACGCTCATCGAAAAAATGGGATAAAAAGTCTTGCTTTTTGTCAAAATATATAAAAAATAGTAGTTGATTATTTCAACAATTATTTGGTAATATTCGTAAGTTATGGATGCAAATGGTTTGAAATTAATGATGAAAGCTTTCTTAAGGAGGTGCATATGCATAGATTCCATTATATATTAATCTCTGTTCTGGTATTCGGTTTGGTCGTAACAATCCCCGTAAACGTTATGGGGCAAGAAACCGTGGTGTTGAAAAAAATCAAGGTTTCCTTCGAAAAAACACCGGAATATGACACCAAACCCAGTCAGAAATCTCCTCGCGAAAAATACATTCAAATTCTGGGTGAATATACCACCTCTGCTCCATGGCTTGATGAGATTGAAATTGAATACTTTTTGCTCGCAAAACCGAAGGACGCATCGATTGGCTCCTATTTGTTGCTGAAAGGTAAGGGCAAATATATTAACATCAAGCAGGGAAAGCATCTCTGTTCAGCCTTTATTCACCCTAAGACGACGGACCGGTATATCGAGCAACCCATGGCAGCGGCAGTTGCGATTAAAATTGACAAAAAAATTGTAGGTTTCATGGCTGATAAAATGTCGCGAACGCAATGGCTACGTTTAACCGAAAAGGCACAACCGATCGAAGAAATTCTGAATCGACGGCAATCACCTTATGTCTTGTTCGAACCTGAACTGTACGAAATGATGAAACCTATTGCTGAATGATGATTAGTAATTGCGGAAAGATGTTTTAATGAATATCCTTGCTATAGATATCGGCGCCAGCAGCATAAGTATGGGTCAGTTTGCGGCGGATAAGGCCGGGCTTGAACTGGTGGATTATGCGATTGAATCACTGGATATGGAATCGACCAGCGATGATGGTCGTAATGAGCACATCACCGAGACCATTCGCTATATTCTTAATGAACACGGCATTGGATCTATGCCTGTTCTGATTAGCGTACCCGGCCAGTCTGTTTTTTCGCGATTTGTGAAATTGCCTTCAGTAAATCGTGAAAAAATCATGCAGATCGTTAAGTATGAAGCACAGCAGAATGTCCCTTTTCCCATTGATGAGGTCGTTTGGGACTATCAGTTGGTCAGCGGTGAAGACGGTGAAATCGATGCCATGTTAGCGGCTATCAAGACGGATATTATTGAAGATTTGCTTGATGCCGTTGTCGCCGCCGGATTGCAGCCTGAACTGGTGGATGTTGCACCAATGTCGCTCTACAACGCAGTGAAGTACAATTATGCCGATTTGCCCGATTGTACGATCGTTGTCGACATTGGCGCACGCTCAACAGATTTGGTTTTTATTGAATCCGGCAGGGTGTTCAGCCGTAGTATTCCGGTCGGGGGCAACACGATAACGCAACAGGTGATGAAGAGTTTTGATCTTTCCTTCGCCGATGCCGAAGAGATGAAAAAAGCTCAGGCCTTTGTTTCTTTTGGCGGCGCTTATGAATCGCCTCCAAGTGTTGTGGCGGATAAAGTTTCCAAAAACGTTCGTTCCGTTATGACCAGGCTTCATGCCGAAATCAACAGATCGATCAATTTTTATAAAACACAGCAGGCCGGTTCCCAACCCGGGTTGGTTCTGTTGACGGGTGGATCCTCAATCATAACATATACAGATTCGTTTCTTAAAGAAAAGTTGAATGTCGAGGTGGATTACCTGAATCCTTTTCTGAATGTTTCCGTCAGTCCTGATATATCGGCCGATGAAATCGGCGCCCGTGCGCATGTTATGGGTGAGATTGTAGGTTTGGCCTTGCGCAAAGTCTTGACTTGTCCCATTGAAATGAATCTCTTGCCGCCAAAGATTATTCAGGATCGGGACTTCATTCGTAAAGTACCTTATTTCATCGTTTCCTCTTTTCTCGTTGTCCTTCTCCTTTTAGTTTGGTGGATTTATTTCTATCAGCTCAAGCAGATTGGTTTGGAACAGGAAGGCAAAATCGATGGCGCCGTCAAGCGTTTGGAGACTTTTGCCGATACCATGAACAAGGTCGAAAAGGACATTAAGCAGGTTCATGGCAAGATTGACTATGTCAAAGATTTGATCAAGAAGAGAACTGAATGGAGTCTGCTGTTAAAGGAGATTTACAAGATAACGCCTGATGGGGTATGGATCAAGAAGATGACTCCCCAGGAACGTGTTGATCAAAATAAACGAGGCAGTTTCATAATCGATACCATCCTTGTCATCGGCATGGCCTATCGTGATTTTCATGAACGAGACGATATTAAAAATCTAATCAATGAAAACTGGCGAAATTCATCGCTTTTCACCGATAAAACAAACGTCAGGTTTTTAACTGTTCAAAGAGTTGGCGGCAAGGGGATCCCTGTAATCGAGTTTGAAATTGAGCTTAAATTGGAGAAACCAATAGCACTGTGAAAAAATTCATTCCATTGATAATTGGAGAATCATTTGCTTTGATTCTTGGTGTAATTGTACTCATCTTTGTGATCAAACACAAAGACGAGTATGATGAAGTCGTGAAAAGGCTTGAAAAAATCAAGAATACCATTCTTAAATTGAATGACCGCGATCCTTATCCTTCTAAAGTTAATTTGGAGAATGAGGAGAAAAATAAGAAAGAACTCGATAATAGATTCGAAGATCTCATACTGGCGTTGCGTAGCGCCAACATTCCCTATAAAAAGACGGATCCCACATCATTCCAGGTCCATATTATTAGAAAAATAGAACATCTTCAACTGAATGCGATTTCAAATAATGTGGTTTTTCCGGAAGGATATCCTTTTTCATTCGATAAATATATTCGTGAGGCTGCCTTGCCGGTGAAGGAGCAAATTCCTCGTCTGCAACGTCAACTCATTGTGGTGGAAAGTCTCTGTAGTCTGCTCTTTAACCATAAGATCAGAGATTTTATTTCTATCTCGCGTCCTGAATTTGATGTTGGTATGGCTGCGTTTGGTGGTGATCGACCAGGTGTAAGCCGAGGTCGTGAAGTACAGCCGGAAATCATTGATAGCCAAAAGCTATCTGCTAGTGAACGGTTTACGATTGACTTCGTCACTACCGAAGAAGTATTCTGGTCCATTGTTCAGAATATTGTGAACCATAAGCTCTTCATGGTCATTGTAAGCGCTAAAATTGAGAATGAAAAACAGGGCAACAGGTTTGAATTCTACGGATCTGCGAATACAGGTAAAGGCACCGAAACGGATGAAGGATTTGAATCCATATTACATGACGATAGAATAGTCGCCGGTCGCGAATTGTTGAAAATTCAACTTGTTATCGATGTGTATCGTTTCTTAGAGTTAGCCAAGAATAACGGGGAATAGAGCCGTGGGTGCGAAATCAAAAAGTAATCCCTGCACGAGTTCATACGCTGGCGTCGACCGACTGCGCTGCCGCCGGTCAAAATACGCGGCGATCACCTGCTCCGCCTCGGTGGCGGTGAGCACGTTCCTCGGGAGCCGCT